>CAZYPH010000136.1:0-5711 GCA_964649095.1 uncultured Oligoflexia bacterium | reverse complement strand
GCCCGCTCACCGACCGTCTGAACACCGAAAATCCCACACCGTCTCAGCGACGTCACGACCAGTTGCGTTTTAGAAGCGATTTACCCGAGGGCTACGATGTCGATTTCTTTTAAACACGTTACAAAAAGTTTTGGCTCAAAGACGGTGTTGAACGACGTGAGTTTTGACGTTGCCACAGGTGAAATTTGTTTCATCTTGGGCCGCTCTGGCACCGGGAAATCGGTCACCTTAAAGCACATTGTGGGCCTCATGAAACCGAATGCGGGACGCATCATCGTTAATAACCGCGACGTGCAAACTTTATCCGAAAACGAACTACGCACCGTGCGTTTGGAGTGCGGCATGGTATTTCAACACCCCGCCCTTCTAGATTCGTTAACCATCGAAAACAATATTGGATTTGCTTTAGACCTCTACACGGCCGACGCTAGACGACAGCGTGTATTGGAATGTTTGAAGCTAGTGCATCTGGACGCGAGCATTCTCCCTCGCAAACCAAACGAAGTCAGTTACGGCATGCAAAAGCGCATTAGTTTAGCGCGAACGATTGCCGCTAAACCTAAATACTTGTTATTTGATGAACCAACTACCGGATTAGACCCGATCACCACAACAGCCATTAATACGTTGATCTTCGACCTCTCACGACAGCTCAACGTCACCTCGATTGTTGTAAGCCATGACATGGGTTGTGCCTTGCAAATCGCCGATAAAGTTTTGGTATTAGATCAAGGGCAGGTTTTATTGCAGGACACCGTCGAAAACGTCAAACAGTCGCACATTCCATTGATTGTGGATTTTCTAAAAGAAGCCGTTGGAGAACTTTCGTTATGATGCGTTTCTTTCATGAACTTGGCGGCATGTTTTTATTTGTATGGGCTTTAATCAAAGCCCATTTTGCCGTGTTTTCACAAAGCTGTGCCGAGCGCACGGCCTTTCGCAAATTAGTATTCGAACAGTTGGCCAACGTGGGCATGCGTAGCGTAACCACGGTATGTTTTTCAGGTTTTTTTGTAGGGGCCATCATCGTAATTCAGATGCATTTAATGCTCTCGAAATACGACGCGACCTCTATTTTAGGTGGCCTCAATACGTCGGCCTGTGTGCGTGAGGTCGCACCGCTGATTATATCGTTTCTTCTCGCCGGAAAAATCGGCGCCTTTACGACTGCAGAATTAGGCACAATGGCCGTCACCGAACAAATTGATGCGATTCGATGTTTAGGCAAAGACCCTCTGCAATATATTGTTTTGCCTCGTTATATAGCTATTTTAGTATGTTCGATTTTGTTATTAGTTTTTGGATTGGTCGTAAGCCTTGCCGGTAGTCTATTAATTGCCGACATCAATTATAATATTAACTTTTTACAATATTTACAAAGCGTGCCGCGATTCACGAATTCTTGGACGGTGTTTTGCGGCGTCTTTAAATCGTCTTTTTATGGCACCATTGTGGCTACTGTAAGCACGTACCGGGGTTACCATACGACCGGTGGAGCTAAAGGCGTTGGCCGTGCGGTCACAAACTGCGCCGTCTACACACATTTGTTGATTGTGTTGGCGAATGCGTTTTCGTCGCTCTTTTTATCAGGCCTTCATGAAGTGTTAGAACTGTGGGGGCATATTTAATATGACTGCCATCTTCAATGAACTGTCGCGTTACATTAGTGGTCTTACGTTTACACTCACGCAGATTATTAGTTTAGGGCTTCGCACTATTTTAGTCAGCGTTCGAGGTCCCTATCGGTACCGCGAGATTATTGGCCACATGTATACAATTGGTGTGCAGTCGTTATCGATTATTGCGGTGTCTACAGCCTTTGCTGGTTTTGTGGTCACAGCGGAGCTGGCGTTTCAGATGGACCACGCGCTGCACACGGTAGAAATGCTTCCGGGCTTTTCGGGTCAGTTCATTTTTCGAGAGCTAGGCATTGTGATTCCGGCGTTATTACTCGTGTCGAAAGTTGGTGCGGCTACGACCGCTGAAATTGGTACCATGAAAATCACCGAACAAATCGATGCCCTGCGCCTGTTGCACTTAGACCCCGTCGAGTTTTTAGTCTACCCACGTTTTGTGGCCACCATCGTCGTCTCACTGTGCCTCACGTTGATTGCTATTTTTGTGACGCTACTATGTGGAACGCTAATGGCTATGTTTCGCTACCACTTTACACTTTTAGAATACGTCAATGCCGCAGCACAATTTGTCAGTTACCAAGACCTATTTTCAGCAATGATCAAAGCCATGGTCTTCGGCGCCGTAGTACCAATTGTTTCGTGTTTTTACGGCTTCACCTGCGAAAGCGGCGCTGAAGGCGTGGGCACCGCCACAACGAACTCCGTCGTAACGTCTACAGTTTTGGTGATTATTTTAGACTTTGTACTGACTTTTGCTTTTTCAATTATTCTATATTAGCGCTTTTTATAGAGAGAATGGAACCAACATGAAAATTTCAAACGAAGCCAAAGTAGGCGTTTTATTGGCGATGACCCTGGTTTTAACAGCGGTTTTTGCGTGGCTCTTGGGCGCTAACAACCCATTCA
This sequence comes from uncultured Oligoflexia bacterium, assembly GCA_964649095.1. Lineage (GTDB taxonomy): Bacteria > Bdellovibrionota > UBA1018 > UBA1018 > UBA923 > CAZYPH01. Next base: position 3,168 of record CAZYPH010000136.1, on the reverse strand, counting down.
AGCGGTCGACTACGTTATTCGTAACGTATAATTTCGCCGGCGGCATCGATGTCGGAAGCCCCGTTCGGGTCGCGGGCATTAAAGTTGGCAAAGTAGAAAAAATTGAATTTTTTGTACCCGACACGTCGACTAGTGCGGCTACCGACGAGACCATTTTAACGCCGCTGAAACTTAAAGTTTCCGTTGCGAACGAAGCCATGTCGGGCTTACGGCAGGACTCGAAATTTTATATCAACTTGGCTGGTGTGATTGGCGAACGTTATTTAGAAATCACCCCGGGTACCGCCAAGGCCGAGGCGCTAAAAAATGGTGATGTTTTACGTGGCATAGACCCACCACGTATCGACCAACTCATTTCGCAGAGCTTTGATTTGGCCGGTAAAATCAAACAAGTCATTGAAGAAAATGAAGGTGATATCAACAAATCGATCAAACTCCTCTATGACCTTTCAGCGAACATCAACAAGACGTTCCAGGGTATTGAAAAGTCTAAAATGTTCAAAACCGACCTATCGCAGTTGATTAACAATTTAATTGTCATCACAAACGACGTAAAAGTTCTGACACAAAAGACCCAAACGGAAGAAGGCAAACAAACACTTCAGCTCCTACACAAGCTCTTGTGGCGCCTAGAACCGCTCGATCAGGACGCTATCCGTAAGTTTTTCCAAAAAGAGGGCATCCGCACGCGCTTGTTCTAAGATTTTAGTCTTAAAACGGGGGCCGTCCGGAACGCGGCGAACGCGGCCCCCTATCCTACCGACCATAACCATGGGCATCATTTGACAAAATAAGTCAGAAACCCCTTTCGACAAATAACGCAACGTGCTAATACGTTCTCGCTGGAGATGTTCTGTATGCGTTATTTTCCTCAAATTTTTCGAATTTTATTGTTAAAAACCCTGATTTTACCAATCACCACGCTGGCATTGTTAGTACCCCAAACGGCTCAATCGAACGAGATTGATGTTTGGCAGGGGCTACAGTGTCGTGTAGCGCTCGCAGGGGCACCTACTGCCGACACACCCAACGAATGGCTTGGGCAATTTGAGGCGCTTTCTACAAGAATCACAGACCCAACATCGGAGTCAGATAAAGCCGCAGCCATTAGCGAACTCCAAGTCACCATCGCACAATATTTTGGGATGGGTGGCCCAAACCTGTTAACAGAACCAACGCGCTGGCAACGTTTATTCCGAGGCGCACCGACCGCTTTTGCTCAGCAGGAAGCGTTTTCTTCTGAACGGATGGGTGCTTTTCAAACTTGGTTAGAAAACTTTGGTGCGAGGTTAGTTCTCCGAGGCCGCCGTGCTTTTTTAGAGACTCGTGCCCAACCTACGGCCTTTGGTGTGGTGAACGAAATTCTACCCCCAGAATTACTTCTGCCCCTGTTAGCGACCACCGGTGCTGAGGTGTTATTACAAGGCCCCGGCGCCGTTCGAGAACATCGTGTGGGTCAATTGATCGTCGACGTCTTAACGCTAGGGAGTAACAACACCAGAGTCGTGGACCGCACGGTATACAATTTAAACCCAAATGGGCAAGTAACCGAATCTCAAACAAGTACTAGGATTGAGGCACCGCCAGAGAATCCGATAGCCGCTCCGGCAGCAAGTACGTCAGGAGACACGCCTCCACCAGCGCAGCCTGCGGTCACCGGCGGAACGGTACGCCCGCGCACCACAACACTCGTGGGTCCACGCGCGCCTACCGTAGAACAACCAAGCGGCACGGCACCAGCACCAGCACCAACAACAACGACACCCGCCACGGCGCCTACGGCGGCCACGCCGGCAGCTGCACAGCCAATTACACACACGCAGGTTTTCGGCACACCAGCCGCTGTTAACCGGGCTACAACCCCAGCTCAGGGCACCCAAGCTTTAGCACCGCCTCCGGCCGTGGCCGCGACAGCCGCTCCACAAGTGGCGACACCGCCGCCATTACCGATTCGGGGCGAACAATTGAGCTTACCATTTACCGAACCGACAACACCCCGCTCACGTGCCGGTCGAGTGGGTGAACAACTACCGTTACCGTTAGGATTCCAATCAACTCCAACCGTAGGTCCAGCAGCCCCTACTTCAGGAAACGCTCCGAGACGTCGCGACCCGAGAGCTTGGCGACCGCGACCTAGCCGTCCGACTAGCCCTATCGACTCACCGACTTCGCCCCCACCAGCAGCGGCACCAGCTGACGGCCGTCGATCGATTGTTGATCAATTTGACCTCTCAGCAACGGATGGTGAGGCACCAGCAGGCACACCAACACGAGATGAAGATGGATCGGCTCCAGACGTAGAAATTTTGGATTTGCATGACGAGATAGAGCAACCATTCGATTGGAGTGGACGTAATTTTGGCGGAGCACCCAACGCACTCAATCAAGATCTCGCAGACCCAATACACGCTGCTCTAGCAACGGCGATTACCGGCGCACCAGCGGCTGAACCTGAGGCCTCGACAACAGAGTGTTTAGCGACTCTGGGCAGCGCGCCGCCGCCTGCTAATCCGCCCGCGGGTGAACCGGTCGCACCTGCCCCTGCTACGCCAGAAACACCAGCAGCGACAACCAACGAAACGACGCTCCCCGACGCTCTTGTAGCGGTGGGACGTGAAATTTTGACCGATCTTTTTGGTGGGGATGCCCCAGTAGCAGACGCCCCAGCAGCCGCTCCTAGTCCAACTCCCGTTAGCGTCCTGCGCAGCCCCACTCCTGTAGGGGGTTGGGGGATTCCAGTAGCATCTGCTGCCGCAGAACGCGCAGCTTCTGCAGCGAGCGGCGCGCATACCGCGCCGTTTGGAACAGCAGCCGTTGCTGGTAATCCACCAGCCGCTGCGCCCGAATTAGCGTTAATGGGCACGAACAGCTCTAGCAATAATGCGCCCGCTGCTAGCAGCCCCACAGCGGCCGTGCCTATCACCGCCGATACCGGCGAAGTCGTGATGCCAGCGCTCTTAGTTCCGGCAGCACCTGTTGGCCCGGCGCCCGATGCTGAAGCGCCTGCTACTCCTGTTTTGACAGCAATCCCATCGCCCGCTCCAACGCCTGCAGCGGCGCCCCCTGCGCGCAGACCTAGTCCGAGAATGGACCCTAACGACCCGAACACTGTAACGATGGCGGCAACTGCCCGTATACAGGTCTTAACCGAGTCTACCGCCGCACTTG
>CAZYPH010000135.1:0-5794 GCA_964649095.1 uncultured Oligoflexia bacterium | reverse complement strand
AACGGCCAGCGCAGGAACTCGCCGACTGAGCGACAAAGCAGATGGGCCTTTTTCCGGATGAACTAATTACGCCCAATAAAAAGAAACACGGACCAAAACGCTACCGTATCGATGGCCGCACTAATAGCGGTCGCTCGCTTAGACTTATATTTGAAGATCTCGGAAAAAACGAAGCACGCATTATTACAGGATGGGATTTATGAAAAAAAACCATAAACGAGCACTCTCTAAAAAGACGAACTCCATTTCTTCTTATCAGTATGATCCCAACGAGTGGGATGAGTCCAAATCGGTTGTGGTAATCCCCGAAACTAAGACAAAACTATCGCCTGGCATATCAACCAGCATTCGACTACCGCGATCAATGGTGTCACGCCTTAGAAAAGTGGCTAATAGAAAGGGCGAAATCGGCTACCAAACCTTGTTAAAAATATGGATCGCCGAGCGTCTTGAAAAAGAAGACGCTGCGTAGCTTACACGTTCCTCAACCGCTCCAACAAATCAGGTGTTAAGGCTTTCCAAGTTGGTAGGGTGGTGTTGTTTGTTGGGAGCACGGGGTTTGCCGCGGTCGTAGTCGCATCCCCAAAACGCCACGTAAACTCGTCCATGACGGCCCGTTTGGCGCGGGTCATGAGGTCGATGGCCGGCTCCGCGCGACCACTACTGCTCATCTTACTGCCGACGCGGTCGAGGTGCGCTAGAATGCTGGTCATTACTGAACCGTTAAAACCACACGGCTCAATAGCTTCAAAATAACGCAAATCAGGCGCCACATTTAAAGCGAAACCATGATAGGTGACCCACTTACGCACCGAGATGCCGAGGCTTGCAATTTTCTGGTCGTGCAACCAAACACCGGTTTGTAGTTGATTAGGCTCGAGCAGCAGCGTTTCGGGGCATGGTTTGACATCGAGATGGAATTCTTTCTTCAAAACCTGCATCAAGGCCTGTTCGGTTTCGCGTAGAAAATGCCTGAGGTCGTGGTTGTGTAATTTAAAAATCGGGTAACCAACCAACTGGCCTGGGCCATGGTACGTCCATTGCCCGCCGCGTTCGACGGCGAATACGGGTACCGATCCCACGCGCGGCACTTTGATTTCACTGGGGAAAGTAACCACATCACCCGTCGCCAATGCTGCAGCCGTTTGCTCTTCGCGCGCCACCGTAGTGACCGCCCGACCTACGGTGTAAACCGGTTCGTGTTCGACCAAAATTAACGTATCGTCGATCAGGTCAGCCGCACGCGCTTCAACCAACTCGCGCTGCAAGAGCCAAATATCAGAGAACGATTGTAAGCCCAGTTTTTGCGTCGTGAGGTCTAAGATTTTCATAAATTATTTCTTCAACACGATGTGTATGGGGTGGCCTAACGCGACTTCCGCGGCCTCCATCAAGGCCTCTGGCAAAGTAGGATGCGCGTGGATGGTCATCGCCAAGTCTTCTAACACCGCGCCCATTTCAAGCGCCAGACCGGCCTCACCAAGCAACGCACTCGCCTCGGCACCGACCATGTGCACACCCAAAAGCCGCTGTGTTTTACGATCAGCCACGACTTTTACAAAACCATCCGACTCACCCGATGCCAATGCTTTACCCAAAGCGCCGAACGGAAACGACGCTTCATGTGCATCAAAACTAGCCTGTTTCGCCTCGGCCAACGTGTAACCTACGGCGGCGATTTCAGGATCGGTAAATACAACGGCCGGAATAATTTTTGTATCAAAAGCGGCCTTTTTACCGGCAATCACTTCAGCCGCTACCAGACCCTCTTTTGACGCCTTGTGGGCCAACATCATACCACCGGCTACGTCACCAATCGCAAATACATGGGGCACCTTGGTGCGGCACTGGGCATCGACTTCGATAAAGCCACGTGCATTGGGTTTTAGACCTAGGCGCTCTAAACCTAGATTTTCAGAGTTGGGGGTACGACCGACGGTTACTAAAATGGCATCACACTCGACCGACTGCTCACCACTAGCATCGCTGTACGCAACGACTAACGAAGCCGCTTTACCAGAGCCTGACTTTTTGTAACCCTTAGCCTTAGCGCCCGTAACAATGGTGACACCGCGTTTTTTTAATCGACGGGTGACGACGTTCACACAGTCGGCATCCATGGCGGCTAATGGCCTATCGCCACCTTCTAAAACCGTTACCGTTGAGCCGACTTTGCTAAAATACGAACCCAACTCGAGACCAATATAACCCCCGCCAATCACCACTAAACGTTTAGGGGCTTTTTTAAGATCTAACGCTTCGGTTGAGGTGATGACGTTGACGCCATCCACTTTAAAACCAGGAATTTCAAACGGCCGCGACCCCGTAGCAATCACAAAGTACTTCGCCGTAACGGATAGCGTTTCACTTCCGACGACTTTGAGTGCGTTGGGCCCCTCAAACGTGGCCCTACCGCGCAAGACTTCAACACCATTGGCCTTAAGCAATCCGCCAATGCCGCCCGTTAGTTTTTTTACGATGCCTGACTTCCAGGTGATCAATTTTTCTAAATTAATGCCACGCACGTCGGCATCAATGCCTAACTCATCGGCATGGTGTTTCATTTTGTCATAAAACGAACTGGCATGAATCAACGCCTTCGATGGTATACAACCCACATTCAAACACACACCACCCAACTGGTCTTGTTCAACTACAGCCGTTTTTAAGCCCAATTGGCCAAGCTTTATAGCCGAAACGTAACCACCAGGACCAGCACCCACAACCACAACATCAAAACTTTTAGAAGACATATTTAAATTCTCTTATATACCGTTTTTAATACATATCGAGCATCAGTTTTTTAGGCTGGCTCAAATATTCAATTAATACGTTACAGAAACGCGCGGCCGTAGCGCCGTCGACGATACGATGGTCTACCGCTAATGAAAGGTACATCATATCAGCGATGGCAATGGCGTTATCTTTTACCACGGGGCGTTTGATGATTTTGTGCACGCCTATAATCGCGACCTCGGGCCAATTAATTACTGGCGCTGTAAACAAACCGCCAATTGGGCCGGGGTTGGTTACCGTAATTGTGCCGCCCTTCATTTCATCGAGCTGCAATTTACCGAGCCGAGCCCGTTCGGCCAGATCTTGAATTTCAGAGGCGATTTGCAGAATACTTTTTTGATCGGCATTTTTTACGTTTGGTACCACTAAACCCTGTTCCGTATCGACGGCGATGCCAATATTATAGTAATTTTTGTATATAATATTTCCGTTATGTTCATCGAGCGAAGCGTTCATGCTTGGAAACTGTTTTAAAGCCGCAACCATCGCTTTCACGATAAACGGCAAATACGTAAGTTTCACGCCACGCTTTTGTGCCAACTCTTTTGCTTCGGCTCTAAACGCCACAAGCTCGGTGACGTCGACTTCATCGACGTACGTGAACTCAGGAATCGTAGTGCGCGATAACACCATCGCTTCTGAAATTTTTCGACGAATACCGCGGAATGGTACCAACGTCTCAGGTGGGCCGCCCGCACTGGGCCCTAAACGTGCTGGGGGAGTATAGCTCGGCATTACCGGAGCACTTGTTGAACGCGCGACAATGGCACTATTGACCGCGCCGCCGACCGCATTTTGCACATCGTCTTTTAGAACGCGGCCATTCGGGCCACTGCCTTTAAGACCTAATAAATTAATACCCAATTCACGCGCCAAACGACGTGTAGCCGGGCTAGCGGTCGAAGAATCACCAGCAAAACCGGGACTCGCCATATAAGCATCCGCCGAAGTCGGTGCACTGGCCGAAGCGATAGCCTGCGCCGTAGGCGATTTTGGCGCCGGGGCTTGAGCTACTGTAGGGGCCACCGCAGCCGGAGGCGGCGTATTAACGAGCGGCGCAGCAGTAGCCGCTGCCGCTTTCGATGGCGCCGCTGGCGCACTGGCTGCAGCCGCACCAAACGTCAACAACAACTGACCCACTTTTACGGTATCGCCCTCTTTAGCCATCACACTCTGCACGGTGCCTTCGACGGCTGATGGAATTTCGACGGTGGCTTTGTCCGTCATCACTTCCACTAACGGCTGGTCGACTTTTACAATATCGCCCGCTTTAACTAACCACTTTACAATCTCGCCCTCGTGAACGCCTTCACCAATATCCGGTAGTTTAAATTCAATCACGTTACTCACTGAGAACCTCCATTTGATCGGATCATATTAGTTAAAAAATATTCGCCCGCTTTGTAACTGGAACGCACCAAGGCGCCACTGGCGGCGTAAGCAAAACCCATTTCTTTAGCTTTTTCTTCGTAGATTCTAAACTGAAGCGGCGAAATGTATTCCTCCACTTTGAGGTGTTTTTTTGTGGGTTGCAAGTACTGTCCGAAAGTCACGACATCGACGCCATTTGTGCGTAGATCGCGCATCGTCTCGTACACCTCTTCTACGGTCTCGCCATGGCCCACTTGTATAGACGATTTAGTATACATCGGCTGCAAACGTTTGCCGGAGCGCATTTGTTGCGCTGCGCTATTTTTAGCTTCTCGCAAAACCATCAACGATTGGTCATAGGTTGCACGACGGTCGCGCACTTTTGGTGTTAAACGCCGGACCGTTTCAATATTGTGCGCAAAAACTTCTAAACCACTGGCCGTTAGAGTTTCTACTGCGGCAATACTCCCCTGAAAATCCGGAACTAATGCCTCGCATAAAATATGCGGTGAGCGTTTTTTGATTTCGATAATGGTTTGCGCAAAATGGTTGGCGCCACCATCGGGCAAATCATCGCGATTGACTGAGGTTAAAACAACGTACTCCAAACCACTCAACGCAATCAAACCACCTACTTTAAGCGGTTCTTGTTCGTCGACAACGCCATTTAAACGACCTGTTTTTACGGCGCAGAATCGACAGCCGCGAGTGCACACATCGCCCAACAACATGATTGTGGCGGTGCCGCCACTCCAACACTCGCCCATGTTTGGGCAACGGGCTTCTTCACACACCGTGTGTAGTTTGAGATCGCGCAATTGTTGTTTAATTTCAAGATATTTGGCGCCGCCAGGAGCTCGAACTTTGAGCCACTCTGGTTTGGGCGTTTTTGTTTCTAATGCCATATAAACATTAGAAAACATTTTAGTGACTGAAACTCAAGAAATCAGTTTTGAACGGGGGTCATTGTCGCGCGTGGTCGGGCGCGCACGGGATGGTCGGGCATGGTAACTTCGTGTCTCCCATTCGGGCCCTCACGCACTAAACCACTCGACTCGACAGCCGGTCTTTGAATTCGGCTCAAAAACACCTGGTCATCGCACGAAGCATAGTAGTGCTGGTCTCGAAAGTACCCACCAAAACGCTGCTGCACCCGCTCGGAATTCCCTTGCGCGCACGCACAGGCGAGTGCGGTTGCTGCGGTAAAACCATTCGGGGCATTGTTATAGTTGGCACGATCGGTACGAGTGCGCCCACCTGAGCGCCGCGCACCGTGCGATTGGTACACCGTCGACTCTTCACTGGGATTCAAGTGGCGGACACGCCCCCGCTCAAGTTTACATTGTTGAAAGTACTGCTGGCGTGTGACCCGCACATGCTCGCACACTTGGTTCGGATTAATGCCTGGTCGCTCGCGGAAGGCCACATCAAGCGGTCGATAGCGTCGACGCGCACTATGATCGCGCACACTAGCCGGCACGTCAGGCGGCATCACGACGCCGACGTCACGAAAAGTCGATAACCATTGGCTCCAATCATACTGACAGCACACATACGGATTTGCGACGCGAATACCGCCACTCGAGCTATTTTCGGTACGTGCAATGAAAGGCGTACGATTTTGCGC
>CAZYPH010000134.1:0-5936 GCA_964649095.1 uncultured Oligoflexia bacterium | reverse complement strand
CATCAAGTCGGATGAGGCGGAATGCCAGCACCACAGGGTGATCAGCGTTGACAACCAGCCCCTCTGGCATCCAGATCGAACGATGGAGGAGACAGATATTCAAAAAAATTTTCAGGAGGGCACAAGGGTTATTTATGACCAAGAAATCTATCTGAGTTTTCACTGCCTTGATTGTGGCGAAATCCTATCGCATAGATTCAATCTTGTGCCGCAAGAAGGGAAGTTGAAATATCTTTTTGAGTGACAACCAAAAATGCAATTTCAGGTTTACGAGTGTTCATGCGGCATTTGATGCCGAGTGGAATAGTAATTAGTGGGTCGGTGTGGCCGAAGTCGACACCGGTAATGACGGGAAATGCGTAGCCACGCAGTGCGTCGTTTAGAATCATTTCTAACGAATCGGCATCCGAAAGTTTTACGTCGCCGTGTATTCGGCCCACGATTAGCCCTGCAATTTGTTTATAAACACCCATCTGCCGCAACTGCGTGAACATGCGGTCGAGCGTTTTCGATGACTCCGACTCATCTTCTTCGACAAACAGAATTTTACCCTTCATCTGAGGCCAGTACTCGGTACCAGCAGTCAGAAGCATCGTGCCCAGATTACCGCCAATCAGCCGCCCCTCGGCCTTGCCTGGTCGAAACACTTTCCAACCGGGATTCGATTTAAAATGTAAACGCGGCGTAGGCTTTTCATCATACCACTTGTTGTCTGAGTACTCGGCACTTGGAGTTAATAGCAATGGCAGGCTAGGTGCCATGAGTACATTCTCAAAATGCCTCCACGTAAACTCTGGCACCGAAGGTTTACCAAACGTAATACCGGCTGGCCCTGAAAACGTAACAAGACCTGTTTTTTTGTGAATGCCAACATGAAGCGACGTGGTGTCGCTATAACCAAGAAACGGTTTTGGATTGCGGCGAATCAGATCATAATCCAAATACTCTAGAAGCTGGTGCGACTGATAGCCGCCCCAAAAGGAAAGGATTCCATTAATTTTTTTATTTCGAAAAAATCCATGCAACGCATCGACCCGTTCTTGAATCGTGCCTGCCGTATGCCCACTCATCTTGCGACAATTCGGTGCCTCTACAACATTAAAGCCCTTACTTTTTAGAAAGTCGTAGCACCGATCTATGATCACACTATTTGCCGCGCTAACCGGAGTTGAACAGGCCATGACACCCAGTGTGTCTCCGATTTTTAGTGGTGGAGATTTTATAATTTTCATGTTCGCAGTGTACCGATACGGTAGGCAAAATTCAATTAGGAGCTGTTGATGACGTTGCAACTTAGAAGAGACTATAAATCAGTATTTATATATATACTATTAGCTTTACTTAATATTCTAGTGCTCTCAAACACCCACGCCAGCCCGAGTCGCAAACGTGTCTGCGATTCAGCTTTGAGTGGTTATCAACAAAAATTAGATTTCTTGATTCAAGAGGCTACTCCACGTGTATTTCATCTGGCATTCGACGATCACAATCGCATGGCCGCGACCATGTTACGATTTCAGGAACATTATGAATCCCCACAATTTAGGGGATTAGTCTTTTCAAGGGGCTGTTTTAAACGCTGGTACCGAGGCCTTAACAACGGCCGATTCACATATTTTTCTGATTGGGCGGGCTTCAATATTCCAAGCAGTGTTTTAACTCCATTCTATACTGGTCAGTTCCCCTTCCTCACACCTGACGAAAAACGACTACTGCGGCAGTTTAGAAATCTATGGCGATCGGGCGCTCGTTTTTACATCATTGCTACACATATCGATAACGCCTCTGCGCTAGATCATGAGATCGCCCACGGACTCTATTACACCAATCGCGACTACCGATCGGCCGTAGACTCGCTATTAGCAAAAATTCCACATCAATTTCGAGAACAACTATACAATTGGCTGAATAGTACGAATGGCTATCATCCGTCCGTTTGGGACGATGAGCTTCATGCTTACTTGACAACTTCCAACCCCATAGAAATTCAAAATGACTTTGCACGTCTCCACGTTGAATTAAATGATGTAATACAGGCATTGCGTAGCATTTTTCTGGAATTTAATAGACGACCTAAATAACGAGTCGTCTCTACGCCGCCTCAAGACTCAACTTAAGCCGGGGATACAGTGTCTGAGCGTAACCGATCAGACGATCTAACGTGAAGTTTTCAATTCTATAGTGCAGAACTTCGCTCATTCGTGCTTCATCGTTAGCGAGTAGGCGTGCAAGATCTTTTTGTTTGAGTCCCGCATTCTGCCGATAACGAATGATTATTTCGCAGGCCTTGTATTTTGCCCTCTCGACTTCGGAGGCGTCATCAGAAAGAAGCGATCTCCCCAAGGGTATCTTCTTTAGAAAGACGATCACGCACGTCTTCTAATTTTTTTGCAGCAGGAAATTTTTTACTGCTTTTGGACTACATAAACTAGGACCTCCGAAATGGATTCATAATGCCAATGAACGAGTTGTTATTCTTGAGCAACCACAACACACGGTATTTTCTATTATCTAGTTCGATGGGGTCTTCCGGGCGATGATAACTTCAGGAATAAGGCGATCATTCACTACAATTGTAATAGGATAGCTGCGCCTATCGCTCATGCGTTACTATACAAAAACTTGCTAAATAAAGTAATATATCACCTTTTTTACTCACTCCAACAACCGATTCGAATATTCACGCAGCGATCCGCTCGTACTTTCGATCTGGGTCAACACGTCTAACAGCAAACTTTGAAACTTTTTTAATTGCCCAATAATCACAGTGATTTCATCGCTAGCAGCACCTAAACGTGCGGCCTCGATTTTTCCGGTTAGACGCATGATCTCTAGCCCTGAAACAGACGAACGCATGATTTCGCATGAACTCGCAAACTGACTTAGTGAATCAACAACCGCCCCCACACTTTTACTCACACGCAGGGCATACTGTATCGCGAGATCGTTTAACCGTGCACTCTCTTGAGAAACGTCAATCTCGGTGCCCGAGTTATCTTCAATTTTAAAGAACTCTACCACGTGATCTAAAAGATATTTGATACTCATCATGAACTGATTGTCGCGTAATAGCGCTACCAAACTATCCGAGTTCGTCTTAAACAGGGCCATCTCCTTTGACACTTGGGTTACTAGATTCTGGTACGACGAAGCCACAACCGAAATGGCCCTGCCAGTGCTCTCAAGCGAGGAACTTGCAATCTCGAGGTTTAACGGCAAATACTGATTTTCCTGTAATGAACGAACCATGGTCTCGGTGTTTTTTAGCAGGTCCATACTGTTTTCTGCTGCTGTTTGTAGCAGTAGCAAGATCATCGCAGGGGGTTTACCTAGAGCCTGATCTCGCGCCTGCAATTCATTTAAGAGGCAGTCCATCATAAACGGCGCGTAGTCAGAATAACCGAGTGCATTTAAACGACTCAGTAACTCTTTATGCGAAGCCTCTGGCGTTACGCCGGATTTTGATTCAAATTCCTTTAAATCAATATATACTGATTTAACAATATCGAAAAACTTACCAGAAGGTTTCAGACGCACTGATAAATACTCATTCGTTAGCGGAAGGGCCAAAGCATAAACCCAATAATGCCTGCCATCGCGTGCCTGGTTTTTAACGTAAGCGCCGATAGGTTTTTGATTTTCAATATACGACCAAAACAGGTGAAAAACACCACGCGGCATATCGGGATGACGAATAATATTATGGGGTTTACGGTGCATCGATTGCCAATCATAACCACTAACCCTTTGAAACACTTTATTGCCGGCCAATATGCGGCCCTGCAAATCGGTGCGTGAGAAAAATAATTCTTCAATCCCAAAGGGACTTTCTGTGACATTTTGTTCAAGAACGCTTGATGACATACGGGTCTCCACTGATAAAACTGACGGACAAAGTTTAAGAATCAGTTTGCCTGCTTTAACAACCAAAGAGTTATGACTGAAATCACATACTACGAATACAACTAGGCACTAACTTCCATGAGCTCTTTTGAATACCCATGTAACGATGTGCCGGTAACTTCAATCGCCGAAAGAACCTCAAGTAAGAGACTCTGAAATTTCTTTAACTGATCGATGATGATGGAAATCTCTTCACTAGCAGAACCGATGCGCGCGGCCTCGATTTTTCCGGTGAGGCGCATGATCTCAAGACCCGTGATCGACGACCGCATCGAGGCACACACCATGCTAAATTGTTGCAGTGATTTTAAAACCGCCACCATACTTTCTTGCGCTTTAAACTGATACTCGTCGGCGACAGTTACCAGGCGCTGCGTTTCACCGGGAATATCGATCTGCGTGCCGTCGTTTAATTCTGTTTTGAAGAACGCGACAATGGCCGAGAGCAAATGCCGCGCGCTTATCAAAAGCTGATTCTCTTCAAGCAACGCCACAACATCGGCCGCGCTCAGTGTGAATTTTTCAATCTCAACCTGCACCTCCCCCATAAGCTTTTGATACGACGACGCCACTACAGACAACGAGGCCACCGCATTTTCTGCTGAAAGGGACGACGATGTAATCTCGAGATTTAGGGGCAGAAATTTATTTTTTTTATGAGAGGCCGCAATACGCTGAGACTCACGTGCCAGGGCCAAACCAGCCTCTGAGGCATTTTTTAGTAACTCTAAGACACGAAAAGTTTTGAGTTCCCCTTTACCACAGGCTACTTCGCGCGCCTTTAATTCTTCGAGTAAACACTCTCGCATAAAGTGCGGGTAGTCTTTATATCCACTTTTTTGTATATACTTGAGTAGTTCTTGATGTGATTTCTCTGGTGAGGTCTTGGTCGTAGCCTCGAACAACAACAACTCTTTATAAATGCTTTGCGCCGCATTAAAACTAGGGCTCGATGGTTTAATGCGCACCGATAAATACCCATCGGCTAGCGGCACCGCTAAAGCAAACACCCAATAGATACCCCCATCTTGCGCTTTGTTTTTTACATACGCACCGACTGGTTTTTTTTGTAACAGACACGACCAAAATAGATGAAATACACCCTTTGGCATGTCAGGATGCCGAATCATATTGTGGGGTTTATTAACCATCTCGGCCCACTCATAGCCGCTCACACGTTGAAATACTTTATTGCCTGATAGAATACGGCCCTGACTATCGGTTCGTGAAAAAAACATTTCACTGATCTCAAACGGACTTTCAAATTCGCCGGTCATAAATCCCCCAAGTACTTAATACTCGGTTACATATAGATTTAACAATATGACGGGGGTCATGTTTTTGATTGGGTTAGAGATTTATTTGCCGTCTTAACTCGGTAAGTTCCTGCTGAGCGTGTGCAAACTCTTGTTGTGATTGGTTGAGCGTCTGCAAGAGAGAACCCTCTTGCTGGCGTAAGTTTGCCAATAACGTCGAGGTCTCTGAATTTTGTGGACTAGCCGCCATTTGCGTAATTTGCGTACGTATAGCCTGCAATTGCTGATCGGCGTCTTGGAGATTGCCTAAGACCGCACCCAAACCACTTGTCGAGCCTTGCAGAGCTCGAGCTAAACGCAACGCTGCATGAGCTTGTTCAGGGTTTAGTCCGGCGGCCCGTCCTACGACTCCTAACACCATCGACTCCAATCCATGGCGATAAGCCATGTATTGATCAACGGCACGCCCGACCGGTCCGGGAATGCGACGCAGCCAGTGCCCTGCCTGATACCAACGGGTATTACGCGCGAACTGGGCCCCGACCTCGGCGAGTCGGCGCTGCACAACGGCAACTTCACCGGCACGCTCTGCAAAATTACTTAACGCAGGTATACGTAAGCGAGAGGCTACATTACGCAGGCCGTTAGTTGCTCGTTCAGTCAATGCTGCCATATTCCTAAGCGCATGACCGGTAGCGGCCGCTCTTCCGCCAACAACTGAAGCTTCAGCGGTAGTCACAACAGCTGTTTCAGCTTGTGCCATTCGCGCTACGTTAG
>CAZYPH010000133.1:0-5983 GCA_964649095.1 uncultured Oligoflexia bacterium | reverse complement strand
CATTTTAGAATCGGCCTTAACGGCCAGAGGGTCTTGTAGCCATTTTTTTAAATATTCAGCGTCACGTCGGGAACCCACACCGTCTAAGGCTGGGCCAACATTACCGCCCTTTCCACCAAGTGCATGGCACGCAATACATACCTGATTATATATATTTGGTGGATGCACTACTTTTGACGTATTCTGTGCGTTAGCGTTTGCGCCGGAGTTTGATGGCGCAATGGACGGCGCTGCTGCGGCCACACCCAAATCTGGTTTTGGTGGAAAGCCGTTTAGATCCATTTGCCCAACCCATTTTAAAAACTCCGTCAGGTCATCGATCTCTTGATCACTAAAATGATAATTCGTCATTTTTCGTTGCCCCGGATACATCGCCTCTGGGTTCTTCAACATCGCCTTGATAAAACCTTCACCTCGACGCTCATAAACCTTGGTCAGCTCCGGCGCATAATAAGCCCCTTCACCAAGTATCGTATGGCACCCCATACAATTTTTGTGATCAAAAAGGTGTTTACCCCTGATGGCTGCCGGCGTTAATGCCGCTGCATTAGTCTGAGTGGGCACCTTTCGAAAAGTGTCTATCGTAAGACCAATAAACACCAACGACAGCGTTGCGGTTCCTACAACAAAGAAGGCCTTCGCCTGTGATTTTGTGAGCACGTATTATTCTCCCAACTGATTTCAAATCGCATTTCTATTATTGATGAGAATGTAACGGTGCAGAGTTTGAGTCGTTATGATCTAAATCACAGCGAAATATTATATTTTGACCTAACATCAAAACATCAGTGCACTTTAAAGAATACAACTTATGTCTAAAGACCATTTTACAAATCAATCGATTCTGGCTGTAGAAAATACACTTCGACAATTACGCTGTACGGCGCATTTAAATACAAATGCACTACAAGCAATGGCGGCTGTAGGCGTAAAACGTGAATTTCAGAAAAATCAGGCCTTATGGAATGTTGGTGAACCGGGCGAATTTCTTGTTATTATTTGCCAAGGTTTTATTGAAATTACGCGCTATTCGAATCGTGATGAAGAAATTTGCATGGGCATTTTTGGTCCAACTGACGTAGTAGGAATTTCTGCAATCATGGGAAAAACCCGTTACCCTGGAAGCGCAAAATGTCTGGTCAATAAATCTGAAGTAATAAAACTGTACTTACGGCCGCTGCTGCAAAGCTCGAATCAAGCGGTAGCAAACGATATTCACAATTGGATTCGTGAAAACTTACTGCTGCATGAACAAGTGCTCTTCGATAAAATCCACACACTCAATGCGGGCTCAGTCGAGCATCGTATTCTCGAGCTTTTAAAACAATTTGTAAGGCGTTTCGGCCACAAAGACAAAGCCGGCAACGTAACAATTCCCATTGCTCTAACCCGGACTCAAGTCGCCAAGTTAACCGATGTTCGAGTAGAGACGATTATTCGCAGTGTTAGTCGCTGGAAAAAAGATGGGCTTATTGACTGGGGCAACGAACAGATTGTCATTCCCAACCTAGCGCAGCTCGAAAAAAGTCTGTCTGTAGACTAAGCGAAACGTGCTAAACGATCGTCATGAGCGACGCATTCACAAGCCACGGCTACTGCCCAACAATTTATGGTCCGGTTGAAAGCCGTCGTCACGGCCTTTCACTAGGTATTAATTTGGGTTTGGTGGATCAGAAGGTTTGCACCTGGGGTTGTTTATACTGCCAGTGTGGTATGGGGCAACGGCGCGAATTCGAGTCGTCCGAATCCCGCCCCACGGCCAACGAAGTTCTGAAACTTTTAGAGTTAAAACTACAGACCCTATCCAAGTTAGACTCGATTACTTTTGCTGGCAACACCGAGCCCACAACACATCCTGAGTTTGGAACTATTGTCGAAGGCGCATTAAACCTGAGAGGGCGCTACCATCCAAAATGTATTGTAAATATATTATCGAACGGCTCAGAGTTAGAATCCGAAGGGGTAGTGGCCGCTTGTAATAAATTAGATGAAAGCTGGATCAAACTAGACTGCGCACTCGATGGTTTATTTCTAAAACTCAATCGACCGCTCGAAAAAGTTGGCTCGACAGAAAAGCATGTGGAACGCGTGCAGAAGTTAAATAAAATCTACATTCAAACTATTTTATGGCTGTGCGATGACAAACCAGAACTAGCCAACTCAAGCCCCGAAAATCTTAAGGCGCTATTAGAAGCCTATAAAAAAATTAGACCGATAAAAATTCACGTCACGACCATTGCAAGAAAACCAGCCGTTGAAAAACTAAGCCCTGTTACTGAAGCACTACTGGCATCTTTTGTAAGCACGCTACGTGACCATGGTTTTACGACCGAATATTTTATCTAAAACGCTCGGTCGTAAGTATTTGGTAGTATTTTATTATATATATAATAAACGCTATAATCCATAAAACAGCCGCTAAATTAATAAACTGCACTGAAACGGCTGGAACCAAGAGCGGCCCAACCACACGAATGAACGTCGCAATTGAGATAGCTCCGTAACCCACTACGGTAAGCAGCGCTGGATGCAAACGCCGGCCCGTATGGCCTAAGGCCACACGCGTTATCATACCAAATATGACAATACCTAACGCACCCATCGTAAAAGCGTGCAGTGTTGTTGTGAGTGGAAAGACACCCCTTGCAGCACCTGCCGACAAAAACAACCCCAGCACAAGCCACGCATAACCAACATGCAAAATCCAGATTAGCGGCACTCTGCGCACCCGTCGAACGTGCCAGCCCCACAAACGAATTCCATGTATGATGCCAGCCACAATACCCACAACAAACAAAGCATTAGAGTTAAGAGCTAGTAGCCTCAGCATAACAAACAGCACTATACTGATCGCTGATAGCCACTCCATAAGCGGCCAGACTTTTGGCTGTCGGCGTGCAATAGAACTTTCCGTAAAAAACGGAATCACTCGACCACCCATAAAACCAACAATGGCCACAGTAGAATCAATGGCAAGCACTAACCCCGGCCGTGCCCACCCCTCAGTATAACCCAAAAGGTCGGTATAGGCCGTTGCATTTGCTGCTGTTTGCAACAGAAAGAATAAAAAGAAAACATACTCTGCGCCTAGATCGGATTTTTTAAAGTAGGGCACAAAATACACGGCAAGAAGCGGGTAAAACAAAATATCTGCCAGAGCGCCACACCAAAAAATAATCGGAATTGAAACCGCCGTACCAATACGCGCCACTAACCACAATAGGACTAACCATTTTAACGGACCGCCTTGAATACCTGGCTTTCCAGTCCAATTCGCTACGGCTGTTAACAAAAAGCCGGCCATTACAGCTGCGCTAAATCCGAATATCATGTCATGCGCATGCCATACAGATGGCGCAAGCAAACTAGTAGGAGTTACGATCCCGTTAAAATTTAATATCCACACCAACGCATTCACACTAGCAGCAAGGCTAGCTGCGAGAAAAAATGGCCTAAACCCACTGTGCCAAATGGGATGATTGTTGTTCCACAAACGTTCTAACATAGTAAACGTACCCTCCGTTACTCGGACAATCGATTAGCGTATTCTCACTACAAAGATTGTGCATACAATTTGTCAGAGGGATAATCAGACAGGGAATGATCTACATCATAGAACCCTATATATATTTTTTGTTACTATGAAGTCATAACAACTAGTTTTTGAAAGCGAGTATCTATGCCTACAACAAATAGAATTTTTAATCGAAGTACTATGCTAAAATCGTTAGCGATTGGGTTGCTGCTTGCAGCCTCGCACGTTTCAGCTGCAGAATCGCCAAGCGAAAGCACCTCGGCGGCTCCACAGTTTCAAGTCAATATGACTGGTTCTGTAGGCATTGCGGGCCGAGAAAATGGATATTTATTTTCATTTGGTGGTCCGCGTATTGCTGTGAACTTACCTTACAACATTCAAATCGCGGCAAGTTTTTACCCCAGCATGGTGGCAAGCAAACTGTTCAACTACAAATTCAGACCAAATTTAGGAGTTGGCCCCGAGATTTCATATAAAAAAGTATATATATTTGCCCCAACATATTATCTGGGCACTTCATACCAGACGTTTGTGGGCTTAGGTTATCGACTTTAAATCAGACCTCGATAACTACCGGCATTACGACTGGTTTTACACCAACCTTGGCATCGAAGAAGCGGCGCAAGCCAATGCGCACTTCTTCGGCCAGGTTCATGAATTTTTGATCAGACACACTGTCTACATCTAACAACACAGACAACACGACCTCTTTAGCCTTTTCAACAAGGTCACGATGAGAGGCTTGATCAAGGTCTAAAAAACCCTTCGACAAGATTTCAGGGCCTGATAAAACCCGCCCGGTCTCGACGTCACGAATCAAGACGGCAAAAACGATTCCCGTCTCTGCAATCTTCTTGCGCTCTCGTACGATAATCTTTGCTACGTCTTCGCGTTGGCTAGACTCAATAAATACTCGATTCTCTTCGCGATGGTCGATTTTGGTCAAACTATCTGCTGTTAACCGCCACACATCACCATTCACAGCAACTACCGCGTTTTCTTTTTTAACCCCATTTTGAACCGCTAAACGCGAATGCAATACTAAATGGCGATACTCGCCATGCACGGGCATAAAAAACTGTGGTTTCACCATTTGCATCATGTGCGCCAACTCGTTCGCTGTAGCATGCCCCGAGACATGCACTTTTTCTTGCGAACTATAAATGACGTCGGCCCCTTGGCGGAACAAATGGTTGATCACTCGCGAGACGCTTTTTTCATTTCCTGGAATCGCCTTACTAGACATCACAACGGTATCGCCTTCGCGCAACTTCAACGCTTTGTGCTCGGCAAAAGCAATTCTTGATAGTGCAGCCCGAGATTCACCCTGAGAGCCCGTAGACAAAACAACCACTTGTTGTCGAGGGTAATTATCAATGGCGTCGACACGTATCAAAACATCATTCATGTTTTTTAAATAACCCGATTCAAAGGCCAGGCGAATATTTTGATCCATCGCTCGACCCAAAAGCGCGATACGTTTGCCGTACTTCGCAGCCACGTCAAAAATCTGACCGATACGTGCAATATTTGAGGCAAACAAAGAAATAATTAACAAACCAGACTGCTTGCTTAAAAACCGATCAAAACTTTCGTAAAGACTGCTTTCACTTTCGGAATTTCCCACGCGCTCAACATTCGTAGAATCGCTCATCAACAAACGCACGCCGCCGTCTTTTGCAAATTCCAAAAAGGGCTTCTCGTCCAAAGGGGAGCCGTAGAATGGATTAGGATCAATTTTAAAGTCACCCGTAAAAACAATCTTTCCAACCGGAGATTCAATTAATAGCGCCATGGCCTCAATAATCGAATGATTCACAGGCACCGGAGTCACTTTAAAGTGTTTGAATTCTAAAACCTCAAGTGGCGCAAAAACATAAAACGTCGTCGACTGCGCAATTTTGTGTTCGAGCAACTTAGCCTCAATCATCTTTTGAGCGAAAGCCGTTGCGTATATCGGCGCCGGACAATCCCTTAAAACATAGGGCAGGGCTCCAATGTGGTCTTCGTGCGCATGGGTAATAATATAGGCCTTAATTTTATGAGCGTTCTCTCGTAGATACGAAAAATCGGGAATCAAAAAGTCGACCCCCAGCATATTTAAATCTGAAAATAAGACGCCACAATCGACGACAAATATTTCATCTTCAAATTCAAATGCCATACAATTTAGACCGATTTCGCCTAAACCGCCTACGGGAACGATATTTAAACTCAAGCTAGTACCGCCTTAATTTTACTTGCTATGACATCGGCTGCAATGTCGGTCTCTTCGCCTACGGTGATATCAGCGAACTGTTGTGTGGCTTCGAGAAACTGACGGTGCATTGGCCGAACCGTGTCGTAATATTGTTTAATAATACTATCTAGTGAGCGCCCACGCTCACGCACATCACGATGCAGACGACGAATAAAACGAATGTCCGCATCGACATGTAGAAATACTTT
>CAZYPH010000132.1:0-6002 GCA_964649095.1 uncultured Oligoflexia bacterium | reverse complement strand
CCCGCAGCGACCACCTGCGGTCGCTTTGGTCAGGGAAATCCTTTGCTTCGCGCATCTGAACCCTCTGACGAACAAACTACCTGCTAATTTCTTGATACTAAATCTGCATTAAGGGCTCATCTGCTTTGTCGCAAAAAATTTCCCCTCCCGCAGCGACCACCTGCGGTCGCTTTGGTCAGGGAAATCCTTTGCTTCGCGCATGCCAGCTAATTTATCTGATGGCTAGATTGTAAATAAAATCTATTTAAATCATTAAAATGCCTTGGCTGATACGCGCCTGAAAGCGCACACATCGCGTTACTAGGGTCGATGGCATAATATAGAAACGCTTGTTGAGGTTCGCTCCAAAACTCAACATAACAATCCGCAAAACCAATCACATGGCCAAACTCATGTGCGATCACTACTTGCGTAAACTCTAACCAACGGGCAGTGTTTGCATCCATCACCACGCGACTGCCACCCACCGCATTAACATGTGGTAATTGACCAGCCTGCCAATCAACTCTAACCGAATCGCGAGAGTTGGTTTGAGTTAGAAGAATCTGAAGCGATCTTCCGTGTTCACCTCCAGCAATACCTGTCCAGGCGCGGCGTACATATTCACGCATCCAACTAAAAATAGTATTATCAGCCACCCGTGTCGGCAGAAGCAATGTTGTACTGCCTGGGCGCTCCGGCTGTAGTAGATCCTGTCGCACTTGCAATGAAAATCGGCGTTCTAACTCTACTTGCCCGCCACGAAGGGCTTCGTTCAAGACCGTTTCCATATTTGGTCCGGCACCGTCGTCGGCAAGCCATGTTCGGTAACGAGCCACACACGACGCAACTGAGGTTCGTTCTAATAACGGACACGTCGCCGCGACAGCACTCAACACATCGGCACGTTGCGCCTTATAACGCTCCTGCGACCAATTTTGAATGATTGTTCTATACAAATTTTCATATTTAATTAACGATAACACTCCACGCACATCACGTCGTTCGGGTGAAAGGCTGTGGCGGTAGGTATACAAGGCTTTCCAACGCGCAGTAGTCGTGTACGGTGATCGCAGCGCGCGCGCGGCTAAAACAATACTGTGAATCGATTCTCCCGAAGGCGGTTCGTTTGGTAATTCGACTTCAGATCTTAAAACATCTTGAAGCGTTAGTGATAAACCATTCATCACTTCGCGATACTGCTGTAATAGCGTTGCTGCGTTGTAAAGCTTAGGCTGCTCCCAGGTAGGTTCATGACCAACGTTGTCTATGCGACGCCACACTTGTTCGCGTTCACCCTCCGGCACATTACTTTGTACGCGGTTGACCCAGGCCAATGCCCGGGCACCGACACGCAACACTTCGTTGAGTTCTGATTCTTGTGGGATCGTTTCTGTCGCATTGTCATCTAATAAACGCAATCGACGCATTGGCAATGCAATTTCAACACCATCTGGTGGCAAATGAGGCACCTGCGCACTAGCCGAAACAGCACTAAGAGATAGAGCTATATATATTACTTTTTTTATATACTTATTCTTCATTTGCCACCCTTGATGTTGTTATTTATTTATCTAAATGCCGCTTCTAACAATACGCGCGTTGGATGCGATACCGTGTTGGCATTAAGACCATCACCACGCATGCTCTGATCACCCGTGCAGTAAATTTCACCGGAGTCATTTAAGGCGCATACATTATCGCGTGCACCCTGAAGCGCTACGACGTTGCCTGGAAACATGATGTACGGTCGAGTTAGTGAGTCGGCATAACTCACACCACTAGATAACGTGCCATTACCGACCTGGCCGGAAGAGTTTCTTCCCCAACAATGGGCCATATTGAATGTCTGCCCGCGCATCGGTGTTGGAACCCGCTCAACCGTACAAAAAGTTCCACGTGCAGCAGCTACACCTAAAACTGGATATTGGGGAATACCTAATGCCACTAACTGATGCGATACCGTTCCCGGTACAAATCGCCCCCGCAACAGAACGTTAATCCGTCGATCAAACACAATCGATTCACCCTCGTCGGAAAGTGCAACTAGACTCTGCCCCAAACGACCCAAGCCAGGCATTGCGACTAGTCCATTTTTTGGTGAATAATACGACCACTCCAAAGTAGATGCGTTGCCAACCAGACCCGCTGCAGGGCCCATAATCGCAGCACCGGTCTGAGTAACGAGATTCATACGTGTCATCGTATTTGATTGCGGTGCAATATACCCCCAATGGACGACACTCATCACACGATCATTGAATCGCGCGAGCGTACCAAAGTTTGTCGCGGCGATATCAACCGGACGAGCCGCGCGGTCTGAAACCACACGAGAAAAATCAATTCTTGTCGGCGTTGAAACACAAGCCCCTTGGGGTGCCGTTGGAATAACCTGGCCACTCGCATTATAACCCCAACAGTAAACGTCGCCTGTATGCGTCAAACCACACGCGTGCTCAGAACCCACGGTGACTTTCACAAATCGATAGCGTTCTGTGCCTGGTACCCGAAAAGGCAATGCGTGATGGCCAACGGGCTCGTGGCAAAGCCTCTTCCCCCAACACACTACTTGTCCACCATTCACGACCGCACACGCGTGCGCGTACGATGCGCTAAACGATGAAGCCCGAATACCTTCTGTCGGCACTGCCGAAGCCTGCTGCGCGCCTGATAGAACTAGTGCCATTAAAACTAAAATAGATTTGATACGATTCACAGATCCTCCTTTAATTAGTGATAACGACGATCATTATGAGGATGAGTGAAGCAGTAAAGGAACGGCGCGCCATGATCAGCACGCACATAAATGAAGAAGCCCGTTTAACTATCGCATGCTATGCGCCGTTAAACGGGCCTCTGTTAATGAAAACGGGATTCTTAAATATCTATATATCTATATTTCTATTTATTCGCCCAGCTCTTCATCGATAATTGATTGAAACGCTTCCAATGGTTGTGCGCCTTGTACTAAGCGGCCATTCACGAAAAACATTGGTGTGCTGCGCACGCCATGTTTTTGTCCGTATTCCATATCAGCTGCTACAGTAGCGGCGTGTTTTTTGCTCTCTACACACTTCGTAAAGTCTTCCATTTTTACACCAACTTTTTTGGCGTAATTTTTCAAAGCTTCAGCACCTAAGTCTTTAGCGTTAGCAAACAATAGGTCGTGGTACTTCCAGAATTTATCTGGGCTTTGGTCGTGTACGCACATAGAGGCTTCTGCTGCTGGCATCGCATCGGGGTGCATTGGCAACGGATAGTGTTTGAAGGCAATTTTTATTTTTTTGCCATACTGATCGCGCACTTTTTTCATGACCTCAGCACCTTTGGCGCAATAAGGGCATTGAAAATCAGAAAACTCCACGATCGTTACTTTAGCGTCAGCACCACCAGTAACTGGTGCATTACCTGCTTCTATAGCTACACGCAGATTCGGGCGTTTGAAATAAAGCTCTACTTTGTTGGTAGTCGAAAGTTTTGCCACTAATTTTGACATCTCTTTCATACGGCGTTCATTCAAAATGTAATTTACAATTTGGTCTTTGAATTGATCGATTTTATCGGCAGCTAACTTGTTTTCTTCAGCTAGTTTTTTAATTTCTTTGTCCGATACTTTAGTGTCGAGTTTGATCACTTTAGTTTCGACATACTGATCCAGGCTAAGACCGGCTTTTTTAGCCTCTTCACCGTACACCTGCTCAACTAAAACACGACCCACACGGCTGACGCGTCTTTCATGCACTTGATTTAAGATGTCCATGAAGTCGCCTTTTTCATCGCCATAAAATTCGTCTTCGCTCAACGCCTTGCCGTTGATCACGGCCATAGCGCCGTTCGGGCCTGTGCCGTCTTTGAATTCATATTTTGGTTTGTCTTTCGCTTTGCTGTCGCCTGTACAAGCAAACACCACAGCAAGAGCCGAAAGGCCTGATACAATCAGTGCCGTGCGACTACTTTGCCACTTAAGTGACCTAAAAGTAGAAAACAGTTTATTTTGAGTCATGCAGAAGGCTCCTTAGTTAATTGAAATAAAAATTAGTTTAGGTCGACTGCTCACAATCTGCCAACCAAATCGTGTAAACGAATAAGACTTACTACACGCCCACCACTTTCTTTTAAATTAGTCTTGTTTGCGTCGAGCACTACTAAAACACTGATGGGGCTTTTTCGATTTTCCATAATCGCCAACGCATCAAATGCTAAGGCATCTTGCGCGATGCAAACCGGATTCGACATCATAATATCTTTTGCCGTTAGCGAAAAAAATGCTGCGCTTTTTAACAAGGCCCGTCGCAAATCACCTTCGGTGATAAGGCCACAAGCTCGCTTTCCAGAGCCTGAAGCCGAAACCATAATGGCTCCCAGATTTTTTGCAGATAACATCGACACTACGTGTTCCATAGAATCGGTGCTACGCACCCAGCCAACAGCTGAGGGTCGTGGCATAAGGTCTTTTACACGAAGCGTTAGACGTTTGCCCAACGAACCACCGGGATGGTTTGCTGCAAACTGTTGCGGACTAAATTCTAACGCCGTGCTCACCGCCACACACAAGGCGTCACCAATAGCTAACGCAACAGTAGTACTAGCCGTCGGCGCTAAATTATGACGACACGCTTCACGTTTTACCGAAGCATCAATATGAGCGACGGCGGCCATCGCAAGCGGACTTTTCGAATTTCCCGCAATCGACACTAACAATACGCCACGTTCTTGCATCAGCGGCACAAGCTTTACAACCTCGGCGCTGTTTCCACTATAACTAATAGCAATCACAATATCGCCATGCTGAACCAAGCCCAGGTCGCCATGCACCGCCTCAGCCGCACTGACATAAACAGCAGGCACACCAAGACTTGTAAACGTAGACGCAATTTTTGCCGCAATTTTACCGCTTTTTCCGACGCCTGTTAAAACCACTTTGCCGCGATTTTTTACTGCCATGACGATGTGTTCAACAGCCCTCGAAAACGTCGAACCCAATTTTGATTCCGTGTAACGCAAAGCATCGGCCTCGATTTGAATTACGCGTCGCCCCATTGATAAAGAGTCTTCAAGAATTTTTTTTGGTTTTGCACTGTGCTTGGCAACGGCTCTACTTTTTTCTCGCATGCGACGAGCATAAAATTCCTGTCGACCGTTTGTCATTTCGCAAAAAACAAAAAACCGTTTAGACTAAATAGATGTTGGTTAACCATGCAGACAACGAAAGGCAAAATGATAAAAGTTCTCACGCGTCCTTATAGTTGGCATAGTTGGCTTGTGGTGCTGACGATTAGCTTATCGGCTTGTACCTCATTTTTTCACCAGCCAGGTAGCGAGTTAGACCATATCTATTCGCGCACGTTTTTGGCCGACTACAACACAGCGTGGCAAGCTACACTCGAGGCCACGCGCAACTTTGAAAAGACCAATCAGAATCGTAATGCCGGTGTTCTACAAACGTATTGGATTGATAACACCGCCGCCAAAAACTTTACGGACTCATTTGGTGGTGATGCGACGTATTTAAAAACCAAGTACCGGCTCAATATTTCTCTCGCAAATACAAAAGTACGCGGGCAGACAGCAGTAAAGGTATCCATTCTAAAAAACCAACTACTACAACGCGACCTATTAGAGGGCTGGAAGGCCGTGGAGTCAGACTCCGTCGAAGAAAACGCAATTCTGTATCGCATCGGCCGCATCATTTCGATAAAAAAGAAACTGGCCCAAATCGAAGATGAGAAAGTAAAACGTGCTGTCGAAGAGGCCACTAAAAAGTAAACTGAAATTGTTTATCAGCAGGCTTCACTAAAGCCTCCGGCGTTTTTTTTCTTTTTGCTTTACGCTCTAAAACAACTTTTAAATGCACGTCTTGCGATGGCGCTACTATTCCTGACGCATTTTCTAACACTTCTAATTTGCGCGCCGCTGTTTCTAAAACACGATCAGGCAAGCCCGCCAACTCCGCCACCAAAATTCCGTACGACCGTTTTGATGGCCCCTCAGCCAACTTATACAAAAAACGTACTTGATTAGAA
>CAZYPH010000131.1:0-6016 GCA_964649095.1 uncultured Oligoflexia bacterium | reverse complement strand
TATTGGCAAAGCTCTACCGCGTCAACGGCTTGTATTTAATGCGATGCGGCTTGTCAGCATCGGCACCAAAACGTCGACGACGGTCTTCTTCGTAAGCAGAATAATTGCCAT
This sequence comes from uncultured Oligoflexia bacterium, assembly GCA_964649095.1. Classification (GTDB taxonomy): domain Bacteria; phylum Bdellovibrionota; class UBA1018; order UBA1018; family UBA923; genus CAZYPH01. The sequence continues at coordinate 5,905 of CAZYPH010000131.1, read as the reverse complement.
CGAAAAATACGACTTTGCTGTCGCCTTCAAACGCCAAAATATGCGTGGCTACGCGGTCTAAAAACCAACGGTCGTGGCTTATGATAACGGCACAACCGGCATAGTTTTCAATCGCTTCTTCTAAGGCGCGAATCGTATTCACGTCTAAATCGTTGGTAGGTTCATCGAGCAATAATACGTTAGAACCCTCTTTTAACATGCGCGCCAGATGCACTCGGTTGCGTTCTCCGCCGGATAACACACCCACTTGTTTCTGCTGGTCTTGGCCTTGAAAATTAAACTTCGCTACATACGATCGAGAATTAATCTGGCGGTTACCGACTTGAATGACATCCGAGTCATCAGAGATAATTTGATAAATTGTTTTTGTTGGATCCATATGACGGTCTTGATCGACAAACCCCAATTTTACCGTGGTGCCGATCGTAACTGTGCCGGTATCTGGTTTTTCTTGACCACAGATAATTCTAAACAAAGTCGATTTACCGGCCCCGTTCGGGCCAATCACACCCACGACCCCGTTTTTTGGTAAACGAAACGATAGATTTTCAAACAGTACTTTGTCGCCAAAGGCCTTCATCACGTTGTCAAAATCAATGACCTGATCACCGAGGCGTGGTCCGGGTGGAATAAAAATCTCGACCTCTTCATCACGTTTTGTTTCTTGCTCTTGCAACATGCGATCGTAGTTAGCCAAACGGGCTTTACTCTTCGCTTGGCGCGCTGATGGGCTCTTACGCACCCACTCTAACTCGCGCGCCAATTGTTTTTGGAATTTAGATTCTTGTTTTTGTTCTACTTCTAAACGTTTTTGTTTTTGTTCCAGCCACGCCGAATAATTACCTTCAAACGGATGCCCTTCGCCACGATCCAGTTCTAAAATCCAGCCCGCTACGTTATCTAAAAAATAACGATCGTGGGTAACAGCAATCACAGTGCCTTCATATTTTTGCAAGTGGCGCTCTAACCAATGCACACTCTCGGCATCTAAATGGTTGGTAGGTTCATCGAGTAATAAAATGTCTGGATTTTGTAACAACAAACGACAGAGGGCTACGCGTCGTTTTTCTCCACCAGAAAGGCGCTCTACAAGCGCGTCACCAGGCGGACAGCGCAACGCATCCATCGCGAGTTCTAAACGCGAGTCGAGATCCCAAATATTCAAATGGTCCATTTTTTCTTGCAACTCGGCCTGCTCTTGAATGAGGGCGTCCATTTCATCAGGCGAGACTTCGGCAAATTTTGCATTGACGGCATCATACGCGTTTTTGATGCGCGCCAACTCACCCACACCTTCTTCGACAATTTGTTTTACGGTTTTTGTAGGATCGAGCTGAGGCTCTTGCTCAAGATAACCAACGGTATAACCCTTAGCTAATGAGATTTGGCCGGTGTACCCCGTATCAACGCCTGCTAAAATGCGCAGTAGACTACTTTTTCCGGAACCATTAAGGCCCAATACACCAATTTTGGCGCCGTAATAATACGAAAGGTAAATATCTTTTAGAACGACTTTTTTTGGAGGGTGCACACGTGTCACCCCGATCATAGAATAGATAATTTGTTTGTTGCTCATGGTCATAGAAGATACACCAGAGCGCCCATTAACACAGCAAATTCATCTGCCCGTCGCCCGTCTTCCACTCATACACGTTCGCCACGCGTTTGGCAGAAGGGTTCTCTGGAGATTTATCGTAACGAATCCACACAAAGGTTTTCGGACACATGGGTACTGTACACGCAATATCTACAAACGCCGGCGACCACGTGCCGGAGTTTAAGTACTCGACACCATCAAAGTTCGTGTGCCCAAAGACATGCGTATGGCCGTAAACCACACGGCGGACGCGTGTGATGCGGCTAGAGAGTTTTACCGCACGACGATAAAACTCAACCGGCACGATGACTTTTGATTTGAACGACCGAAAATAAAAAATAAAAAACGGCGCTAAAAAGGCGCCAGCCAAAATAAACATCCACCAATACGACAAACGCCACACGACGTTTAATAGACTCATCACCCAAAACCCTAAAATAATGGCGAGCAATACCAAAAAAGCGCGGTCTAACCACAACTCACGCATGAGCCCTAATGGATCGGTAAAATACGGCCGAGCATGAACTTCTTTTAATTCACGCACCATGCGCGGGGTGGCATTCGACAGACGGGCAATCTCTTCAATCTGATCCTCTACAGCCAGCGGGTCTTTGACTTCTTCGGTGAACCCTTCTTTAAACGTAAAAATCAAAGTCGCAACAGCGCCCCAAAACCACGTCCACAGTAGCAGCGGCTCGCGTCGCACTAATTGCTGGAAGAAAAACTTCATATACTCTTTTGCGCTCATCAAATACGAGCGGTCAGAGTGGGGATTAAAATAGCCCATCCCATTCAACATAAATCGATTCGCTAAACTACTAAACGGAATGCGAATGCGGTCTTTGAAAAAACCTCGAATAATCGGATTCACGGGGTTCTGGCAATTCGAATGGCAATCGTGTTGGTTGCCATGTTCGATCAGCGTGTCTTTGTTAGAGAGATAAAACCAATTCGTAAAACGAATATTCTGTTGTTGATTGACGTCTAACTCAAGCGCCTCGACTAACAGCTGTTTTACAGAGTCCCAATGCAACTCGAGGTCATGGTTACCGATGATAAATACAACACGGTGGCCTTTTTTTACAAACTCACTCAACGCTTTCATAAAGACCGGATGGTCTTGTAGAATGCAGCGCATCTTAAACCGAGACTTGCGCTCTTCAGCATGTAGGCCACGCTTTTTTTCGAGGTAGGTCACAATAAAACGGTGTTTTGTCGGCAGCGTGGTCACGCCGTCAAAATCGAAAATGTCTCCCGCTAAAATAAGTTCGATGGGCTCTGCGCCGTGTTGGGCGTGCAACTTTTCTAAAAAAATCTTAAAAGCATCATCGATAAAAAACTCGCGCTGCTTAAAACGCCGCCACAGCGGGTCTTTGGGATTAACCTCTTCTGCCGTAGTTAAATGAATGTCACTTAAAATAATTGTGTTTGTAGCTACAGAAAAATCAACATCACTAGCAATAAACGGAGGTTTAGACTTTTGTCGCACCATGACTTCAATTTATCATAGAGGGTTTTGGAATAATTCTAATAATTCTTACTTTCAGCGTTCTTTTGTACACGATATAGGCAATTGTAAGCATCAAAGTTTTAATACGCTGCCAGAGAAAAGATATGAACAATTTAAACCCAAATAACGTTACACTACTCGTCATTTTAGCCGGCATATTTTTTACCGTGATCGGACTAGGACTGTTTTTAGTAATGGCGTTTTTAAAATTTAAAGAACAAAACGCCCAATTACAAAATCAAGTGACCGAGAAAGTGTACGAACAGTTTTTCAACCTCACGACAAAACTCAATACTGATTTAAAAAACAATCGCGAAGAACTACAGCTCGGCTTGTCACGCTCGACACAACAACTCGAACAAAAACTTTCCAACATGTCGTCTGAGGTAGGTGCGAAACTTGAAAAAAATATCACTCAAGGTTTCACCTATTTTGAGAAAGTACAAAACTCGTTAGTGCAGGCTGAAAAACAACTCTCGCAGCTCAACCTCGTAGGCGACTCGGTGCAAGAGTTGAAACAAGTACTCTCGTTACCACACTTGCGTGGAAAACTACTTGGCGAGGCTAGTTTAGAGCGTGTTTTAGCCGACTTTTTGCCGGCAGGCTATTTTGCCTTGCAGTACCAAATTGATTCTAATTTGGTAGATGCTGTAGTTATTTTTAAACACCTGAATTTAGTATTACCGATTGATTCAAAATTTTCGATGGAACAGATTGCCCCACTTTTTGATCAAGCTTCATCTCCGGAAAATTTAAAAATTGCTCGGAAAAAATTATCTGAAGTCACCCGGACTAACGCCAAAGACATCCGCGCGAAATATATCAAAACAAAATTGGGTACCACGGATTTTGCGTTGATGTATTTGCCATCGGAAACACTTTATTTTGAAGTGATTCGAGACACGGAACTGTGGTCGCAAATTACCGAACAAAAAATCTACCCCGTCTCACCCAACACGTTGGCCATCACGGTCAATACGATTTCAAAGTCGGTTCAATACTACGAGATGGCAAAAGACGTGCAAAAAACACTCGCCCAACTGGCGACCGCACGCGACCACTTAGAAAAATTCAAAACACGCTTTGATGACATCGGTGAGAAACTATTCAAAGCTCAAGATTCGTTTAATAAGGCTTCAACCCACTACGAACGCTACACCTCGAGTCTGCAAAAACTAGATATTAAGTTAGAGGCTGTACCACCAAGTCCCGCGATTGCGTTTAGCGCACCTCCTGAAGTATAAATCTCGGAGCATGGTCTAAGACTTTCTCCACCACCGTGTGGCCGCTATATGCGGGCTCGTCTAATCGATGGCAATAACCTTCAGCTGCCAATAGATACCAAGGCGTGTTCACTGGGCGGTCGGTAACGCCATTCATGACAGGCCGCACAGAAAAATGAAATTTTCCAAACTGATTCAAAACCCCCGTCAACTCGGCACAACGCAAATACAAACGGCCGCCGGGCGGAATTTGTTGGTTTAATTTTTCTGGCTGTTCAATGAGATGGCGGATGTCGCGTAAAAAACTATAATTTCTGTCTAGCCGCCAATAACCGATACTCACAGCCAACAGAGCTACTAAAACACCACTCGAGGCACGTACATATGCCGATGAAAAACATTTTCCAAGCACACCCACAATGTAGCCGGCCATCGGTAATAAAATACACAGCGTGTAATTATCAAACGAACGTTGCACAAAAATACCCCAATACCCCAAACCGATCACTGCAATATTTAGGGGTTTTAACGGAGTACGCGACGACACCAGACGCTCGGTGAAAGCCGCTGCCATTAAAACAGCACCGACCAAAAACAAAACCAATAATCCACGAAAACTAAGAGCATTTGATACCACCACAGGCCACTGGTATTTCACCGCATAACCACTGCCATGCGCGATAAAAAGACAAAATAGAGTGCCTACAATCGAAATACATGTAGATATATAGATATACTTATTCTTAGTTTTATTTTCGAAGAACAAAACTGATAAACTGAGGGCAAAAATAGAAAACTGCGCTTTCGTGAAAAAACCTAAAATCAAGAGCGCATAGAAAATCCATAACCACTTCGCGGAAGAAGTCTTTCGCCAATGATTAAACGCAAACAAACCAGCTACATAAAACCACAGCACTTGGCGTTCTTGTAAGCTCGGAAAAACGAACAACTCATAGGTCCACGGAAACAACGCGACCCCAAGCCCTACCCATCTTTTTGAAAATCTAAAACTCTCCGCGAGTACGACCGTCAAACTGACAAGTAGAATCACAGTCGTCACAGCATTAAATAAAAACAATTTATCAGGAGTGGACCCAAACCAGCCGTACACCACCATCACATAAAGCGGGTAAAACAAACGCAACATACCCCACTTGATATCGGCACGTAGCGTTTCGATGTACCACCCCGTCCATCCATTGAAACGCGGCTGTTGAAGGGTATTTAGGAGATTGGCATCGTCCATTGGGCCGTAAAATGGTCGATACCAAAATACATAGAGCACCGGGCTCAGTAGAATGAACGCGATAATAAAATGAGTGACTCGATTTAAACGCTGCGCATTGGTCATAATAAACTTTTTAAGAAGTATTTCTGTCTATAGAATTATTACTATGACTAAACCGGGCTCGAGACCATCCCATCAGAAAAAAGATTCCCAAAAAGAAACAGGGCCTCAGGCCTTTTTAAAGCGCGTCGCGGCAGGCCAGAAATCAAAACCATCGCCGGACAGAACCCACAGCGATGACGATAGGAAGGCGACGAAATCGGTTCATCTAAAACAAAAAAAGACAG
>CAZYPH010000130.1:0-6152 GCA_964649095.1 uncultured Oligoflexia bacterium | reverse complement strand
GTCTGCCCCCATACCGAAAGTTTCATAAGCGTCGGATCATAATCCGTCGGCACCACATAACCGGGGTAAATACTTGAATCCACACGCACAAAAGCACCTTGAGGCAACACAACATCATGCACCCGACCACCAGTTGGTAAATACTCAAATGGCGTTTCGGCATAAATACGTACTTCAATAGCATGACCATTCTGCACAGACACCTGAGCCCCAGGCTGCAGTTTTTTACCCATCGCGATTAGAATTTGCTGCTCCACTAAATCTAACCCAGTCACAAGCTCGGTTACAGGGTGCTCAACCTGAAGGCGTGTATTCATCTCTAAAAAATAAAACCCACCCTCGTCATCGCCTAAAAACTCTAGCGTGCCAGCGTTGGCGTAACGCATTTTTGAAACCACAGCATTTGATACTTCGAGAATTTTGGCTTTTGCACCGGCATGCTGCAAAAACAACGGCGCCGGACTTTCCTCAATCAGCTTCTGATGGCGTCTCTGAATCGAACACTCACGATCAAAAACATGGCCACCACCTCCGAAGCCATCACCCAACACCTGTGTTTCGATGTGATGAGGATTTTCTAAATACTTTTCTATATATACCGTACCATCCCCAAAATACGCTTTGGCTTCACGAGCGGCGTTTTCGAGTGCGTCTGCTAATTGTGATTCATCACGGACAATACGCATACCCTTACCACCACCGCCGGCAGTAGCTTTTAGCAGCACCGGATACCCGATGCGTTTGGCCTCTGATCTAGCCTCTGAAAGGTCTTTTACCCCACCCTCAGTCCCGGGCAATAAGGGCACGCCCATCTCTTTCATCAACTTTTTAGCCTGAATCTTATCACCCATCGATTCAATCGACTCCGGTGCCGGACCAATAAAAACAATTCCATTCTCACGACAAGCCCGCGCAAAATGCGCACGTTCTGATAAAAAGCCGTAACCAGGATGAACCCCCCAAACCTGAGCCCGCTTGGCGATCGAAACTATTTTTTCCACATTTAAATAAGTATCTGCCAACGCACCACCGCTAGCCCCCAAGGATTCTAACGAATAGGCTTCATCGCAATACTCCACATGCAAACTAGTCCGATCTTTTTCCGAAAATATGCCGACAGTTTTTATGCCCATACGCCGACATGTTCGTGCAATACGAATCGCAATTTCGCCGCGATTAGCGATCAATATCTTTTTCATATATATTTAAAGAGGTATATTTCCGTGTTTTCGTTTCGGACGGGCTTCACGCTTGCTATCCGTCATATTCAGAGCCGTTACTAACATCTTTCGTGTGTCTTCTGGTTGAATAACTGCATCAATGTAACCCAACTCGGCAGCCTTAAACGGGTTTGCAAAATGAGACTGATAATCATCGACCAATTGCGAGCGCAATGCGGTCACGGCTTTTTCGTCTTGGGCTACTGCAGCAAGTTCCTTACGATAGAGAATATTTACAGCACCCTCAGCACCCATCACCGCAATTTCAGCATTCGGATAGGCGAAATTAAAATCCGCACGAATGTGTTTACTCGACATCACATCATAAGCACCTCCGTACGCCTTACGTGTGATCAGCGCAATTTTCGGTACTGTCGCTTCGGCATAGGCGTACAACAACTTTGCACCATGACGAATGACACCGTTATGCTCCTGATTTGTGCCCGGCAAAAAGCCTGGAACATCTACGAGCGTTACAAGAGGGATCTGAAACGCATCACAAAAACGCACAAAACGTGCGGCTTTTGTCGAGGCATCAATGTCTAAACAGCCTGCTAAAACAGCTGGCTGATTAGCCACCATACCAACTACACGCCCATCGATTCTTGCAAAACCGATAACGATATTGCCTGCATAATTCTGGTGCACCTCGAAAAAACGAGCCTCGTCTACAATGTCTTCAATTACGGCGCGCACGTCGTAAGGCAATTTCGCATTTTTTGGGATAATCGTAGAAATCTTATCCGTTGATCGCGTGGCACTATCGTTGGTCGCAAGACGTGCGGCTTCTTCCAAGTTATTTGACGGCAAATACGAAAACAGTTCTCGCACACCATTCAGAGTTTCTTGTTCTGTTTCATACGAAAAATGTGAAACCCCTGACTTCGAAGAATGGGTATGCGCCCCACCTAAGTCTTCTTTAGAAACCGACTCGTGGGTAACTGCTTTAATCACATCAGGCCCTGTTACAAACATGTAACTAGAGCGCTCGCACATAAAAATAAAATCCGTAATCGCCGGACTATAAACCGCACCACCAGCGCACGGTCCAAGCACCACTGAAATTTGTGGCACCACACCACTGGCCTGCGTGTTCCGCCAAAATATCTCGGCGTACCCACCAAGCGCTTCAACACCTTCCTGAATACGCGCGCCACCGCTATCATTTAGACCGATTACAGGACAGCCACTTTTTAAAGCAAGATCCATTACTTTACATATTTTTGAAGCATGAGCACCGCTTAAACTGCCTCCAAAAACACTAAAATCTTGAGAAAATATATATACTTTTTTAGATGCAATGGTACCAAAGCCCGTAATAACGCCATCACCTAAATATTTTTTATTGGCCATTCCAAAATCGACGGCTCGGTGAGTAACAAAACGGTCAAGCTCAACAAAAGAGCCTTCATCTAATAAATACTCGATGCGCTCCCGGGCCGTGAAACCAGCCTTTTTTGAAGAGGCCTTACTCGGTGGCTCCAACGGGGCACTAAGTGTGAGATTGTGTTGTATACGTAAATTGAATTCGTCTAACTTACTGTGACTACTAAGTGTCTTTTTCGTTTCCATCGATCACCAAGCTATCAGCGTCGATGGGCTTATTAAAGTTGCTTTATGTTAGAAAGTAGAGGTTTTTAGAAGGCCCCCGAAGTGGGCTAAGATTTCTAAACAGCCTCCTCAAAATTTAAGTCTTCTTCAACCTCATCTTCATCGATGATGTTGCCACCATTTTGGGCGGCTTCTTGCTGAGCCTTCAATAGTTTACGTTTATCTAACCCGTATTTATCAACCTTCATAATCAATCCCGCACGACTAATGCCCAATTCTTTTGCTAGTTTTGATTTATTCCAGTTCGTGCGTTTGAGGCCTTCCCGAATCATTGTTTTTTCTAACTCTTCAAGAGCATCTTTTAAGCGACCAGCCACGCGTACACCTTGAATTTTATTCTTTTCGCCCCAATCACGTATTCTTGCGGAAAGCATCTCGGCTGGAATCTTCGTATCGTCAGCGGAAAGCACTAAAAGGCGTTCAATTTCATTTTCAAGCTCGCGGATATTGCCTGGCCAAGCGTAGTCATAAATTTTTTCCATCGTACGTTTTGCCATCTGTTTCATTGGCAAATTCTTTTCTTTACAGCCTCGCGCCATAAAAAAATCGACTAACAACGGAATATCTTCTTTGCGCTCTTTTAACGAAGGCACATAGACGTTGATGACGTTGACTCGGTAATACAAATCCTCACGAAACGTACCGTCTTCGATCATCGCTTTTAAATCTCTATTCGTTGCTGCCAAAACACGAACATCGACACGAATAGTCTCGGTACCGCCGACTGGTGTTAGAGTGCCCTCTTGAAGCACTCGAAGAAGTTTTACCTGCATCGCGGGCGACATATCGCCGATTTCATCTAAAAACAAAGTGCCATGATCGGCCACTTCGAAGAGACCTTTTTTGTCTTTAATCGCCCCAGTAAATGAACCCTTTGTGTGACCAAACAATTCACTGTCCAACAAGTTTTCATTAAACGCCGAACAGTTTACTGTGACAAACGCCTTCTCTTTGCGACTACTGCTGTAGTGGATCGCCTTGGCAATTAATTCTTTACCCGTTCCGTTTTCACCCTGAATAAGTACTGAGCTTTCACTCGACTTGATTTTGTCTAACAGACCGTAAAGTTCCTGCATCGGTTTCGATTTGCCGATCATATTGTCGTAACGATAACGCGAGCCTAGTTCCTGATTTAATGCCTCGATGCGGGCCTGGCGCGTCGCAATTTCTGTTTGATAGGTTATCACTTCTTGAGCAACCAAATCGACCAACTGGCGCAGGTAGTCTAGGTCTTTGCCGCTCGCTACTTTTAGTTCGTTCAACGCTGCTTCGAACTCTTTCACGTCAAGATCTAAAATTTTAGCCCGAGATAGTGCCTCTTTGATGGCCGATTCCGAGAGCGCCTGCTTTAAGAACGGCATCGCAATGACAGCCCCCAGCAACTCCCCATCTACTGTTATTTTTGATGCCACAACATATTCAGCACCAAACGGCCCCTCTAACAGCACACTTTGTGTCGATGACTTTGAAAGGTTCTCTATAGTAAACGTGGCAAAACCACCCAATTTTTCAAACGACAGCGTCTTGTGAACGACCTGCGATAACAATCGATTTTTGATACGATTCTTTTGGCTGTTTTCGAGTTCTTGAATCTGCCCCCTCGAATCCACGAATAACAAATCAATATGAAACCAATCGCCCAACACGCTCATCAACTTTCGTATTACGTGCATGTGTTTGATTTCTTCCCAATGAATCATGAGTCACCTCTTAGACTTATGATCGGAGGAAGTGTCGAATTTTAAAACAGGCAATAAAATACCCTGAGCAAAGATTGCTCAGAAGGCAAAATTCAAATCTTTTGAATCCAAATCTTTACCCGTACAAACCCCGCCATGGGTTCGTCTTTTAGTCGGCTCACAATAATTTTCATTCTATCGTTCAAATTTCCAACCATCGATTCTGTACCACTGCTTTCTGCTGTTCCCGTAGGGTCATTCCTGGCCAGAATATTTATCAAGCTTTGCTTCAGCTCAGAATACTTATTTGGTTTTATATATATATCAAAAAGTATACCTCCTGGAATATCTTTCTGTAGCAAATCGGCTCCCACAGCTTTGGCCTCGATCGACTCCAACGCCTTACTAATCGGACCAACCACATCCTCCGGAACCACTGCCTGCAATAAAAATCGATATGTGCGGTCGGTGCGTGCCACACTCGAATCACCCTCAGAAAACTCCGACTGCACTTCTGCTGTGACAGGGTTTTCGCGCTCCATGGTTTTCTGAAGATCTGTTAACTCAGTCGGCGCTTCCGATGGAACAGCGGTCACATTAGACGGCAGAGCGGTGCTCAAATTTGGTTTTTCCTGCACCCCCGCTTTATTTGAAAAGAGTGAAGAGATACGTTCTGACAGTCCCCCACTCTTCGGGGACTGGGCAGTTTTTTCTTTAGGCAAAGTCGCATCATCTTTTAATTTTTTCCCGTCAGGGCCTAAGCGTTCCGTAACGGTATGCACCATCTGCACCGACATATTGCCCGCTTCACGCAATGACTCCGTTGCCATCATCCGAATAGTATCCAACTCAAGCCGAGACTCCGACCACTTGTCCATTAACAAACGTGCCCGCGGCAACACCAACACCAAAGCGGTTACAAATAGACTAGCCAACATACCCTCGGCCAATACTTTCAAGTACCATGGCCGCTGATGAAACCATGCCAAAAATTTACGACTAGAACCTCGATTCAGAGCCTCCTTCGAATCAGCCGTCTTTTGATTGCTTTGCTTGTTTGAGCCATCCAAAACAAATCGGTCTCCGTCAAAATGCCCGGCAGGCTTTAATGTTGTGGCAAGGGCCAACTCTAACTCTCCTAGTTTTTGATCAAAATAGAACACTCCACATTTATTTAGAGCCAATATCAATTGTTTTAATTGATCTTTTTTTGTCTGTATCGTACCCACCGACTGACCAAGATAGCGACTTAATTGCACTTCTGTTGGGTCTAAGTAATAGGTCAATATAAATAAAATCGATGTATCAACAGATATTATTTGATCCGCCAATAAATGATTCTTTTTAAAAACACTTTGAAAGGCCCAGTCATGCGATGCTATCACCTGCCCCTGTTTTGTCAGGTGCCTCACTTTTTCAATCACCAGGCGGATCAGTGCAACGTCAAAAAACGATTGGTATTCTGATTTTTTCAAGGACTGTAGTAAATCTAAGAGAATGCTACTACTTCGTTGTACGGCATGCGTTTGCTCCGCGGGTAGATTACTCACTAGGATCACCAAGGCCGCTAATAGCGTCTTATTTTCAATATAGTGCTTATCGTTCGAAGAGGCTTCCTGTGCCAATACCATAGTTGTCATAA
>CAZYPH010000129.1:0-6164 GCA_964649095.1 uncultured Oligoflexia bacterium | reverse complement strand
CACCCCCTGCACCCACCCCCCCGAACCCCGCCCACCCTGCCCCACACGACGCGGCGGGTGAACGATAACCGGGAAGAACTAACTGTCGCTTCGCGCAGACTCTATAAAAAACGTTTATAGTCAACACCCAGCGCTTTGCCGATGCGTAGCGCTAGTTTTTTTCCGATGGTGCGTTCTCCCTTTTCGATTTTCGAAACATCCGATTGGCTAATACCAATTTTTTCAGCCAATGCCTTTTGCGTGAGGCCTTGTTTTAAGCGCATGCCATGAAAAGAGAGCGCTGGTCCTTTGATCGGATCATTGAGCTCTGGGTAGAGTTCTCGGGCGGGTATAGAATCTTGAGTGTTCGGAGCGATGAGTCCTTGTGGGCGCTTAAAAATCAAGCTCTTTAGTAGGGTCTCAACGGCTCGAGCTTCCTCTTTCCCGATAAGATAGAGCTTCGAATGGCCTCGTTCTGTAATTTGAATCTTAGTAAGGGGCGTTTTCACGGCTGCCGACATAGCTTACCTCCAATAGATTAACTTCGTTGTTTACCACCGACCACACTGCCACAAATCGGTAGTTTAGGTGGCAGTGGTAACGATTCTGGTTGAGTTTTGAATAGTTTGGCCAGTCTGGCTGAGTCGGGCCAAAAAGCTCCAGGTCTCGCAGCAGTGCGCCAAATAAGACTTGTATGTTTTTTGGTAGTCTACGAGAACTTTTGGCTGCCTTGTTGTGGACCAGTACATTCCAACTCACAGAATTAGGATATGGTATATTTACACTATTTTAAAGGTATTCATGAATAATTCAAAAAAATAAAACGCGCCCGTAGTTTTCAACAATTCTGTCGTAATTTCTTAGACTAAGCATTTGATTGTCCTGCGGCGTCGCAATCCTAACGCACCGATTGGGTCGCGCTGTTCTGGCCCGTGTTATTATTTTCTCCTTCGGTCGCAGTCGTTGGGCATTGCTCAAGTCGAGTGTTCATGGCGCGCAACGGGTTGCAAATCGTGGTTTGGAACCACCGGCGGTTAGATTCGTTAAAGATGCTGTGGCGGCAAGTGTCTGCAATTAGTCCACCGCAGCGTGATTGAATAAGCTGTTTGCGGCTGCAGTAACTCTGGTGATCTCCTAGACGCACGCGTTCTTCTACGTCGTCTCGGGCTAAGAGGAAGCTTCGGCCGAGTTCATAGAGATAGATGTTCTTTGCAGCAGGGTTACACCGCATGCCCCCATTACTGTTTTGATCGATCCAATTGTAGTTTCCTGGTACGCAGGGCTCCTCGCTGCCGTAATTTCTGGAAAGGGTGCGAAAGTGGAGAGCGTCGATCCCAGATTGTGCCCCAGCGGGATCGGTTGGATTGCGTCGGTCGCGTCGATTAAAATCAATACAAATGGCGGCACGACCGCCGCCTGATCGCGATAGGCCAATATGGTAATTAAAATAGTGGCCGTTAGCACTAGTTGCCTGGTTGGGGCTACTGCTTGAGGGGGGTGAATAGTGTGCCGCACTCAGAGGTACTACCCAGCAGTGGTTAAAATTGGATTCAATGCGGTTAATAAACAATCGTGGGGCCGTCGGCAAAAACACAGCGGTCATGGCACCATTGGTTTCGGTTCCAATGGTTTCTGGGTTTGTGATCGTGATGCCGCCCTTGTCTCCAATCAAAAGCGCATGTCTTAGGGCATTGCTGCAGTTCATAATATGGGCGTGGTGTGTAACGTTCTGAGGAAAGCCTACCTGTGGGTTGCCTCCTGGAAACAAGAAATCTCTGGTGCCGTCAATAGTGCTGAGGTCTGCCGGAGCTTGTCGCGGCGATTCACTTCCTAGTGTCTGAGCTCGGGCAGTTAGCGAGGGGAGATTAAGAATTAATAGTATTACTATATATATATATCTATATCGTTTGTTCACTAGACAGCGTATCGGCAACGAACAAGATTAATTTAGAGTTCGCTTCGTATTCTACCGCTTCGCAAAAACAACATTCTGTGCTTGCAGGCCTTTTTGGCTTTCGTAGAGGTCGAATTCTACTGATTGTCCTTCGCGGAGTGTTTTGAAACCGTCTGATTGAATGGCTGTGTAGTGGACAAAAACTTCCGTGCCATCTTCTTTTGCAATAAAACCAAAACCCTTAGACTCGTTGAACCATTTTACAGTTCCTAAGGCCATCGTCTGCCACACCCTTCTCACAAAAATGTACTAGGCAAAAAGTGGTACCGGGCCATCCAAACTAGCCCTCTTTATTTAGGTTAGCAGCCGGCAATAGTAGGTCAAGAAAAGATATTAAAGTGTGCGGTGCGGTATGTGCTTTGCCATTATGTCGCGCAGGGCAAAGTCTGCCAGGCTTCGACTCTAATGATTTTGTGTTGGTCGGTCGATAAACAAATGACGAATTTTACATCATAAAAAGTATATATAATGCGAACAAAAAATTTAAAAAATCTAAAAGAGTACTCCGAATCGCCTTTAGTCGTAATGGCTCGTTATATTAAAGAAGCGTTTGATGATTTGCGAGTGCCGATCCCATTAAAAGACGTTGAAGCGATTAGTTGTTTTATCAATCAAGCCTATGCGGCCTTTGGCCGCACTTTTCATAATGCGCAGCACGCAATTGATGTTGGTCAGAATTGTGCAGCAGTGGGGCGTTTGGCGGCGCTGTTTCACGATGTGGTGTATATTGGTGTCGACCGATTTGGTGGTCCTGATCTGCAGCCCTATTTGTATGACTTTAATTTAAAATCGGAGCCGTCGGGCCTGGCTTCGCTTGTTTTAGAATTGTCAGATGCCGCGAAAAGGCCCGATGCCAAGCGCATCCAGCGATTCCAAGCCTTAATGAACGTGTTTGGTTTTTCAAAAGGTCAGAAAATTGATTCCACCTCAGGCCTCAATGAATTTCTAAGTGCCTGGATCGCGTGGCAAATGCTTGGCCACTGGTTGCCAGAGAAAATATGTGTGCAAGTCGCGGGCTGTATCGAGGCGACGATTCCTTTTCGAGGGCATCTCAATAATCCAACAGTGATTGAAAGCCTAATTACCAAATCACAAAGGGCACTCGGTGAGTTCGGACAAACGTATTCCGAACCCGAACTTGAAGCATTGGCTCAACAGGCTGTGCTGGTTTCTAACAACGATGTCTGGGCGTTTGGCACCAAAGGGCCCGACGTGTTCATCCACAATTCGTGGGCATTGTTGTTTGAGTCGAATCACATTCTACAAGATAAATTTTTTTCATTGAAAGAGTACCGTCAACCGCTACTGCGCATGAAGGCCTTTTTTGGGTGGTTAGATTGTGAGCGCATCTATATTCGGCATAACGATTATCCGTCTGATACGCAGATGGCCAAACTAAAAAAAGGGTCTCGCCGCAATTTAGAATATGGAAAAATGTATATACGCGTAAAGCTAGTGGCGATTGCTATCATCGAGGCCTTTGCCAAGATTACGGGTGGTGATGCTCCCGTGGAGCTTTTTACTGGCGCTATTCCACAAAGTCGTGAAGACAAAATTCTGCGACTGGAAACGCTGCTGTCGTTTCAGGGGGTGGCTAAAAATAAACGTCATCGTGACCCGCTATTGTGGAATCTGTTTATGTTCGGACGAGCCTATCGTTCACCGTTTGATACAAAGGCTTCAAAACTATCCGCCTACTTGTATTTGGCTTTAGATGAAACGCAGATGCCGCATGTTTATGAAAATGCCGTCGCGTTGTTTGAGGACAAACTTGAGCCTCAGGCCTTTTTAGACCAGCTTCCGAACGATGTGGTGCAGTATGTCGGCAGTCTGTTGGCAGCGATTGCTTACACCCGTGCTTCCGCGATTCAAGCCTACTTAGCTACTCACGCTAGAAAGCGAGCCGCCTAAAATGCAATTTAGTCGAAAAAAACTAGAGAGCCTGCGTGCGATGGTATTGTCACAGAAGCCTATGTTTGCGGGCGTTTTAGAAGAGCGTATGGCCCGCCTGATGCCCGCTATCGAAGTATCGCTCGATTCCTTTGAAGATTATTTTTCAGCGTATGAACATGCTTCGAATATCAAAACACTAAGTTTAATTGTGTTGCATGTTTTGGAAAAAGACACGTTGCCCATTAACGCCGTAGATGAGCTGAGCCACCCCTATGAGGCGAGTGGTGCGAAGGCGGCATTGTTTGTCGTGGCCGAAAACGAAACGGCCTTTATGACAGCCTACAAACGCTTTGGTAACAGCGCGCGTTTGATTGGTATGCAGACCGAGCACGCATTAAGTTCTGACACGACCCTGAAGTCGACCATGACAGAGATTTTAGAGGCCTATAACAAGTTACAGCAAACCCAAGTGGCGTCGCCGCAAGAGTTAGAATTTTTTTATCGCACCGCCAGGCGTTTTGAACAATTAGACGAAGTGTTGCGCGTCACGCAGATTCTGACACGCAAGTTAGACAAGTCGTGGTTCGATGAGTTGCTTATCAATCTGGGACCTGTCTGTTTAGCATTGCCCGAGAACCAACGCTGGTTGCTAAAGAATGCAGCTGTTTTAGAGAGCAGTAGCGAACGACTCCGAACGATCGAGGGCCTTTCGCTCAATGATCTACTGAAGGGTTCGGGAGACGATATTGTCCCTAGAGCGGTGGTGTTAGGGTATCGCATGTATTTAGCCAGAAAAGAGAATCGGCTAGAAAGAGAACTCGATGAAATCGTTGCTTCGGCCTCGGTATTTTCACCAACTTTAGTTAATATAGTAAAAAGTGAATATACAAATATTCTAAACTTATTTTCCGAATATGATCTACGGAAGGTGTCATAATCATGGCACGACTACGCCTTGTAGAGCCGCTATCAGAATCAGCCACTATGCCCGAGATGGTGTCACCCGACGTCACGCATAAAACGATCTCTGATGAGATCGAGCTGTCGTCGGTATTGCAGCTCTTTTTATTGTGGCCCAAATACGCTTCGGCGCTGTTACGTTTTGAGACGCATAGTATCGCTGTCGACGTGAGCTACGATTCTAGTTTGTCTGAGATTGAATATTTATATTTAAAGACCGACCTCGAGGCGCACGAGCTGTTAAAGAAAAAAACACCCGCACGTTTGATGTTTGAAGTATTCGGCCTGACATACCAGTTTGTAGTGGATGGTGTGGAGTGTGCGACCGACTACGAGCCCACGCGACCGTGTGTGGCCTTGCCGTTGCCGCACGTTTTAGAGTACGTGGGTGTACGAAAGACGCGGCGTAAACGGATTGAAAACCCCGTTTCTCTTGCGATCGCGCAAGGCGGTAAAACTTTAGCGAGAGCGCTGCTTGTTGAGGTAAGCCCTACGGCGTTTCAACTGCGTTGTGAGGTGTTGTCAGATGCACTGGCGCTTGAGTCCGCCATTGGCCAGCGCCTAGAGTTGCAGGCGCCGGATGCTGAATTCGAGGTAATCGTCTCTGCCATACGCGGCGACCGCGTGATTGTAAAACCCTTAGTAAATGAACCGAAGAATTTTGGTATCTATTTTAATATATATATAAAATACGTATATCCAATGCTTCGACCGCGGCATAGTTTTGCCGAAGACCCTATTCCTGAATTAGCCATCGCCACCGGACAAGCCAAAAAATTTGTAGGCGAGTTCGCTGAAAATAGCGCCGAGGCCACCGCGGAGCGCGAGCGTTGGCTCAAAGAAGTGAACGAAGCCTACTGGGCCTCGTTCGATGCCCAACACCAATACACCGCCGACTACGTCGCCGTCGACGACACCGGCCGCCCTATAGGCACCTCAAGCCTCGCTAAAGCGTTTAAAGATGCGGATGGGAAGTTTATTTGGGCGTTTCATGGGTTGGGGATTAAGAAGGAGCCGGAGTACTTTGAGCATACTCTAGCATTACATCTTTGGCGGTCGGACTATTTGCTAGCTCAAGGGTCTGATGAACGTTTTGTTCTTTGGTTCAATTCTGACGGGAAGTGGTTAGATAGGATCTATGTGAAGTTTCACGACAAGGCGTCCAATCTCACCACGATTTGGCCAGTGCGTTTAGATCGCTACACTATTAATAAACCTCTCGTAACTGCGGCAAGGACATTGCGGCAACCGGGAGGTATGGATGTACTACGGTCGAATCGCTTTCAGCGATCGCTTGGGGCAGCAAAGGGTTTTAGCTTAGGAATCGGGGTACCAAGGCTGAATCTCGCTTGCGGGTTAGAGCATATTTTTCAGACGG
>CAZYPH010000128.1:0-6260 GCA_964649095.1 uncultured Oligoflexia bacterium | reverse complement strand
ATTCAGAGTACATGTTTTGTCTAAGCTTAGCCCTCCGCCTGAAAGCCCATCTCCCAAGCCCGGCGAAGTCTCAGATGTTTTTTTGACCGAAGACCATCGCCAAGTTGCCGCCGAGTTTGTCAAAGAAATGGTGTTGGTGGTTCTTGAGCGTGAACTCTCTGATGTTAACGAATTCTCAAAGTTAGTAAACAACCTAGAGCAAGGCGGCCACTACGAAGCTCTCTATAACGGCTTGATTTATTCGCAAGAGTATCGAGCGAAAGAAAAGCAAGTAGCGCCCATTTCGGCCTTACGCCGTTTCGCTGAAATGATGGCTGAGCTGACATTAGATCAAAAACCCGAGCAACAAACTGTCTCGAAACAGGAATTGCAACAGGATGCACAACAGGCAGCGTCGGTAGATTCTAATGGCGCTAAAGGCGTTTTGATTGAAGAGTTTTTAAAACAAGGCGTGACGCAATCAAAGTACACCCTAAAACGGCGTTTGTCTGAAGAGCTCTTGAAAACGATCGATCTCAAGAAAGAATATGCCGAAAAACTAGCAACCTGGTACGCCCAGTTTGCGGTACGATTGCTACGCTACCAAATTGATTTTGGGCTTAGTCCTCGCAACAACACTGATGAGTATTATCACTACAAATGGGCACTTACGGCGGGCGAAGATAGGTTGAAGTGGGAGTGTTTGAATCGCATCCACCGTGTTATGAACGGATCCATATGAAACGTATTGAAATCAGGTTGACTACTAGGCCCGCCACATCAAAGGCATCTCGTCCACAACGTATTGATGCTGTTTTAATAGCATCGAATGAATTGGCTCAGAATGCGGTTGATAGTGACCTGATTACCCACTCAATCCGAATGGGTTACGTTTACGTGAATGGAAAGCGAGTTACGAGTCCGGCGGCTATGATCAAAGGCACCGAGGTCATTGAGTTCTATTGTAACCCCGAGGTACAAAAATTAAGTGCTGCTTTGGGCAGTTCAAAGAGAAACAAGTCGTCGAATAACTCCTCTTTAGAGGGCGAGCCTCAAAAGAATCTACGTATCTTGTACGAAGACGATGCTTTGATTGCCTTTGATAAACCACCGCGTATGCCGACTCATGCCACGGTTGATACCGATCGTACGAATTTATTTGATCTTGCAAAAAAACAAACCGGTATTGGTACGCTTGCCATCCACCATCGATTAGATCGCGATACGTCGGGTGTAGTGCTCATGTGTAAGATGCCCGTGTATAACGGTTTCGTGTCGGACCAGTTTGCTAAACACCGCCTTACAAAAGAATATGTCTGTGTCGTTGAAGGCCGCTTAAAAAAAGGCACGGGCCGTTTTGAAACGTATTTAGATGAAGTTCAACGACGCGGTAATCAACGTCGTTACGGCAGTGTGCGTAGCGGAGGTAAAATTGCGATTACGAATTATTTGGTATTTTTCTTTAGTCGAAGTTAGTATTGAGACCGGTCGTACGCATCAAATTCGTGTGCATATGAGTGAGAGTGGGCATCCGATCGTGGGTGACACGTTGTACGGTGCTGATGTGAAGTATTTCAATGTGCTGCGGCGTTTTCTTTTGCACGCAAAGTCTTTAAAAATAGAACATCCGGCGACGCATAATCAGATTCATATCGAAAGCCCGGTGCCCCAAGAATTTCGGGATTTTTTAAGTTATGCGAAGCATTCTTAATTTAACATTTTTTGCAGCGCATGTTTTTCTAGTGGTCTATCAGCCGCATCGCTTGAGGAGCCAAGCATCTGATCAGTCTTTTGATCGGGTGTATTCTAATTTCAAAGCTAGTTTGGCGTTCATCGGTTTGCATCTCGCTTTATTGTATGGGTTGTTTCAATCTTTTAACGAGAACGCTCTTTATGAATATTTAGTGCAGTTCCGTCATTTTTATTATCGCGGGGTGAACGTAAATGTTGTTCTAGATGCAGGTATTAGTTTTTTAGATATTTTGAATCAACTGAACACAAAGCCAGGTTTAATTTTATATTTGCTAGGTTGCGCGCTCTTTATCGGTGGTTTTATTTTGCGGATGTGGTCGATACAAATTCTAAAAGAGTATTTTACATTCGAAATTGGTATTCGTGCCAATCATAAAATCGTCGAAAAGGGCCCCTATCAATATGTGCGGCACCCTAGTTATACTGGATACTTACTCGCATTTTTAGGCATCAATTTATGTTTGGGTTCTTGGTGGTTGTTTTTGGGTGTGGGTAGTTGTATTGCCGTATTTTTTGTTCACCGCATTTACGCTGAAGAACAGATGCTGCTTGAGCACTTTGGTGATGCGTACCTCGAATACAGCAGTCGCACGCGACGATTGCTGCCCTATCTATTTTAAGTCTCACATCTGCGCCACGCACAACGTTGCCATAAGACATCATCAATATTTTCTGTTTGTGTTAATGCCATAACCAGTCGGTCGACACCTAAGGCAATGCCGGCAGACGGTGGTAGTGTATCGAGCGCTGTTAAAAAGGCCTCATCGATGGGGCTTTCGATCGGGTTGATGCTTTCTTGGGGAATCCGAATGGCCTCAACTTGTTGAGGTGACACCGCATCATAGAGCAGCCGCCTAATCTTTTGATCTTTCTGGAAACGCTGGCGTTGTAAAATCGGATCAGTCAGTTCATCAAAGGCATTCGCGAGTTCAAGACCATTCCAGTAAAGTTCAAAACGTTTGGCCCAGCGCATGCCTTCGCCATCAGTGTAGACGTTGGCTAGTGCCGCCTGACTTTCTGGGTAGCCGTACAAAAATATTGGGGTTGAGAACTCTTTCAGACGGGGTTCGATTTTGTTGAGAACAATTAGAAAGAATAGATCATTCCAATACTCTTCAAGCAAAAGATCACGATCGTTTCTAGAGTAATTCGTATTGTGTAAAATGGTTTCATACCTTGTGTCGGTCAAAAGATGGTTCTGCAGGCACCATTTTTCAAGATCCTCAGCCGATTGATAATGCTTAAGAGTTATCCCACAAAAACGCTGAAAACAGTCGTTTAACGAAAGCCGAGGCCAAGGTGTTTCTAACGTTGCCGTGTGTTGGGGGGCCATTCCAAGATCTTGAATGAGGTGTCGTATGAGATTCTCACAATCGGTAAAAAGAGCTTCGTAAGTAGCATTTGCACGGTACCATTCTAGAATCGTAAATTCAGGGCTGTGAGTAGAACTCACCGGTTCGTAGCGGTAGGCTTTACAAATTTGAAAGATCTTTGTGAGCCCCAAAGTTGGGTTGGCTAAGATACGTTTCATCGCAAACTCTGGACTGGTGGCCAAAAACACGCCTGGATTTGCGATAAATACAGGCCTGATGTGTGGTTCCATGCCCGGCGATTCTACGAGGTGTGGTGTATCGGTCTCAACAAAGTCAAGCTCCCAAAAAAACTGGCGTATTTGTTTTATGATTTTAGCTCGGCGCATTATGGGGTGGGTTTTGTTTGTTTGATCTTGCATAAAAATTGTGAGGGAAAATGAAAAACTAATCGAGGAGCCTCTTTTCAAACTCCAAATGAGTCCAGTATCTTTTTCTACTATGGATCGACGTTTAGTTTAAGTAGAGATTTTAGGCTCCACTTTGTACGGGGTCGATTCATAAGTGGTAAATAGTATTAAAAATATATTAAGGAAATTCTATATGAAAAAATTAGTTGTTGTTGCTCTTGCTTCATTATTTGCTGTAAATGGCTTCGCAAACACAGATGCTCCAGCTGCACACGATGCACATGCTGCGGCTCCTGCTGCTACTACTCCTGCAGCTGCAAAAGCTGCTCGTCCGGCTGCAAAAAAAGCTAAGGCAGCAAAAGCTGCTCCAGCTGCAGCACATGAAGCAGCTCACGAAGCTGCTCATGATGCACCAGCTGCTCACTAAGAATACTTTAGTTCCTACAAAGACTTAGGAAAGCAGTCAGTACATTTGTACTGACTGCTTTTTTTATGCACTTCTGGTACAGTGCAAGGTGCCATGTCGTTAATTCAAGCTGCTACTTTGATGTCGATTGTCAGTTCTGTCGATTCAGAAAATACCGTTGGTGAATCTAAGCTTCAAAAGCCACAAAACTTTTCACGTCATGTTAAAATTTTCGATCATGAAATTGCCGTAGATACGTCGTCATTGATTCTAATCCGACGTGCGACCCATTCCATACACCATGCCGGCGAGATGGCGCTGCCTGGGGGTATTGTAGAACCTACGGATGTAGATC
This sequence comes from uncultured Oligoflexia bacterium, assembly GCA_964649095.1. Taxonomy (GTDB): domain Bacteria; phylum Bdellovibrionota; class UBA1018; order UBA1018; family UBA923; genus CAZYPH01. The sequence goes on along the minus strand of CAZYPH010000128.1, from coordinate 2,048 downwards.
TACGTGCTACCGCGCTGCGAGAGGCGTACGAGGAGATTGGTCTGCTCCATCATCAAGTGAATGTCGTCGGAAGTTTGTCAGAGGTCCATACGATGGCCACGCCGTTTGTGGTCACTCCGTTTGTGGGATTAGTATCGGCGCCTGTTCGATTTACTATGCAAACCAATGAAGTTGCCGAAATTGTGTCATTGCCTCTGCCAAATTTGCTGGATGACAATAATTACAAAACTGAAATCATTTTTACGAAACATGGCAGTCTCTCAACGCGTGTTTTAAAATATAAAGACTATGTTATTTGGGGTGCCACTCTCCGTATGTTGAATAATTTTGTTGATGCGTTAGAGTGGCCTTAAATAATAATTAACGAAAGGTAATATAGTGAAAAAACAATATAGAGATAAAAGTCCAATCCTTGGCGCTGTTTTAGGGTTTGCATTGTTTGGGGCCTTTTCTGGTGTGGCATCGGCTGCAGACACAGAGCGTGCTAGTTACCCATCAGTTGAAACTTCAGAGGCCGAAGCATTTCGTGGGCAGCCAGTACGGAATGATCAAGATGTATCGTTTGGTGTGGGCGCGAACCACTATGATGCTTTTGGTTTAAATGTGCGTTTTGCTCAAAGATTATTAAAACAACCGATACCCGACGTTAACAATAGTTTGTTACTGGAAGGAAATGTTGGTGCGAGTTTTTATGGCACCGTAGCTGGTACTAACGGTGTTGCCGGTTTTCACGGCGCAGCCAACGGGCGCTGGGATTTTCAATTAGACCACCAATGGAAATTTTTCGGTCTTTTGGGATTGGGCTACAATGCTGTAACCGCTGATCGTCGCAACGAAGTACGCGGTGGTGGTTTTTTCCCTGTAATTGGCGTGGGCAGTGTATTCCAATTTGAGCGCGACTGGGGCGTGCGAGTAGATTTGGGGTACCACTTTGCCGGCGTCGGTTTGACTAAATACCTCTAAACAACCGCAGAGGGTCTGGGTGGCGTTGTTTCCATTCAGACTCTTCTTGCTCTCTATTTTTTTTATTAATGGCTACAACGCCCGGCATGTCAGTAAATGTCGGAGCCTGCAAGCCGACCTGTAAATGCAAGTGTGGTGGGTAGTTTCCGTTTTCTGTTGGAGCGCCAATTTCTGCTAGAAAAGCGCCCCTGCTTATAAAGTCTCCGGGGTTGAGTTTGAAGACCGACTTCGTGCTCAGGTGCCCCAATAAAACATATTTAGAATTAAGTTCGACAGTTTTTAATAAGAGCGTTCCGCCGTAGTCTTGTGGCTGGCTTCTGTTGGCAATGCCAATCACTCGAAAATAATCCCATGCATAAATTGCCGTAGTGGCTGGTAGAAAAAAATCGATGCCCAAATGAAAGACATTATCTACATTTTTTGATTGAGGCAGGTGTTGATACCCTTGTGTAGAACGGTACTCTGCATAGCGACCTACTAAGAGACTGTTCGTTGTTCGTTCTGCGATTCTCATATTGATGTAGGCTGGGTCGATGAATCTTGAAAAGTCTAAGATCTCAATATCTGAAAAATCCTGGTTAAAAAGCTCTCGGGCGGCTTCTTGAAAGGCCGGGAGTTCTGGTGTTTTTGTCATATTATTTTTTTTATATATTCAGATAACGATTAACAACGCCAACTATTACAATAATCTGACACTTCACTTAAGTTAGCTAGTCCGCATGGTTTTAGAGGGCGTTCTGTGTCCACCATGACAGCTACTTCATCAGCGAAATCTTTATTAAACTGGTTCTGTAGCGCTTTCGGATGTGGCCCATGGTGAATACCCTGCGGATGAAACGTCACCATGCCAGGCTTGATGTTTGTTCGGCTAAAAAAATCACCGTCGTGGTAAAAAATCACCTCATCATAATCAATGTTGCGGTGAAAAAACGGGACGCGCTGAGCCTTATCATCACCCGTTTCTGTCGGGCGCGGTGCAAACGTACAAATAACAAAGCCGCTGCCGACAAGCGTCGTATGTACACTGGGCGGCAAGTGAAAACGTGGAGAAATTATCGGACGTATGTCCTTCACATTCAGCCGCC
>CAZYPH010000127.1:0-6314 GCA_964649095.1 uncultured Oligoflexia bacterium | reverse complement strand
TATACGTATTCCTTAGTATATATATACTAATTATAATATCTTCATGTGGCCCCAATGAACCGCCGGTTCCTGTTGGGCGCAAGATTACAAACCCTAGATCAGCTGCCACTAGTAACACAGGCAGCACGGGTAGTGGTGGCGATAGCACTATTGCCGACACCATTACTGCTCTACAAAACACACCCACTATCGGCATCCAACTTTCACGCGACCGCTTTTACAACAACCAAAGCCCCAACTCGTACTCTTGTAGTGGCGACGGCAAAGTATTTCACAACCCACTCACAGGCCGAACGGTAACAACGAAACCCGATTGGTTAAAAAACATCGCTGTAGAACTCACCAACTCGAACGCACTCTATGGACCAAGCACTTCAACAGGCTGCGCCTTCACCGGCGGTGGCGCACCCGAGGCCGCCAACTGCGCAACGTTTGATGATGGACTCCCCAACTCTGGTTTTCTCAACCGTATGACACTGGTAGGCGGCTATGGCTGCGTTAACGGCGATACCAGCTGCACGCCAACAGCGACCTACGGCTTAAAAGGCGACATCCATACGTTAACTGCGACACAACCCACTTCAACCGCTCTCGCCCCAGCGACATGGACAACTGATAATGTCAGTCTACCGGGATTAGGCACTAGCACGTCGAATGCACCAGGCTTATTATGGGCTGGCGGCGACTACGACCATTTACATAATGAAATGTATATATATGGTGGTACCTATGCGAATACAACGGACAGCACAACATCATTTTATCAAAATCCACATATCCTGCGCCTCCATTTTGAATCGAATGGACAGCTTAGTTCGACTATTCTGCCGCAGGCTGTTTCGCGGGCTCCTAGCACCATCTATTATGGGTCAAGTCTACCCTCGGTTCCGCCGGAGTATGATGCCAAGAACCCCACCCCCACCGTCGGCGGAACGTTTACGTTTAGTTCTCGACGCGAGCCTTCGATGGAGACGCGAAAAAACAGCTCAAGCTACGACATCTTAAACGACGGCCACGACTATTTTCTATCCATCGGCGGATTCAGGCTTTCACTGGCCACACCGGGCGCCGTCAATCAAATTGCGATCTACAAACCCCACAGCTACGCTCAAGACACCGCTCCGCAACCTGTACTTGGCGGCGATTGGCAGGTACTTACTACACACTCTGGCCTAAGCACGCTACAAACGGTCCGCAGCATCGCTTACAACAGCACTTCAACCACTTCGAGCGCTACCATCAGTACCCCAACTTTTGATGGCCTCGGTTTTCACCGCACGGTCTACGACTCTAAATATAATCAGTTTATCATTTTTGGTGGCCTACAAGGCATCGCGAGCGCGCCCACTCTGACCAACAAAACGGTATGGATATTTGAACCCCCAGCTAACAATCGACGCCCGAACGCCGCATGTTTTTTTGATACGGGCGTGACAACTCTCGCCTCAGCTACCATTCATGCGACGTTGGGTTTTCCCTATCTATCGTCTCCATCCCCTGAGGGCCTCAACATCACATCTCCACGCGCCCTACGCCCGTTCTTCGCCAACAACTATATCTTTCCGCCGGGCGGGTGCTTAAAAAAAATCTCGTTTGATTCGGCTTCCATCGCCCCCGATGCGCGATTCGAACAATCGATGGCTATCGACGCACGCCACCACGGCGTTTTAGTATTTGGGGGCTGTACAGCAGCTCCTACCAGCATTAACGCAACTGCAGGCAGCACCAGTTTTGGCAACCCACTCGGCAATTGCAATACACCGACGGCATTAAAAAACGACACCTGGATTTACCTACCACCCACTGCGGTCGAATATGCCAGTTCCGACACGGTTACCAACTATCAACCCAATGTATTTAGCCTCGACTACTGGCTCAGTGGCCGCCCGCGGTTTTTAGACAACGACCCACTCTTAGGTGCCATTACAAAACCGACCCAGCGCGAAGTAGAAGGGCGTTGGCTGTATCTCAACCCAGCCACCGCACCCACCAAACGCGCATCCGCAGCAATTTCTTATGACAAAGCCCATCATAAATTTTATTTATTTGGTGGCTACGGCTGCAGCGACACTGGCTGCGCCGACGGCGTGCATGCTTTAAACGACCTCTGGGAATATACCCCCCCAGAGTATACCGATTCTAGCGTGTGCTCCGAGTCGTCTCAAACCTGTTCTAGCCAGGGTACATGGAGGCAGATACGCCCCGATCGTTACCAAAACGGTAGCGACGGACCGACCCAACGCTACGGATCTATTTTAGCCTTCAACGAACCAGCACCCACATCCAGCGGCGATCAATTCTATCAAGTCTCTGACGGCGCTTGTTATGGACAAGGCCCCATCAATACGGGCGATAGTTCCGTTAGCAAAAAATTTGTCGGTGCTATCTATATCGACTTAGACCGCAACCATTTCACTGCAAACGAAAACCTGCTTTTGAATCTACGTTTTTTACCATTCGATAAAAACACCCGTCCGCACGGCTACTACGACAACGACACACCCCAAATTCAAAACGACGATCACGACCGCTCCAACGAACAAGACCGCGCGCTTATCCGCGTGCAACTTATTCGCAACCCACTACGTTATGCGGAACAAATTCAATCGACGAACCAACCCAGGTACCGACACTTCATCGGCGGCTCTAGCATGATAGCCGACACGTTTACTTATTTGGCCGGAGCCAGTGGACAAGTCACAGAAAAACAAATTCTCATTCCCCTATCACACGATAGTTCTATCGATCTTATCAAGATTGAACGCGTACAGGGCACGGCTAAGTTTTTTGAGTTAAATCTGAGTAAATTTTGATGTGTAAAAAATAAACAAATTTCAAACAATCCAAACAATTTAAATAAAGAATTAAAAATATATAATTATAACAATATCATAGAAAACATTTACAACCACAAACTGCAAAAATCGTTACAGTCCTCAATTTTAATAAAACTGCATAACATCATACCAGTAGCCCACCTGTATTGCCTCAGGCCAACCTGACAATGCAGAACACAGGGCAGAAAACTGGCTTCATTTTTACGTCGGAGATTGGTTTCATGCAGATCTACAATTCAAATCTATTCAAAACAGCACTCATCACGTTCCTCTTGATTGCCTTCACCGCATTTTTTTCAATAACAACCAAAGCCGATGACCACATTCAAAAACTCAAGGCCGAAAAACAAATTCAATTAAAGAAACAAAAGCTGCTCAAACAAAACGAACTCGACGACGCTCAGAGAATAATCCGTAAAAAGAAATTAAAATCACTGCATTCGCTTCGACCGCAATCTCTAGAAGAAACCGGCCTCTACGCCAGCCGAAAAACCAATCGCCAACCGGCCAGCATGCTCTCGGGCGCACGCTCACAAATGGTCGCTAATAAACTGAGTCGTGTTTCACCAGAAAAATACTTAAACAATCAAACACAACAGCCACAAGTAGCCGCCACAAAATCGAACGTTAAAACCGCTGTCATTGGTCTCTGTCAAAAGCCAACAGGCCAACTCACAGCAGGCACCACAAGTGAACCGAACCTACTAGGCTCAAACTATAACGACTGCATTGATAGTTCTGCCATGCGCACACCATTAGAGTCATGGTCTGCAAATAACCGTGGCGTTGGTTTAGTAGTAGGGTTCTAAATATTTAATTTTTTATATATAGGAGAATATACATGTCGAAAAAAAATAAATTCGATCTTACACACCTAGTACACGCTGGTTATCTGAAACCCCAGGAGACGTTATTTTTTGTAAGCGACCCCAGTGCAACGTTTACAATTACAAAACAACCGAACAACGAATACAAACTAACACGTAAAAAAGAAGTGCTCACCGTGCACAAAGCCGCTGAGATATGCCTTGGACAAGAGCCACCCGACCACGCCAGCCGCTGGTTACGCACCGCTAGCGGCAAGACACTATACGAATTATGGCGGGCCGATGTGGAAGGCGACGAAGATGCGTACTTGCCACGGGCTGCATAGGACAGGCGTTCGCGTCTCCCGGCTCTACTGCCCAAGCTTCTCTGCAGCCATCGAGTAAAAATAGATCATACTCTCAATGGCAGCATGAAAATCGCTAATCGACATACTTTCATTTTCAGAGTGTGCGTTGGTGTAAGGGTCTTCAACACCGATCAATAGTGCTGGAATCCCACCCAACGCTTCTGAAAATGGCGCGACAAACGGAATAGAGCCACCACAACCAATCATCGAGGCTTTTTTGGCGTAGCCTTTTTCTAAAGCTTCGAGTGCGACATCAAAGGCTTTGTGATCGGTATTCGTGCTCCAAGCGCCGCCGATCGATTCATTTTTAAATTCGATTTCAAGACCCCAAGGCAGGTGTTTTTTCAGATGCGCTTTTAATACGGCCATCGATTTTTCCGGATCCATCCCCGGCGCTAAACGCAGCCCTAAACGCGCCCAGGCCGTCGCATTGATAATATTGGCCGAAGCTTTTCGACTACTCGCCTCAAACGCATTGATCGAAAACGATGGCTCGCGCCACATTTGCATCAACGGCTGCACGACGTTGTGATCGTGGTGGCACGGCACCGCTTGCGCGGACGGCACAAGACCAGCCTGTTTGCGATAATCACTCATCGAATACGGCAGACTCTCAATCGCTTCGCGCTCACGCGACGTGAGTGGCGCTACCATCTGCCATAATTCTGGAATTGCAATGCGCCCATAAGAGTCTGTTACAGACGCTAACATTTTTGACAGCGCTTGTGCGACGTCAGGCGTTGGTCCGCCCCACATGCCCGAATGCACACTTTGGCGCAATCCACGCACTTCTACTTCAACCGTACAAAGCCCACGCAACGAAACCGTTAACGACGGGTGGCCGGTGTCAAAATTCTGCGTGTCCGTTAATACCAAAACATCGGCATCTAACTTGGATCGGTATTTGGCTAAAAATTCGGGCAGCATTTCAGAACCAATTTCTTCTTCGCCTTCGATCACCAATTTTACATTTACGGGCAGAGCACCATGTGTGCGCAGATAACTATCAATGGTCGCGAGGTGCACGAGCACGCCCGCTTTGTCATCCGCCGTGCCACGCCCAAAAAGCCTGTTATCGACCAACGTGGGTTCAAATGGAGGCGTCTTCCACAAATCTAAATTACCAATCGGCTGCACATCATGATGCGCATATAACAGCAACGTAGGGGCACCAGCAGGGGCTTTATTCCACTCCGCCACAACATAGGGGTGCGTGCCGGGCTTTAACGTCACCACTTCGACGTTGTCTAAACCAATCTTACGACACAAACCAGCCACAGCCTCGGCCGAGGCCACGACAGCCTCTTTCGGATACCCATCAAAACTTATACTAGGAATACGCACTAACGTTTTGAGTTCGTCTAGATAGTGCTCTTTATTTTTGCGGTAATGTGACAGGGCGGATTCGTGCGGTGACGACATAAATGTTGCCTTTCAAAAAATTATATATATTAAATTTTATATATTTAAACACCGCATCTATTAAGAATGAGCGAGATTAATAAATGCGGCGCGTAAACGACAGAAGGGAAAACTTAGACCGTAGCGGATGGAGACCCGGAGTCATTAACCTGAGCGGTAGCCTGTGCAGTAGCTTTTACGGCAGAATTCGCCCCAACAGCACTCTCGACCACCACGGTTTCGTGAGCAATTTTTGGAGCCGCCTCGCGAGCTACTTTAGCGGCCGGTGCGGGCTCGACTTCAACATGGCCCGACGACACCGGCCCATTCAAACCTTCGCGGAAGTTACGCACCGCACGTCCAAAACTAGCGCCCAACTCGGGCAACTTTTTCGGACCAAAAATTAATAAAACCGCACCAAAAATTAATAAGTGTTCAATCGATAATCCAAACATGCCCCCACTCTAACCGATGTGCCGGGGGCGAACAAGGGGATCGTCTCTTGGGCCTGCAGCCTCCCAACCTCAACAAATACTTTTAGCGGCAGGAGGCAGAATACAAAGCTTAAACACGAGAAATCACTAAGATTTAAATACATTAGCCTTGATCACAGATATTCGCTGCAAAGGGGCGGGACAGCTGCTATAACCCCACCTCAATGAATGCAATTCAATTCACTAAAAGATGGCTCAAAACAAGCGTTCGTGCGGTCTTTCTTCTAATCTCAGTAATCATTTACAGTGAATTCAGTGAAGCCACTGCCGTCCAATTTCCATTGCGGGGTTGGGTTTACAGTACCACCGAATTAATCAATCCATGTTCACGACAACTAACAGGTAGTGGTCCAACAACTTTCCAAGACAGATCTGGCCCGCCACAAGAGCTCATGGATTTTTTGAGAT
>CAZYPH010000126.1:0-6334 GCA_964649095.1 uncultured Oligoflexia bacterium | reverse complement strand
AGAACTATTTCGGAGTGAAGTTGGCTCGTTTTCATTTCAAGGCAACTACCACTGTAGCGAACGCACAGTACTTGCAGCACTTGCAATCGATAAGTTTTATAGTTTTGAAACTCTGTTCTTCTCAGAATATCCATTTTTAGATGTGATCTATCATCCGCAGGCAGAGCGGCTACGCCACGGCATTATACCACACACTATGCGAGACGATTTCATGCTCGACGTTACAAACAATGGTCTCGCTCTCGGTAGCGCTAAAAACTACCTGGTGTGTAATACAAATCGACAACCCATTAGTTTGATCAACATCGCACGTGATAGCGGTGGCAACGTGTCGATATCAATTTTACGCGGCATCAATCTCTAACGCATCATATTTTAAAACGAGCGAGATTCAGTTTATCCGCCAAATGGGGCATTGTTTTGATACGGAAAAACACACCCTTTTCAGTATTACGTTTGATTTCCACGTTAGCGACTTCGTAAATTTGTGCTTGGGTTTTACCGTCGTCGAATGGAATCAAAACCTCTAAGACCTGCATATCGGATTCAAAATGACGAACAATCGTATTGCGCAAATTATCCACATCGTCTGTACGATGAGCACTAATAAACAACGGGGCGTAGTCTTGCACTTGCGTACCGTCGCTCGCAGTTTTCAATTCTCGCGCTAATTTAGCAGCCCAAATTTTAAGCATCGAAAGATCCGTCGCACGGTCGCATTTATTAAAGACAATAAACATCGGGATCTTTTTCTCAAGCACGCCAAGTTCTTCTAAAACTTTCATGGTCACTTCATGGTGGCGCTGCACTTCGGGGTGCGAGGCATCTAAGACATGAAGTAGTAAATCAGCCTCTAAAACACTCGACAACGTTGTACGAAAACTAGCTACCAGACCGTGTGGCAGGCGATCAATGAAACCCACCGTATCAATTCCTAAGATAGCAGGCCGTGACTTCGGATTTAACAAACGCACTGTCGCATCTAACGTAGCAAATAAAGCGTCTTCAACCAAAACCTCAGAATGGGTTAAGGCATTCAACAAAGTTGATTTACCCGCGTTGGTGTAACCAACGAGAGCTACTTTCAATAAACTTTGACGGTGCTTGCGATGAAGATCACGCGCACTATCGACCTCTTTCATTTTCTTTCGGAGCATGGTCATGCGGTCTTTCACCATACGGCGATCGACCTCGATTTGTTTTTCACCCATGCCCTTGCCCTTAAGGGCACCGCCGCCGCTACCGCGCTGACGTTCGAAGTGCGACCACAAGTGAGCTAATCGCGGCATAAAATACTCTAATCGGGCCAACTCCACCTGAAGTTTGGCTTCACGACTACGAGCATGTTTATTAAAAATTTCTAATATAATTGCCGCACGGTCTAAGACCAATCCACCCAAAACTTTCTGAATATTTTTTAATTGTGAGGGACTTAAATCAAAGTCAAAACAAACGAACTCACACTCGTGGGCTTCTTTTAGGGTTTTAATTTCTGTTAATTTGCCTTCACCGATATAAGTTCCCGCATGGATTTTTTTTAACACTACAGGCACTCGGTAGTGAGGATTAGCGCCAAGCGTCTCTAACAGGCCGGACAACTCATCTAACGACCACTCACTATCGCCCACTAAAAGGGCATTTTTTTTATCTAAGGGAATACTAAGTTCTTCGATATCAAACTGCATACGACGTTATCTCTCGCGGCGAACAGGTGCTTTTGTTTTGCGTAACTGTTCTATTTTGGTCCGCAACCTTTCTTTAAGTTCGCTAAATTCTTGAGATGCACTATTTTCTTCAAGTGAGCGCAATAAATTCTCTAGATCTACAATATCTTGTTTGTCTGGGGTTAGAGGATGTTTTTTATGCGGAACCGTAAAAAACACAGCCGCGTACTGGGGTAGATACTCTTTCACCGACACCGGCAGCGTATCGGGCGACTGCCGCGGTCGAAAAGATACTTCTAAACTCAAACGTTTGAACGCAAAACGTAGACTTTCGACCAATGGCCCTATGTTTACATCTTGTTTTTTGCGCAACGATTCATCAACAAATGCAGAATAGCTGCGAAAGAATTGCACCAATTCGTCGTCGTCAAAAAAAGCCCTGCGCCACGGCGACTCGGCCACTATCGATTCCAAACAACGCAACGGCGGTACAAAATACTCCGCTGAAGCGCGTTTAGTCTGATCTGTTGAATGACGCGGCTCATCTCTAATTAAGCTATAATTGGCACACCATGAAACCGCCGTCGATAAACTAGGTGCCTCTTGAATCGGTCGTGGTAATTCTAACTCTGGTATAGAACTACATCCTGCTAGACTAGCAAAAACAACAAAAACGCCGCCGCCTCGCAGCACTCTAAAGAAAGAGAATAGCTGGGCCCATAATCGCACACTCAGTATAGTAGCCGGATGTTTACTTTTTTTCATTTCCTAAGAATTCAATAGCACTCTATCATGGCCTTAAAGAGAGCTAAAATTATGATACCAAGCTTTATTCCAAATAGGTCTATTGTGGCAGCTCCACGCTTTCAAATTCAACCGGACAGCACACTGCGTTGGCCACCACACTATGAAATTACGCCCGGCGTCGCAGCTATGGTACCTGCATTCGACCGCAGCTTTCATTTTGGTGATTCGTTGTACGAAGTAACCCGTACGTATGACGGGGTGTTGTTTGCGTTAGAAGAACATTTAGATCGTTTAAGAGCATCGTGTGTGTTGGCTAGTATTCCTAACATCGTCGATGATACTGGCCCGCAAAGCTTACGCGTTATGATCGAAAGGGTATGTCAGAAATTTTTTTCTATATACGGAAACCAGAATATTTATTTACGTATTACCATTAGTGCAGGTTTGTCTGACTTAAATATCGATCGCAAAAACACAACGCCGCCGTATTTTATGCTTTTTGTAAAACCACTTGAAGATTACCCCGCCTGGCAATTTAACGACGGATTGCATTATGCCTTTATTAAGAGGCCAAGAAATTTGAAACAAGCATTAGACCCTGCAATGAAGTCAGGAAATTATCTGAACAATGTTTTGGGTTTGGCAGAAGCAAAACAATCTAGTGCCGATGATGCTATTTTTTTAAACTCTAGTGGTCACGTTACTGAGGGATCTACTAACAATGTCTACTTCGTAAAAGACGGGAATGTGCATACCCCACACTTTGACTGCGGTATTCTTGCTGGCATTACACGCGCGTTCGTCAGCGATATATGTAAAAAACGAAATATTCCATTTCATGAAGGCTTCTATACGGCGAAAGATTTTTTCGACGCAGACGAAGTCTTTATGTCGAGTGCCACAAAAGAAATTATGCCCATCAATCGACTCAACGGAAACCAAGTAGGTACAGGCCATGTGGGAACGTTAACCAAACAACTTCAGACCGCTTTGAGAGATAAAATTGCTGAGTATGTAAAAACTGGTACCTCTTTATATGTATAAAAAAAGATATACTAAAATCTCCCACACGACAGATAGCTTAGAGAATCGATTTTTAATGGCCAAAAAAAGTGCCCTATCTGTGGGACGCTACATCGCAAAGAAGTTTAGGAACTACGACACTCTAGAAGTCAAAGCTGATACCTCACTGGTGACGGAGGTTGATCGCACGTCGCAAGAGAAGCTATTTGGGGCCTTAAAAAGACACTTCTGTGAAGACACCTACATCGGGGAAGAAAGCCACTCCCAAACAAAGGGCTCAACCGAATATGTTTGGCATATTGACCCATTAGATGGCACGACCAATTTTGCTCATGGCTTTCCTCATTTTTGTATTTCTATTGGATTGTATTCGAATCGATTAAAACGCCCTGTATTAGGAATTGTGTATGACCCCATTCACAAACGTTTATTTTCCGCACAAGACAAACAAGGGGCCTTCCTCAACGATAGGCCCATTCGTGTTTCAAAAACTCAAACACTTAAAGACGCCTTATTATGTACTGGTTTTTCACCTAACGCCCCGTTGATTCAAAAGTACGAGCTCACCCTATTTCAAGAAATGATGGCCAATGCCCATGCCATGCGCCGAACTGGAAGTGCTGCATTAGACCTATCTTACGTCGCTTGGGGCGCCTTAGATGGGTTTTTCGAAAGGAATCTTAATACTTGGGATATCTGCGCCGGCATTTGTTTAATCAAAGAAGCGGGCGGGCAGATCACGAACTACGCAGGCCAACCAATCACCCTAAACTCAACGTCGATATTCGCTTCTAATAAAAAGATCCACAAGGAAGGTCTGCAGAGCCTTAGCAGAAGCCAGTAGGTAAGACGCGACACACGGCAGCAAATACTGCCGATTCGAATTATTCCCAGCATCTTTGTGCCGGCTAGCCTGCATAGTAGCAATACCCTCAAACTAATAAATGAAGATTGAAAGAGGAATCGAATGAACTTCATTTATTGGCTGAGCCACTTTTCAAGAGAAGCAATAGCGGCAGAGATGGTAGTACTAGGCATACTACTTTTGCTATATTTCATGTTCTTAATATTCCGTAAGCGCCGATTGGGTGTTGCTAAAGGACAAGTACCTGATCACGTCGTGAAAGCTTTTATTTCAGACCTCATGGGCCAAACCGACGAGTTTAAATCAACGCTCTTTGGCGAAGGCACCAAACTAAAACCTACCCTGAGAGTCGTTGCGGCTGATGGCGTAGTCGCAACACCGGCACCTGTAACTTCGCCTGCCGAAAACTCAATCACACCAACAGCTACTGGTAACGATGCCGAGACTCAAGAAAAACTCAACGCCCTCAATGCCGCTCTAGAAAAGTTGACTCAAGAAAAAATCGCAGCTGATGAAAAAGTAAAAGAATTAGAAAACAAAGTAGCCAACCCTGCTACTGCACCAGCCGAAGGCGGGGGCGACACGGGTGCTCTGCAAGCAAAACTATCTCAATTAGAATCGCGTTTAGCCGAATACGCGGTAATCGAAGATGATCTGGCTAATTTAAAAAAATTCATGCAGGAGAATAAAAAATTACGTGAGGAGCTTGAGGCCACCAAAGGCGGTGCTGGCATCGCTGCTACAACTCCACCGACTGCAGAAGCACAGCAAAATACCGAGCCGGTTGTCGCCGCACCGGCGTCAGAAAATCCGACGGCCGATGCTATGGCCGAACTTACTACTAAAAATCTAACTACTCCCGCTCCGACTCAGGCAACTGAAGCGGCTCAACCAAGCCCTGTTCCAGCCAGCGAGCCTGCAGTTAAACCACCAGAAGCTGCAGCTACGCCTACAGAACCTACTGTCGCGGCAGCGCCAACTACTCCAACACCTGAGCCTACGGTTGAGGCTGCACCCGCTTCGCCTCCACCAGATAATGTCGTAGCTATTGACCAAGCGAAGGCTAAACCAACTGAAACCGCGACCAACCCAGTAGCGGAGAAAAATGATCTTCAACCACCGTCGCAACAAGATGCTGAACTGTTAAAAGAATTTGAAAACATGTTAAATGGATAAATTTATGAATCGATATATATCAATTTTAATACTTAATATCTTGGCGCTGGCTGCGTCTTCGACTACGTGGGCTGTAAAATCACAACCACGGTCTGACATTCAGCAAACCATTGAAACAGAACTCAAAAAGAAGGCTGATCTGAAAGCACTCACTCATCTATTAGAAAATAAATTTCAAAATTCACTTACTCAAGAGCTACAGGCCTTGGCCCAAAACGAAAAGGCACCTGAAGAAGCCCGTTGGGTAGCCATCTTCAGCCTTGCCCATCACGGCGCGACAGCAAAAAGCACCACACCGTCTCTTCAGGTGACGACAGCTAAATTCATCGTACCTTTTTTGAATCACAAAAGTTGGCTACTACGCGACGCTGCAATAAAGGCTCTGGTGATACTTCGCGACAAAACATTCTCAAATCATATTCTAAAGAAGCTCGACGACGATGCGCTCATTGTACGCACAACGGCCGTACAGGCGATTCAAGCCTTAGAATTAACACAATATGAAAAACCCCTTACTGACGCGCTCTTCTCTGAAAAGAATTTTAATAAAGAAAAAGCGCTGTGGATTCATAAATACATCCTCGACACCCTCGCTCACTTTCAAGCAAAGGGCGCAGTACCAAAACTCGTGGAGCTTTTAGAAAAATCAAAAGACGAAACCCTACAAGACAAAGTAATCAAAACGCTAGAGAAGCTGAGTCAGAAACAGTTTGAGAATAAGACGATTCAGGAGCAGAAGTACTTATGGCGCCGGTATGCCATGAGCCAAGCCTCCTACTAGTTTGTTCGTCAGAGGGCACATAATCGTTTTAGCAAAAAATTTGCACAACCCCAGCCAACCCCAGCCGTACGGGTGTGG
>CAZYPH010000125.1:0-6425 GCA_964649095.1 uncultured Oligoflexia bacterium | reverse complement strand
GTGGCTGGGCTGAGCAAGTGCGTGGGATGACCGAAGCGCTTGGCGCTTATTTAAAACGAGCCGAAAAATACATCGGCGACGCTGCGCTAGATGATGAGCGTTTAGAACAGGCGTCGTTGGTTGCGCGTCGCGCGATCTTGGCTACTCAAAGATTTATTGACCGTCATGCAGGCCAATTTACCGACGCTGATATTAATGTGTATCTGGATAGTCTGGGGTTGCAGGCGTCTCAAATACCTAACGATACTTCTCGCAAGCGTTTGTGGGACTTTATGGTCCATCGAAGTTATGGACATGGTGATCCCCCTCCATTCGCTTCTGTTCATTTACCCCGCCCTTCTTTGGTACACACACCGGCGTATACCTCGCGGCGTTATCAAGAGTGGTTGCAAAACACCGGCATTCGAACACAATCGCCCTATCTGTTGGCCCCCGGGCCAGAACTCGAATCACTTGCCGTGCCGGATCTGCGCGACATGATAATACACTGGGGCCCTGTGTACCAACCCCCCGTCGACTATGTGGGTTGGGTGGATTGGTATTTGAATCGATTGACGACCACGTTTTCGACTCTGTCGGTGGGGGCGCAGTTTGATTGGGGAGCCATCAAGGGTTGGCGTGAATTGGGGCACGTTTATGCTGGCGCCAGCGCCGGCGAATCAAAAGACGCCTCTGCAATTGTTCAGGCGTACTTTCGTGGTGAGAAGGCGCCCTTTCAACCCTTGTTTCAAGTGCTTTGGTCATTACGCGGGCGTATCGCATTTTTTGATTTAATTCATACATCAGATAGTTACATGGACTGGCCTTGGCTATTTGAAGTGCTTGGTCTAACGGCTAACGACGGTTGGGCTCAGTTGTCTACCGAGTTTCAGCGATGGGTAACATCAGATGATTTTTTGCACGTTGTGAATGCATTGAATAATCGCACGGACTCACATATCGATGCTGCCTCCGATGCTCTTTCAGTGCCGAACGGCCCAAAGCTCGATGCGCATTATACGTGGTTGACATCGGCCCATGTTGAGGCCCTCATGGCGCGCCTCAGCGGGCGGGCGCATGTCAAAGTGCGGGCGTTGTTAGAACGTGCACTGGCCCAACGTAGTCGCGTGGTGCAAGAACAGTCTTATCGGGCGCACGATCGTAATACACTGAGGTTAGAGCGCGGCGCGCAGTCTACTACCGCGGTATGGAATGGCTTAAAAACAATCTTTGATGAAAACACACGCCAAATTAGAGAACAGTCTGAATCTGCGAGTCTAAGAAGTCCGGTCGATATCTTTTTAGTGCAGCGTTTAGAGGCGGTGTTAGCAAACACCAAAATGACTCGAGACAATCGCGAGTATTTCGTGCGGCGTTTTGTTACAGAAACCATAAAATCACCGGCTGCTGATTTACCCATTGGCAATTACGTGGAGCTGATCGAGTTTGCGTTGCAGAAAAACTATGTGCCGTTTGATTTTAATCTCGTGCGGCAAATGGCCCACGCGCGTGCGCGTGCCGGGGATGTGCTCGAAGTGTGCATTCGTTTAGAAAGGCACTTTCTGCCGTGGTTGGCGCGTGTCAATGATGTGCAGCAACTTGTCGACGTATTGATGCAGGTGTTGCCGGCCACGAGACTGCAACTTTCCTTGTCCGCTGCGGCATTAGAGAGTGGTTTTCATAATCTGGTCGAGGCGTTTGTGCGGGCGTTTCAGGCACACGCGTCGACCTTGTCGTTTGATCAAGCTGTCTTAGTATTTGAACGTTTGAGTAATCTCATCACGACCCCACGATTGGATGCATTTTTTGAAAGTGCAGTAGAACACCGTTTGACGACGCTTGATCGTGGGCGCATTGAGACGCTGCGAACAGGGTGGCTGCGCGACCGTCGCTGGCGCAATCCTGAAATTGTGAACCGTCAAATGGAAGCTTTGTTTGGCGAACGACTCAACGATTATCGCAATCGCTCGATACCCGACCACCGTCGGTTAGAGGGTCTGTTGCGCGAGATCGGAAATCTCATTTACGGTTCTGCCGAATCACGCGACCAGTTTTTAGAAAGCCTAGCCCAAAGGCTGCAACTGCGCGACGGTTGGGAAGTTAGAATGCTCGAGCGCCTAAAAACAAGGCCACTGAGCCGTAGTCGGCGTTTTACCGTCGAGGCGCTTTCTGGATTCGCTGAAGTAGCAAACCACCTAACCGATAACGAACGGCATGAGTTGATACAATGGTTAAGTGAGTCGGGTCATGTCATGCTGCCCCAACGTTTACAAACGGCCTTTCGAAATATTGTAGAGCAAGCACAGCTGCGTGGTCGCCTCACGGGTGATAATCCCACAGTTGTGACGCGTAATATGATTAGCCACCTCTTGATGGCATCGTTAGAAGAACGTGTGCCCATCATCGCGTTGTTATTAAAAGGGGGTGCACACCCCTTCGCTCAGCGTAGCGATTTTTCAACCCACTGTGCACGGCTGTATTTGCAGTACGTAGCCCGTTCGTCTTCTGAAAAGGCTTTAGAGGCCTTTTTTGAAGTGATTCCATCGCACGAACGTGTGACGACTATGGCCTATGCCATTGCGAACCGCAGTGTTTCGCGTGCGGCGGGGTTGCGTAGTATCTTTGAAGTGTTTACCTCGGTGGGGGTAAAAGTGGGGCAGTTGGCGGCGTTATTAAATATTTTTGGTTTAGAGGTCTCGCGCGATTTAGCGCAGCTCAAAGACCGCGCGCCACCTATGACTCGGGCTGAAATATTTGAAGTATTAAACGACACGCGTTTCGTGCCTGCGAGTGTGCGGTCTTTAATTGATAATGTGGAAGAAATCTTAGGTTCGGCCTCGATAAAAACTGTAATTCTAGTGCGCATGAATGATGGCGCTCGTCGTGTCATGCTACTGCAACGGCCCGAGGCTGCAGCGATATTTCGTGAAAATCTCAGATTGGCGCGTCGGTTTCTTGCGGCTTTAGCCAAAAAGAAAATCACAGGTTTCTCGGTGCGCTTTCTGAATACGATTTTAGATGGTCTAGAAAGTTCGTCGTCTCGCGAATTTGATTTTCGTGAAGAGGCCGCGGCGATTCGCCGGGCTGAAAACGTCTATCAGTCTCTTAACGAAAGTATGCGCGAGGCATTGTCGGGGTGGCGTTTTGAAGTGCCATCGGTGGTGTCTGATTTTTCTAACGGTACGCATTTTGTCGTCACCGAACGCGCCGTGGGTGTACCGTTTCATAAGTTAGCACCTGAGGTTCAACGGGTGGTGGGGCCCAAAATAGCTGAGGCGGTTTTGCGCAGTTTTTTTGAACACGGGTGGGTGTATCCCGACCCTCATGTGGGTAACTTTTTAGTCGATGTCGCAAACTCTACGATTCATGCCTATGACTTTGGGCAAAACAGTGAGGCCCCTAGAGGCTTGCGGTCGTTAGTGGCCCAGTTTGCCGTCGCCATGTACCAAAATAATATCGAGGCCATTGTGGATGTCGGTTTGAAAATGGCCACCGTAAACCCAAGTCGCCGTCGAGGTGGCGTCGACGCCCTTCGAACACGATTGATTCAACGATTAACAACACGTTTGAACGAGAGTGTGAGTTTTGATCTTCGAGTGCAAACGCTTTTGCAGGTGTTTGTCGATGTCGGTGCACCGTTAGACCATGTCGTCTCGTTTGGTGTGATCAAGGGGTTTTTGGTTCTCTTCAAAGAAGGTTATGTCGAGCCCAACACGTTTGGGGCGCTGTTTGCGGAGCAGATCGCCAGAGTGCTTCAAGATGCCGACTCTGATGACCCATGTAACAACGCACTTGGTGGTAGTGGTGCACGCTAAATCATAAGGCATGGCGTTTGCGACAGCGTTGCAATATCGAAATAGGAGCAAACCGACGACACCACAACGGCAATAATCGTACGCAGCAGAACCTGCCTAGTTCCATTTGTTGCTACCAAAATCTAACCTAAAAAAGATAAATTTTGCGACGGTGGAGTAATGATTAGATATATAAAAAAATATATATATATTTTTATTTTGGCTGCCGTTGGCAACAATATCGAGGCATCGACGTTAGTTGAAACGTCAATGCTTACGATTGATCCCGATAACGACGTGGCGCGCCTGCTGCCGATCGTTCTACAAACTAACCGTCACCCAGAACGTTCAGCTTGTGAACTTGGGGTGGGGCGTGGGCCTGGCACCTTTGAAGAAATTTCTAGACACCTACGTGAGAATGCTGATGGCGAATCGTTCGAACGGTATCTCACCCAAGTCGAGTGCCGTGATCTTTTGGCGAATGACCCTCCAAAGTGGTTCAATCGTTTTGTAAATCTAGTCTCTCCACCGTTAGATTTGCCATGGGCACCAGTATTGGGCCCTGTATTGGCGCGCAGCGTGCGAGTAAATTTTCCAAATGAATCCTACATACAATCAAGCGCGCGTTTTCGAAGAGTTGTATCCAGGATTATGGATACCGGTTGTCCTGAACCTGCCTTATCTCAAGTTCCACCAACTCCTGCAGCCGCACCAGTGCCTCAGAACACTAGGCCTTCTGTTCCACCCGTAGAGCCATTGTTAGTACGATCGGCTGAGGCACGAACTGCTATAATCGAGCGTGGGCGTCAGGCCATTGCCGCGGCTACAGATAATTGCTGCGCGTCCAATGATGTGGAATGTCGTAGGTACTTCGCTAGTACAGAGTTTTCATTTTGTAATTTGGGGCAAGGGAGGCCTTGTCATTCGCCTACAACGGCTATGAGTGCACGGCCTTCGTATATAAGTACAATTGGAAGTGTATCACCAACGATCTTTCATCGTATTTTATCGCTCAACATTGCCATAACGGATCCACGAATACTCAATGAAATGACTGGGCTCCGGCACGGTCTGCGTCGGCATCGGTTGGATGCCGGGGTCGTTGTGATAAATGCTCGTATGGATTTCTCGCAAGAGAACGAGTCGTTTATTTTTGCGCATGAATTTGGGCATCTGTGTTCTGTGTATCAGCGTCTAACTTATACAAAGCAGAATGCGACTACTGATGCCATCAACGCGTGGCGTGGCACGACCGTTTTGAATTCACAATATTTTGGATCGAATCGTCAGACAGCCTGCCCGATGAACGAAAATATGATTCGTACGTACGCCCGGTTGTTTAATCAGTATGGGGCTAGTACCGAAACGTTTGGGTGTATTACCGATCGTATTCGGCGTTTTCCGCGCGGTCGATTTTTAAACGAGGCTAGTTGTCAGCCGATCTGCCCAGGCCGTCAGCTTGAAGAGTATTTTGCGGATTGGATGGCCCTGAGAGCAGCACGACAAGCGCCCGATGTTAGAGAGGCGATTCTGCGATTTGCGAGCTCAGGTCGCGATGACGAACACCCTCATCCTCTCGATGAAATGTCGTGTTTTATGCTTACGGGCACCGTACGTGAAAAAGTGCGTCTAGCTACCGGGTGTCGTTATCAGTGAGGGGCACTTCGTAATTGTGGAGCTGTGGGTGCCACGAATGAAGATGTTGTTAGTCGGCAGGAACGGCTCATCTATTTTCTTAATGACGTAGCGGTGCAATCGGAAGATGTTTTATCGCGTGCTGAACGTACACTGCGCGACTGAAATATTAAACATTTTAGAAGAACCCACGAAAATCAGGGCAGATGTTTAGGATTTGGTGAGGTGGTATCGGTACAAAATTTCACGTATCGGAGCATCTCTTTGCTCTCGGGTTGTTACGCAGCCAATGCCCGAATTACGGCAGCGACGGTGGAGAGTTCTGGGTTAAAATCTTTTTTGGGATCAATCAAATCGTACAGTGTGCGTCGACCGATGCCTGCTTTTTTTGCAATGGCTACTTTATTAACAGTCATAAGATGAGACATCAGAACTTCACGAAAGGCACCTAAGTCACCTGACCGGATGCACTCTAATAATGTTTCTGCAACCAGATGAGAGTTTTTCAATTCTTTACTCGCAAATGGTTCGTGAGCCTTCAAGAATTTGGTCGCGGATTTTTTTCGACTTCTTAATGTCGCGATCTTGGCCATGTTTATTTCCTCCATACAAAACGACGACAATCGATGCCCCCCATAAAAATGAGTAAACACGGGTGCCATTGAGCCAACGTAATTCAACAAGGCCCTCAAAACGTTTGTGATTTCCAAAGTGACCGAGTGAGAGCAAATCAAGTCGGGCTAATATTTGCGCCCGAACTTTAGGTTGCTGTTCTGCCAGCCATTCCTCAAATTCATCTGTCTTGAGGACTGTGTATTTCATATGAAAAGTGTGCGGTAAAGTGCGCACTTTGTCAAGAGGGGAGGAGTTTGGCAAGTGTGATATCCAATCAGGTGCTCCAGTAAATGAGCATTGGCTGTGGAAATATTTATGTTTCTTGGCGAAGCAAGCTTATGTGATTTGGACCTCCCCTGTTTTAGTGGACACAAAATTAAGAAGGCCCACAATATAAAACAG
>CAZYPH010000124.1:0-6429 GCA_964649095.1 uncultured Oligoflexia bacterium | reverse complement strand
CGTAAACCTATTATTTTTGCGTCGTTTTGATCTCTAAATTTGTATTTAAGGCCTCTACGATTTCTAAGGATAACGGCTCTAGTAATTTTAGATCATCCTGTGATCTCAACTTAAACGGTTTACTGTAGGCGAGGTCGATGCCGCTATTTCTTTCATCAATGCGAGCCCTAATATATCGTTGAAACGCAAACAGTGGCCCCGAGATTCTATGTGACAACGTGACTCCGGTTAAAAAGAGCACAATCAAAAACACACTACACACCAGCAGCATATCTACCAGATAGGGGTACAAATAGTTTTGAGCCAAGAAGCTGGGCGCTAGGCTGGGATTAAGTTCTATCAACACATATTTAAAGAAGGCGTAACTAAATACTCCTAATAAGAGCGAGAAACATAATCCGACACCTACGAGTGTTAGGCAGTATTTTAGTTGGTACTTGGCATCAATCCAATACCCAGTACGTTCATCGTTTTCGGGAAATAAATGATGACGCTCGTGAGAGAGCACCAGAGCATATAAAATAATAGCGTACCCAAACCATTGTAGGGCGTCAGCGATGTTAAAAATGGGTGACGCATAGTTAAATAACTTGAGTTGAATATGATCGGTGACGTAGCCGTGCCAAAAACGTTCTATCCAGTTGCCTGAAATACCGCCCATGACGATGGCTAGGCCAATTCTAAATAAACGTATTTTTGGAGGCAAAAGTACCTGAATCAAAATATAAATGACAAAAAGAAAAGCCCCTACGGTTGAAAGGTGCACCATACGCACCTGGCTTGACGAACGCGATAGAAACCCAAGCATTAAACCCGCGTTCTCAACGACGCTTTCGGGTGTGTAGAGCCGTGCCATTGCCTTGGCAAAAAAATCTAAACCTACGACGATTAGTATTGGCAAAGTAGTTAAACAGAATGTCTGAAACAGCGATCGTTTTGTAGGGTTTGGCATTGTCATACTTAAATCATTGGCTTGATTTTTAATCTCGGCAACACTTGTTTCACAAAGCATTGACCGGCTGATGGGTATGCGTCAAAATTGATTCAAACAAACCGTTACAGTTTGAAACTAATAGTAGTTTAAAACTAATAATCGAGGAGCCATCTATGACGAACCAAGCAAACAATGCGTCCCCAAATCCGGTGCAAAAATTACTCGAGACCTTAAATAGTATTACGGACAAACCGTTGTTGATGGCGCCAGTGGTCTTGATGTGTGTAGTGGGCGCGATCGTTGGAATCGCTGGTGGGTTTCGGTTTTTGTATGAAATCTTGAAAATGCCGTATCAATAAAGTTGAAGAGATTCTGATAGGAATCTTGGTGGCTGGGGGCGGAGTCGAACCGCCGACCTGCGGGTTATGAATCCGCCGCTCTCACCAACTGAGCTACCCAACCAATAACAGGGTTATTAAGGGCAATAACCTCAAGGTCTTTTTCAGGAATACATTTTTATTCATAGTATTAGATGACCTAATAGTGCAACAAAGAAAATTACGTCCACAACCAACGTCTCGCATCAAGTCTAGTAATTTAAACCACGTTAAAGTGGTTAGTCGGATTATTGATAAGTATCTGGCCCAGTACGCGGCAACGGCACAAGATACTCCAGCAGAAAGGCCCCCACTGCTTGTTGCTGTTTCTGGCGGGGTCGATTCTTGCGTGCTGATGCATGCTATTTTGACGGCCATCAACAAAAAAACACACCGCACTTTGAGCCAGAAGGTGCATTTTTTTTACGGCAATCACGGTGTGCGATCCAAAAAGGCCATCGAAAACGATTTACGCTGCATTCAGAATATCATCGATGGGGTGCAAAGCTCCGCCGCCGCATTGCACGTAGCCCATCGTTCGATGAACTCAAACAAGGCGGGTGGTTTTTCTGAAGCTTCGATGCGCACCTGGCGTTACCAGCAGTTGCAGCGCTGTGCCGATGCCGTCAAGGCGAAGATCGTCGTTACGGGCCACCATTGGGATGATAACTTAGAGACCGCGTTGATCAAGTTATTGCGCGGCACCTCAATACAAAGTTTTACTCTGATGGAAAAACGCGGGTGTTTTCCGATATCGTCATCGTCATTAATAATAGATCGACCGTTTTTGGATCTAAAAAAATCACAACTCCAATCGTATGCAGATTATTTTGGAATCGAATATTCCGAAGATGCGACTAATGACAATAGGCAGTATTTGCGTAATGCCGTTCGTCTCGATGTGTTGCCGTTGTTAGAAAAAATCCGACCGGGCGCATCAGACAAAATACACCAATTTTTTTCTGAGTTATCCGTGGCAGCCCCTGTTTCGACAGCAGAAGTACCGGGGGCCACGACAGGCGCACTGTGGACGAGTGACCTGCGCACGATGCCTTATGAATTATTTGAAGAGCATATCAAAAACGCGGTAATGGCGGCCGGACACAGTCTCAAACGTGCACATTTTACGGAACTTAAGAATTCGTACTTGAAGGGGCTTGCTAGTAGGCAAAAACGTACCATCTTATTGCCTGGCAATATTGGCGTGACTATTGAGGCCTTTCGCATAAAATTAGCGGAATCTTGATTTTCTGAATTAAGTTCTGGTGATACGATCAAACGTAAGAGCCAAACAAGGACTTATAAAAAAGAACCATAAAAAAGAACCAAAGACGAGCCTACCAAAAAAGGTCTACAAAAAAGTCTAGAAGAGGGGTGCACCACTCATGAAACAATCTCACAAAACTGTCGCACTTTGGGTCGTTATGATCCTGGTATTTGCTGTCCTGTTCAAACTGTTTGAAACAGGCGCGCGTCAGCGTCGCGAAATGCCATTCTCCGAATTTACTCAAGCTGTAGAATCACACAAAGTTAAAGAAGTAACCCTGCGTGGCGAGACCATCAACGGCACGCTAGTCGACTCGGCAGCTGAAGGTGGAAAAAAATATTTCGAAGTGGTCGTTAGCGAGCAAAGCAAACCAAATGCTTTAGAATGGAACGAATACTTTAAAAAACACGAAGTACAGTTCAACTACGAACGAGCAGACCGTACCCCACTATGGCAGCAGGCCTTGATTTCATGGCTACCTATGGTGATTTTGTTTGTTCTGTTTTTTGTGTTTATGCGCCAAATCCAAGTGGGCGGCGGCAAGGCTATGTCTTTTGGCAAATCGCGCGCCCGCATGATGTCGGAAAATACGAACAAAGTGACGTTTAAAGACGTTGCAGGTGTTGAAGAAGCTAAAGAAGAACTCACAGAGATCATCGCCTTTCTGAAAGACCCAAAAAAATTCACCCGTCTGGGTGGACGTATTCCAAAAGGCGTTTTGTTGATGGGCCCTCCTGGTACAGGGAAGACGCTTTTAGCGCGAGCCATTGCCGGTGAGGCTGGTGTGCCATTTTTCTCAATTTCAGGTTCCGACTTCGTGGAAATGTTTGTCGGCGTAGGCGCTTCACGCGTGCGCGATTTGTTTGAGCAGGGCAAGAAACACGCACCATGTATTATTTTTATCGATGAAATCGACGCCGTGGGGCGCCACCGGGGTGCGGGCTTAGGCGGTGGTCATGACGAGCGCGAACAAACATTAAACCAGCTACTAGTCGAGATGGACGGTTTTGAAGGCAACACTGGAGTAATTTTGGTGGCTGCGACCAACAGACCAGACGTTTTAGATCCGGCGTTGTTGCGTCCGGGGCGTTTTGATCGTCGCGTGGTCGTGAATAAACCCGACGTCAAAGGGCGTTTACAGATTTTGCAAGTCCACACGCGCCGCACGCCGTTGGCCGATAATGTCAATCTTGAGAGTATTGCTCGAGGGACTCCAGGCTTCTCAGGTGCTGACATCGAAAACTTGGTAAACGAAGCCGCATTAATCGCGGCCCGTGCTGAGAAAAAATACTTAGAGAATCAAGATTTTGAAGACGCTAAAGATAAAGTTCTCATGGGTGTCGAGCGGCGCTCAATGGTTATCTCCGATGAAGAGAAGAAAAATACCGCCTATCATGAAGCCGGCCACACTTTGGTTGGTAAGCTGTTAGACGGAATGGATCCTATTCACAAAGTAACGATTATCCCACGAGGGATGGCTTTGGGAGTTACCCAAACACTACCTCAAGAAGACCGATTGAGTTTGTCTCGTGAAAAGGCTGAGAACTCGATCGCATTTTTAATGGGTGGACGCCTAGCCGAAGAAATCGTTTTTGGTCATAAAACAACAGGTGCTGGAAACGACATCGAACGGGCCACCGACTTGGCCCGTCGTATGGTGTGTGAATGGGGTATGAGCGACGTATTAGGGCCTTTGACCTTTGGCAAAAAAGAAGAAGCGATCTTTTTGGGACGTGAGATTGCTCAGCATCGAGACTACTCCGAAGAAACAGCACGCATGATTGATAAAGAGATTCGCCATATCGTCGAATCCAACTACCAACGGGCGAAACAACTCTTAACCGACAAATTAGACATCTTGCACAATCTTGCGAAGGCACTATTGGAATACGAGTCAATTGATGGTGCCGAGGTTGATGCAATTGTGTCGGGGGAAACGATTAAGCGTGCAGTTGTTGTGGCTCAAAAGCCGAATGACGACAGCAGTGATACGGGCTCAACACCATCGACATTGCCTGATGGTACGACGCCAGCTCCAGCAGGAGGGGCCGCAGGAACCCCAGTAATGGCTTAAGCGTTTTTAACATCAAACAGCGATACTAAGACGAAATGGTTGTTCATGAATGAACTGGTAGCTACGGTCGGCGGTAACTTTAGATGGATTGATATCCTAGACATCGTCTTAGTATCGCTGATTGTCTACCGAGTGCTGCTGCTAATACGTGGCACGAGAGCCGTGCAGATGGTCACCGGCCTTGGTATATTGGCGTTGGCTTTTGTGGCTTCCGTGAGGTTGGACTTATTTACGGTCCACTGGGTGTTGAGTTATTTTTTCGACTCTCTCATTTTAATTGTAATCGTGCTGTTTCAAGATGACCTTCGCCGAGCCCTCACCACCATGGGTAAGAACCCGTTTTTCTCGAATGCCTCAACCGAAGAAGAGCAAGAAACCGTCGCAGAAGTGGCCCGAGCAGCGCACTTATTGGCATCGAATCGCCTTGGAGCCCTAATTGTTATTGAACGAGAGATGGGTTTAAAAAACTTCATTGAGACCGGTTCAAAAATTGATGCCAAAGTTAAAGCTGAATTGCTGTTCAGCCTCTTTCTGAGCGCTTCGCCCGTACACGATGGTGCGGTGATTATCACTCAGGGGCGTATCGCAGGGGCGGGGTGTTTTTTACCACTCTCCAAAGACCCAAACATCGCAAAACAGCTTGGAACCCGCCATCGAGCAGCAATTGGCTTGACCGAAGAAACCGATGCATTGGTCGTGTTAGTGAGTGAAGAAACTAGGAAAGTACATTTAGTCCGAAACGGTGCCATGGATAAAAACTTAAGCGAAGAAGAACTCACGAGTTTACTGAGCGTGCACTTAGAGATTGAACCGCTTGATACTACGGAGTCTGAGGCTACTAAATTAAATGAGTCTGAAGACAACGCTGGCCCTCGCTCTAATCACAATGCCCATCACGACACATCGGCCAGCGCTGCGGGCACCGAGGAAAAATCGTGAGCAACAAACGTAGTCGTCAAAACGATAAAAAACGCACAGATGTCAGGCTTGGCAGTGCTGCTGTATATAAAACCAAACTTTTACAGCGCCTTCTGCAAACGGTGCGCGACTTTGTGACCATTCAACCGGGTCTGAAAGTAATTAGTCTGCTCATTTCAATTGCACTCTGGTTTTTTGTTCTTGGCTCGAGAAATGTGGAAATAACCAAAGAAGTTCCCATTGAAGTGGCCACGGGGCCTGATTTTGTAGTTGCGAATGATTTTCCGGAAAAAATCCAGTTTCGTTTAGCAGGCCCGCGAGCGTTTTTGAGAAATATTCTCAATCGAAAAGAAGAGGCTATCCGCATTAATCTTACCGGCTCGAAGCCGGGCCTCATTACCTATCGTTTTTTTAACGACAATATTGCATTGCCGATTGGTGTGGCCGTCCAAAGTATTACGCCAAATTCGTTGGTATTTAAGTTGGAACCTTACAAAACGAAAGAAGTGCCGATCAAGTTAATTACAAAAAATGATGTTCCATTAGGTCTCAAACTAAATAAGTTTAGTTTAGTAAAAAACACGATCAAAGTTCGTGGGCCAGAGTCTAAAATTGACTTACTTACGGAACTCCATACAAATGCATTTGATTTGCATCAAGTGGTCAACTCTGGCGAGAGTGTCGTGAAAATAGACCTTCCAAAAAATACAAACCTCATCTTGGAAGAAGACAGCCCCATCGTGCAGTTTGCCGTCGAGAAGACGGGGGTTGTCTACCGCATTCGCAATGTAGGGATTCGCGTATTAACTGATAAAAAATACAAAATCGACTATGCTACAAATAAAAATGAACTAGATGT
>CAZYPH010000123.1:0-6437 GCA_964649095.1 uncultured Oligoflexia bacterium | reverse complement strand
CTGATATCGCTCGATCGAGTAGTCGCAGTAATCAGGCCCATCGAATTACTCGTGTAGTACATACCCCCACGGGGTATACGGTAGGCGTGCCCGATGCGACACCAGACGTTATCTCGCGACAAAACCCCGAGCAAATGCGCAACCTCATGCAGCGCGAGCCACGCCTCACGAATGTTTTACGTAGTGTACGCGCCGCCATTCGCTCGACGCCGCGATCGGCTCGTAGTGCGGTATTAGCCCTCGTCCATCGTGGTCGCAACCAATTGGCCGCTGAACTTTTGAGACGCGCCCCCTCCCCACTTCAAGGCCAGGTTGGATTACGCGCTCACGACTATGCCGCCTTAGGACAACAAGGGTTACAATCCGTCGAAGAAACCCTCGCCGCCTATGACCAGCTTGTAGAAGCGGAATCGCTGCCGCTACCCAATGTGGAAGAGGCGCCGACGCCGACGCGAAGCATCGCCAACGAAGCCGCTCCGAACCCGCCACGCACATTTGTACTAGACGCCCTTCAAAACCAGACATTACAAACCGTACGTGCGGCACCACAAAACCATGAACGCGCCCTTTTATACCGCAACGCTCAAGGTAGTGCCGACCGTGAGGTCGACCCCGAAGCTCTGATTCGCGATCTCAGCAACGCCATCGAACGAGCACATACCAGCGAGGGCGAGACCCAGCGTGCAGCTTTGAGAGAGGTTGTGACGTTATACGCCAGACTACGCCTACGTATTCAGACTTTTCTAGATCCGGCGCAACGCACACGCTTACAAGTGCGCCACGGGCATATATTTAATTTTTATAATATAGAAAATGGCGCGCCGAATCGGGCGTTACAACGTGTTTTAGACCGAGCTCAGAGCTTAGAAACCATTCTTTTAGAACACCGTTCCGTGTTGCAAAACGTGTTAACCGAAAATACAGAGGCATTTACCGATTACCGCCGCCACCTAACGGCGCTAGAACATACGGGCACCGAAACCAACCCCCACACCATAACAGCCACAGCCGAACGTTTACGCACACGCCGCGGCAGAAACACTATGAGTGCGGAGTGTATGATTCAAGCCGTAGGCGCTCTTTAAAAAGTAAAGTAGGCGCGCCGCTGTTCTTATTGTAAATTCACAGCATGAAAAAAAGTTTATCGCAAAACACCCTGCAGAAACCCCTATCAAAAACCGATCTTGAATTTACGCTAAAACTGCTCTCTACCGTGACCGCGCCGTTTCGCGAGAGTTGGGTTACGGTGTTGGTGCACCAATTTGCTGAAAAAAATAATCTTGCCTACTTTGAAGATAAAATCGGCAACCTTTATATCACCTCGCCTAAACTAAAATCATTGAAACAGGCGCCTGTGTTCTTTGTAGCGCATCTCGACCATCCCGGTTTTGTCGTCGAAGATGTGCGCCTTCAAAATGGCTCTATTTTGGCCGACACCCGCTGGTTAGGCCACGGGCCCAACGCCGTCAAAGGCCATGCGGTGAAATTATTTGGCCACGCGCACGCGGGTATTCAATTCGACGGCAAAATCGAAAGTGTTACGTACAAACACATGACGGGCTCGCGAGCCGGAGTAAAAATAATTGAACGTGCACTCATGCGTTTTGTGCCAAAAAATGCTGTCGAGAAATCGCTGGTAGCTGAAATTGCAGCTCAGAAGACTACATTTAAAACACTCGGGCCCTGGGGCGCGTGTTTTGATTTTGGCGATACGCATGTGGCTCAGGTCGCAACACCGTCGGGTCAAAAAAAACAGGCTCAAATTGTTTCAAAATCGTGTGACGACTTAATTGGTGTGGCCGTATTGTTATTGGCGTTAAAAAACGAACCCGACTCGAATGTCGTCGTTTGTTTAACACGCGCCGAAGAGTGCGGCTTTCATGGCGCTCTTGAAGTGATTGATCAGAAAATATTCTCTCCTGAAAAACAAATCATGATCTCGGTAGAAAGCTCGGCGCAATTGCCGTTAGCCACACTCGGCAACGGCCCGGTGATTCGACTAGGCGATCGATCGACGTTATTTGATGGCGCCGTGGCACAATGGATCGAGGCCACCGCTCGAGCTCTCCAGCAAAATAACAAATCGTTTACGTATCAGAAACGCGTCATGGATGGCGGCACGTGTGAGGCCACGGCGTTTTTGTTGTTTGGGTATAAAACTGGGGGCCTATCGATACCGCTCAAAAACTACCACAACGTAGAGCAGGTTAAATTGGGCGCCACGAAGGCCGTGCCTGAAGCTGTGGCGTTAGACGATTTTTCTGCGGCCGTAACGTTGCTCACAGCGTTGTTTCAAAAGGCCAACGACGCGAGCAGCGTGCAAACCATTTACGATCGCGATAAAAATCTAAAAGCCGATATTTTGAAAAATCACAAAGAATTGAAGAAATATTTTTAAGCGTCACTCGCCACGTCCCAAATACGCTCGGTACGAAAGCGTTTAATTTTTTCGTCGCGACAGCACCAGGCATCAAGATACAACCGCCGGCTCTTTTGTAAGAGCCGTTGCGGGATGACGTATCGAGGTGACTCGTCATCGTTGTAACGTATTTTTAATGGCAGTTGAGATTGATTTTGAATCGCTTGATATATAACACTTAATATATCTGATAATAGGTATATTGATTTTTTTGGATGGATCCAATCAATCAAATAAACCCCACCCGTCAAATTCATGAGTTTCTTGACGGTAAAACCACCGCGACTAGAAATACGCTCGACGGCTATTTTTAAAAGTTCTAACAAAACAAAACGTAAGGCGAGTGCATCACTCATGGCGCGGTGGGCGCGTCCGGCATCGACGTTAAAACGCTGACACAGCTCACCCAATCCAGCCCCCACTCCATCGGGTAATAAGGCACGGGCCAAAATGGCTGTGTCAAACAATACACTTTCGTTTAAGCCAGTCGCATCAACTACAGATCGGCGTGTGGGCAAGGCCTGAACCATAAACTGCCAATCAAAGGCGGCGTTGTGGGCGAATAACAAGTGCCCTGTTTTTTCTTGATGCGCGCCTGCAAAGATTGAAAACTGAGCCAATACGTCTTCAGCGGGCGGTTCTGACGCCACCATTTCATCGGTAATGCCATGAATTTTGATGACCTCCGTCGGGATCGAACAGGTCGGTTTAATCAAACTCTGAAAACGGCGCTGTTCAAAATCCTCATCAAAACTAACGGCCGCCAGCTCGACCATTTGGTCGGATTTTGGTTTTAACCCCGTGGTTTCGGTATCGAGGGTCATCCATATAAAATCGGATATATTCTGATCTAATAATACAGCCAGGTTGCGATGCGCATCTACATCAAGAGCGTTGAAGTTCATAACAATTAGAGGCATTGTTAACGTATCTATGGCAAACCAGACAAATTCTTTTATCAATAATCACAATCAATTAGCCGAACGTTATACGACGCTGGCACTGAGTGCATCGGGTGCGCAAAACACATCAAGTGCCGACACTCTCGACTACCTGCACCGCATTACTACAGCATCATTCAAACGCTTCAAAGTCGGCGATCACACGCAAGGATTTTTTTTAAATCCTCAGGGCAAAATCCAATTGGGTTTTTATGCGTATTACGTCAACCCAAGCACGGTGCTGCTAGCCTGTCTAACGCACAATGCTGACGAGGCGCTACGCATCGTCGAAGCCATGCACTTTCGTGAGGCGTTTACCGTCGAACCCAAACCAGAACTCACTTTCAGCCGATCTACTCAGGCTAATAACACGGGCGAACCGCGCTGGTCGTATGGTCGTAAAAACGATACGCAGTTATTAGAGTTAGGATTTTCAAAATCTACTCTCTCCGACCCCGCGACGTTGTTTTGGTGGGACTATGCCCGTAACCACCCCTTCACCGCAGCGGAGTTTTCAAACTCAATGATTCCATTAGAATTAGTGAGCCCTGAATTTTTGTCAGAATGGGTGCAAGAGAATAAAGGCTGTTATCCGGGACAAGAAGTCGTCGAGCGCATTCGTTCGATGGGGCAACCGCCGAAGTTTACGGTGCGTATTTATGGCAACCAAAAGGGCGACGATCTTGAGAGTCTAGAAAACCGCATTGCCGAAAGCCTGAGCAAACCAGAGACCTCCACTTGGGGCCGCTACTACCGCTTTACTGAGTTAACAGACGCGGCGAAGTCGTCGGAATTTGCAGCATTGGGCCTCTCACAAGATACGACATGGTGCGCGTTTATTAATCTAAAACGCAGTGACTATACTAAGAGCTTAGAAACAAAAACGATCACGCTATTTGATACATTCGCGGCAACGATTTTAGATTAATATATTATGAAATACATATATACATTTTTACTACTATGCTTATTAACGACACAGACTTCTTGGGCGAACTACGCGGCAACCTCGGGCCTGGCGACGGTCATGAATACGCCGCCGCAGAATGACTACCAAACACTCGAGAGCGACCATTTTATCCTGCACTATTCCAACAACTACTTAACCGAAGCTCAAGAGACGCTAAAGTGGCTAGAACACGCGCACACAGTATTGTCGCCGTTTGTGCGGCATGAACCTAGTCGTAAAGTACGCGTCACGATCATCGACAACTCAGACTTCGCTAACGGCGCGGCAACTGCTATCGCCCATCAAGGTATCGTCCTATATCTTACCAACTCGGACCCGTACACGTCGATCGGTGACTATGAAGACTGGCTAAAAGGTTTAGTGCTGCACGAGTACACACACTACTTAACACTCGACCCTACGAGTGGACTGTTTGCGTTTGCACGTTATTTATTTGGCGACGCGTTACTACCTAATCACGGCTGGCCCAGTTGGTTAGCCGAGGGGTTAGCGGTTTATGTCGAAACCATTTTTACGCGACAAGGGCGTGGCGATGGCGGCTATTACGCTAACATTACAAACCACGCGGCCTATACCGGCAAACTAGGTACATCGTTTTTGCCGTACAATGAACTAACGGGCCCCGTGCCGTATTTTCCGTTTGGCGATTCGGCGTACATGGCAGGTTATCAGATTGTAGCGGAGCTCTCGAAACACAACCCCAACTGGCTAGCACTCGTGACAGACAGTGGATCGGCGCGCCTACCGTGGTTTCTTAACGGTACTTTAGAAAACACCCACACCAATCCCAGTAGCCCACAAACGTTTCAAGAAGCGTGGACGCGATCAAACAATACCTACCATCAGGCCGCCAGCGTAACTACCCAAGCGACCCAGTCTTTTGAGCAGGCCTTAACTTACCACAACAACGAAGGCGAACTAGCCTGGGGCACAACGATCTCACCCAATAAAAAATATTTAGCGTTCACGAACCGTGTCGCCACGAACGTTACTAAACTTTTATTAAAGAATTTAGAAACTCAAGAAGTGACTACCGTCGATGACTTGCAACCTAGTTATTCGATCGATTTTTCAAACGACTCTCGAAAAATTTTCTACTCAAAACTAAGCTACACCAACCGATTTAATAGTTATTTTGATATATATAGTTACGACATTATTTCGAAGACGACGCAACAACTAACGTTTGACATGCGCGCTAAAGACCCCGCCTACTGCAACAACGAAGTGGTTTACACCGTACAAACCGGACGCAAGTCGCACCTACGTGCGGTTAATCTCACATCGCTATTTACCCGTACGTTGTATACCGCAGCCGATTTCCACCATGTGGCCACACCTACGTGCCACGATGGCTGGGTGTATTTTTCAGAGCACAATCGTTCCAGCGACGAATCTATTTTCCGCATGCGACAAACAGACGGCGTGGCTGAAAAGGTTTTTGATGGTGCCAAACATGGTGTGCGCGCCCGTTTTCCGCGTGTAAAAGCAGAAAAAATTCTTTTCACCGCAAGCAACTCCATGGGGGCTAGGGCTGCCATTTACGATCAAGAGAACAAACAATTAAAACTGTCGCCCTATTTTGCGGGTGGTATTTGGTCGCCCCAATGGACGGCGGATGAATCGATCGCTGCGATATCCTACGTAACATCGAACGGACTGCGCGCAGCCACCGTAAAATTCGATGCACTGTTTCAAGAGACTGCACAAAACACGAAACTCTCCGGTGTCGCAAAAGCGCCGCAAGCTAATACGCCGCCCGAAGCGATTAGCAATGTTGAAGAAAAATCGTATCGTTTTTACCGGTCGTTAGAACCTCGAATCTGGTCGCCTCTATTCACGGTACAAGATACCGAGTGGCGCGGCGGAGCTATGATTTTTGGCACCGACGACATCAATAGCATCGAATACTCGACCTCGGCTTGGTACGATTCGGCTGCACTGAGAAACATCGACCGCGTGGGCGCGACCGCCAACTTGTCGTTTCGCCTAGGGTCGTTTGACCTGGCACTCGTCGGCCAACACGAGATCGCAGCGTTTGCCACCAACAACACTGGCATCATCATCACCAATACCGATGACGAAGTGAAGTTCGTTTTGTCGCGCG
>CAZYPH010000122.1:0-6519 GCA_964649095.1 uncultured Oligoflexia bacterium | reverse complement strand
GCGCGCTGTCCCGATGAATTTGCTCCCATTAACCTCGGCAGAAATTCCCGCATTTGACCTCAAACGTTATCTCAATCGTGGGGGGATTCCCCGGCATTACAGCGCCGAAGCCACTACAGTAGCATCGATGTTTGACGGCTACGTCTCACTCTATTTAAAAGAAGAAATTCGCGATGAAGCCCTAACTCGTCGGTTAGAAGACTTTTCGCGCTTTCTAGATGTCATGGCACTCCATAACGGCGATGAACTAGCTATCGAAGCGTTTTCAAACGACTGCGGTATCAAATCGAGCACGTTTAGAAACTATCTGGAAGTATTAAAAGACACTCTGATTGGTTTCGAGGTAGGCCCGTACCTCTCGACTCGTAAACGTAAAGCGATCACTCGACCTAAACTATTTTTATTTGATGTCGGCATTACAGGTTATTTGGCAGGGCGCGGGCCTCTTGTAGAAAAATCCACAGAGTTCGGGCGTGCTTTTGAACATTGGATTGCTCTAGAGCTTCGTGCCTACTTAAACTACCATCACAAACGCTGGCCACTGGCATACTGGCGCAGTACCAGCCAATTTGAAGTGGACTTCATTATCGGAGACGAGCTGGCCATCGAAGTCAAATCTACCGATCGTGTGCATAGTCATCATCTCAACGGGCTTAAGGCCTTAAAAGAAGAAAGGACAATCAAACGTTTTATCGTCGTATCGTGCGATGCCCATGAACGCACCGTCGATGGTATTGAAATTATGCCATGGCAGCGCTTCGTAAAACAGCTTTGGGATGGTGAGCTATTTTAGCGGAACAATACTAACCCCCAACCAACGCCCGCACCTCATCCATAGTACATCGGTACAGCGCCGCCTCGGCTTCAACACGTACTTGTTCCGCACAGGGTGGCCGTAAAAAGTCGGGTGACGAGACCGGTGCGATAACATAGTTAAATCGCGTGGCATCTAAACCCGCCGTTTTTAGATCTTTGAGTGCCGTCATAAACACCATCGGAATCGGCCTATGCAACGAATAGTGCCCACCATTGTAGACACCATGCCACCCCACAATTATAAGACCCTGCAAATCACTTACGTTACTACCGGCCCACGTACTGAGTTTTCCCGGCTGCTCAAACTGGTGCCATGATGTTTTTGCAGCCCCGCGCCACACCGAAAACGAAAATAATAAACAATAAAATAGTATATATATTTTTTTATATGTTTTGTTTTTGCTGAAAGTATATTCCGCCGCAACCGTTACCAAACCCAACCACAAAAACCCTAGAGGGTAAAAATAGCGCAACTCTTTATGTCCCAAACCAAAATGCACGGCCGTTATTAAACCTAGCGACCATAATGAGTATTGAACCACGTCCGGCAAACGTCGATACTGCCAGCACCCCAACACGAACACGACAATACAGCCTAAGAAGCCGGGCTCGGTCGTAAATTTAAAGAGATACTCAAACCCCACAAAAAAAGGCACCACACCTGAACCATCGGCCAGTCCGTAAAAAAAATTTCCTAAAAAATAATAAACGAGCGGTAAATTAAAACGACCGAAGGCCATCGAATTGATTAACGTATCGATCGCAAGCACAGCGAATCCCACGCCGACAAACACACCTAACTTACGCCAGTGGCGATGGCGCGCCAGATAAAGAAAAAAACCCACTAAGAATAATAGAAAATGAAACCGTACCAAGGCCGAAAACGTTAACACGGCACATCCGAGCATAAAACGTTTGCCATGAGCTAGTGCGCCATCACCAAACAATAAAAATAGACTTAATATATATATAGGAATCGCTATAACTGATAACTCTAAAAAGCCGTTATAAAGAATCAACATGGGTGACGCTAGAAGTGCTAGTAGCGGCCACCACAAACGATGTTCGATTTTCCATGCTTTAGCTAATAACCGCACATAGGCCCAGACGGCCCACACACTGAGCAGACCAATACTGACACGCACCAGACCAATAACAAGAACACCATTATGGGTACTCCAGAACCGCGTGATTGCGTGCAACATTTTCAACCAGGAGCTTAGTATCAGAGGGGGAATCCAAGAACGAATACCATAGGGTGGGCTCCCCCAATCATCTCGATTTAAATAACCAAAACCCGTCACTTTAAAAAATGCAGGTTCCATCATGACCCACACTTCGTCGATCCACGCGCGCGATTGAGAGTTAAAGGCGTAGGCTAATCGTCCGATAACGACTAAGATGATTAGTATTTTAGATATGTTTTTTTTTATATACGTAGACACTAAAACCCCGCACTACAGTTTTGTTTGTAACTGTGCCATCAACCACTCGCGCACTTCATAAATCGACAGCATGTTTGCATGCAGACCTACATTTAGGCCTAGCACTGCTTTAATATTTTTTGTGTTTTGCATGATCTCTCGAGCGTTTGTACTACCAACGACGGTATCCTGCCAATCGTGCAAAATAATGGTGGGTATCGTAAGTTCGTTTAAAACGTCACAGCTCTCGGCAAGGTTCAGCTGAAAAGCCACGATAGGTAGAATCACAGGAAATACGGCCATAAACAACAACGATTGCGACAACACATGTTGCACTTCGGTCTTCAACGAACAAAAAGTAGAATCTAAAACCACGTGGCTAATTTTCGCGCTCGCCCGGTAATCTCGCAACGCATGCAACAACAGATGCCCACCCATGCTACTACCCATTACGACCACTTCAGATATTTTCTTTTCTCCCGCAAACTGCAACGCCTTTTTCAGCGCCGCTTTGCTATCAATTATAGCATTTTCAAAATTTGCATAGCCAGTTGAGCGACCAAACCCTGAATAATCAAAAGTATATATATCAAAATTGTGATTTAATAACCAATAGAGGGCTGGCAAATGCGTTGTTATGTTGCCGGCATTACCATGAAAGTATACAAAGAGTTTTTTTGGATTAGACGCATGCACGTAAACACTGTGCAAGATACGCGAATCGCTCGCCACGGTAATTTCATGGTGATCAATCAAATGCCCATCTCGATAGACCGGGGCCTCTTCTTTACTAGGATGAAAATACCAACCAGCACATCCACTACAAATAATACCCAAGATGAATACTAAACTCAGACCGCGCATGCCGCCCCTCAACACCAAGTGTTCGACCAAACAACCAATGTTTACCCTCAGCACGCACCTCAAAACGTGGTGCCACACTCCACGCCACTACGCCCTGATTCGCCCACGTAAACTGTGGCGCCACTACATACTGCGCCCACTGACTACTAAAGCGAGACTTCAAACGATGCCCATCGACAAGCACCAACAACTCTGCCGTTGGGGCTAAACGAAAATTATTTTGCAAGACTCCTGCGTAATCTAGTTGTGCTAACAACAAACCGACTACACTTACTCGCGGTGTCACCCATGGTAGCAACTGGTACGACTTACCCACACCCCCCAAAACGTGAACCGCATTATTAAGGGGCCGTTCAACCAGATCAGGCATAGTACGTGCGCCCACGCGAACCACCCAGGCCAAGGCATTCGAGAAACGCTCTTTAGGAGTATAACTCTCCAAGTTCACCAAAGTCCAATTCGCCAAAACCAACTTATGACTCTGGTCATAGAAGCGGGCTTCTACAGACATCAACTCTAGCGTAGTGTCGGGCAAATACCCTGGAATCGGCTCTAACAAATCATGCAACGCAAAACGCCCACGTAACGTTACAAACCGAGATTTAGCGTACGCGCCCACCCCCATACTCCACTTCATAGGTGGTTCGCCTAGTTCGGGTCGCGCGCGGTCGCTCAATATTTTTTCATGAAGCGCCAGAACATTGCTATCACTATCTGTGTTTGCAATCTCAGCTCGTTTTACCAACAGAGTATGCCGTTCTTTTTTATCGGCTTCTGTTTCGTTACGACGTTGTCGGTAGCGATCAAAAGTTAAATATTCTAAAACTAGGTCAAACGTGGGTACATTGAAACGACTTATGTCTTCAAAACGCGCACCAGAGCGGTTATCTAGACTCTCATCAAAAACTCTCTGCGCCTCTTTTGAAAGTAGGCGGTACTGAAAATTCAATTTCTTTTCAAAAGCACCTCGAAATTCCACGCCACTCACTAAACCCGACGCGTACAATAGGCGTACGGTCTCAGTCGGTATCACCCACAACGGAAATTCCCCACGAAGTGCCAACCCTGGCCGCGCTACTTCTAATAACGACAACAAATGGTACGAACAGTTTTCATACAAAAAATAGTAATCGAAATACGCCAGCCCCATTTCCCAGGTATGTTCTAAGAGGCGTTGAATTTCGTCGTCTTTGAGATTCAGTTTGTATTCGACCAAATCACGGTTTTCGATGGCCGTGTACTCACGCACCTTTGTCGCAAAGGGCCCAATAGAATACCCACCGCGATACAGTCCAAACAATCCATTTATGGCGTAAAACAGCCCAGCATCAGCCCCCGTATGCGCCGAAAAATCAATGGCGTGGTTGAGTATCGGCTGGTCGTTAAACTTAGAATCCAAGCGCAAGAACGTATGCCCAAACATCGAGCCCGGATTACCCAAATAGGCCGCCGCAAAAACCAGTGTGATCGTTTGCGGCGCCAGCGCTTTGATCCAGGTGTCGAACTCACGACACGTTTGTCGTGGAAATACGATACCAAGTTGTTGCTCTAAAAAATGCCGTCGCGCCGGCATGGCGCAATAGATGGTTTGTTGAATGGGCCCAATTTTTTTGTGCCCTACTGATGGGTCGGGTAAAGCCTGCATTTCATGAATGCTAGCCATCAACTCCGCATACGCATCAATATGACCTTGAGGATGTAAAAAAAATTCTTTCGAGTCTACCTCAGACTTCAAACGTGATCCACGCAAGCGGCCTTCGGGCGCATAATGCAGCAAATTTAGCCAAGCATTCGAGCGTGCAATCTCTTGCAGGCGTGTGTCAGAAAATTCGGCGTAACTTATAGTATTTAGGCTACAGACTATAGCAAAAAAAACGAAGAGAGAACGATGCAAAAAATTCAACCAAATCCCTATATATAAATATTTATATATTAGAATATTCCTTTGTGAGATGCCAAGGCAACATCTCACAAAAGAACACTATTCAGACAACAACGTCTTACGACACTCTCAAACAGACATTCGCAAGATCTGTATTATTGCGAAGCTCGTGGCGCAGACTCTCTAACATCTGTACTGGTGTTGTGTTGGGTGTAGGCAACAAAACTTTGTAGCGACTCTTCGTCATAGCACCAAAGGCAGACTGGTTCATGCCATCACAACCCATTAACGTGGCCAAGCCATTTAGGTGTTCACCACGCCCTTGTGCCATTTCGGTTAAAAGCGCATCAAAATTATTTTCAGCATAAAAAATCTGTTCACGATCTACCATGGCAATACCATTGGCCTTACAGTTCGACGTGCCAGTGGTGATACCAAACGTTTGGCTGCCAAACGTAGTATTAGTAGTAACGGCCAACAGTTGAGGTAGTTTTTTATTAGACGTAAAAACCACAGACCCCAAACCACACCCAGCGTCACCTTGTGCAACCGCCATCTGCGCCAATGCTACTAATACGCCAGCCTGCAATATAACCCCACGGGTTATCCATTTACGAAAATGCATATCTATTTTCCTTTATATATTTAAGGGGCATTCGCCCACGTAGACGCCCAAGCCCATTTTTCACTGAAATACTGATTATTATTGTAGATCTTGCAGCCTCGCTGTCACGACGCATATCGTTATTTTTTTTAAAATCAGGGTCGCCTCTGAAACCCACCTAGTGTAAGATGGGGCACCATGCGAACTCCAATTGAGACCTCTCCCGAATCTAATCTTGTTTTACCGGCCTGCAGTTTCTGCGGCTCGCAACACTATAAAAAAATGATCTACAACTGCGACGTGTGTTTTGCGTTACTCTGTAAAAACTGCGTCGTGATGCATGACGAGGCGGCGTTTGAGTGGTCGAAAGAAGTGCAAGCGATGTTCGCAAAACTAAACGCTCAAGACTTTTGCGCAGACTGCTCTACGAAACACGCAAAACCGTTACTAGAACTTCAAGAGCAAAGACTCGCTGAGGCCAAAGAATTGCCGTATTTCAGCAAAGCCTATCGTGGACGCCTGCCAATTGAAGAAGAACATGACGAATTAGTGACTATCGACGAGGCCCCCGACCGCCAGACGTTGCTACTACGCCTAGCCGTGCGCGCCGTGGAACTGGGTTACAATGCCATGTCGCACGTCGTGTTAAAATCACACAAAGTGCGACACGGCCATGACCGCGGTTACCAAACCATGGCCTGGACCGGCACCTGCCGCCCTGTTAATGCGGACTTGAGTAGGCTACCTACTGAGGACGCGGGGGATTGGGGTTAAATAGTTCATCCGGAAAAAGGCCCATCTGCTTTGGACATTGGAAGTTCCTCGAGGCATAGCCTCGCGGAGTAGACAGTCCGCGAGACAAGTCGCGCGGTGGCAGTCGGCGAGTTCCTGCGCTGGCCGTTTTTGGCCAGCTTAGTCACATCGCCTCC
>CAZYPH010000121.1:0-6547 GCA_964649095.1 uncultured Oligoflexia bacterium | reverse complement strand
AAATAGTATTTTGTTTTCATGGCGTCGAGTTGGGTATTGTCGTTCCAGCAGGCGGGCAATATAATTCTTGAATCAAATTATCCTGTGTGGCAGGGTTAATATAACATTCCTTTTCAACATTTTTTAAGAAGTTACCGCGTATTAACGAGCACGGTAGCGTTAACCGAGAGCAACCTCCCTGGCACCCGCGCAGCAGTAGACGCCTTTACTCATGAACTGGTCCAAGCACTCCGCGCGGTCCAGCAGGGTAATCCAAACCTCTCTCTTACGGCCTTGTTAACCACGGTCGTAGGCGGCCTTACCATCTCAGATAATGCAGGCCAAACCACAATCACAGCGGTCGATGCGAAGGCTCCGGAAGTCTTCTCGGCACTCCTAGCGGAACTGAACCGCCACAACCCGAACGTGGGCGCACTTCCACGGCAGGCTTTAGAGTGGACGGGTGAGCCGCATCCCGAGGGCACACCGCCGTCCGACCCGTTTTTTAGACAACTCTCTCAGGTTGTCCGCGGCCTATTATTAAAAACAACCGTTCTTGCGCATCCAAACGCCAATCCCACAGCTACCGCGGTGGTACGAAACTATGCTGATTTTCTAAACCCCGCGATTGGGGCCGAGGCTATGGGATTACCCGAAACGCACCCTCTACGCGCCGTTTCGAGCACGCTTGCGGCGATCAATGCGCGTGGGACCGAAGAGAACGCACCGACCGCACTCACTGCGACACAGACTCAACTAGTCACCGTGGCGTTAGACTATGTGTTGGAGCACCTGAATCAAAGGCCCGTCGAGTACCCGTTAGCATTAAATCCAGCCGTCGGCTTTCCTACCGCCGACGACTACAATGCCATTGTAGAAGCGCTCGTAAGACGCTGGACCTTTCAAACCCATGCCGATCTTTTGAGGGCAAGCGATCAAGCCTTACGCGAGCAGGGTTCTTGGTGGGCCCGCGCTAGAAGCCGTTTGACGCGTTGGTTTGGGCGTGGCCAAAATACGGCCCCAGGTGGTCTGAGTTTGCGCCAAGTACTGGAGTGGCGTGATTCTTTTGCGCACAGTTACAGTGCAATTTGGGCGCGCATTCTTGCCGAGCGCGCGGGTAACGACAGCAATAATAACCAGAACGATCCCGTATTCGCGAACGCTACGATCCGCACTAAATTGGCCGCACTGATACAAAAGCTCACACCCACACAACGTCGTCCGTAATCACACGGCGTCGGCATTTGTGTGGTGGAAGGCTGACCACATTTTTTCTAACAGATTGCGTGCTTGAGGCGCCAGGGATGGCGTCTCGCGGCCCAACATCCAAACCGGTGAGCGACGGAACCAAACATCGTCCCACACCACCGGGCAATGGTGACGCAATTTATAATCAAAATACGCGGTGGTGTATTTACCCCAAACAGGGTCGCCCGATTGGAATAATTTTGCGTACAATTCAGGTCGCGATAACGGCGCACGGTTGTCGCTTCGGCACTTTGAATTTGGAAACGTAAAATCCGCAATCTCTTCAGAGATTTTTCGAAACGTCGTGTATTTGCCGCCGGCCATAAATACGATACCGGCTTTATTGCGCCAGATTTCGTGTTCGCGTGAGGTTTTGGCTTCCGACTCTTTGCCTTCGTCTAACAGCGGCCGAATGCCGGCATATTCGGCAATGATATCGTTTTCAACAAAACGCGCCTTTGGAAAATACGCGTTTAACACGTTTAAAAGATACTGCCGATCGTCGGCATCAGTCGTGGTTTGTTCAATCGGGGCGTGCGACTTCGAGTCGGTCGTGCCAACGATTACGACCTCAGCGCCACTGCCAAAATCTTTGCGTGGAATCGCAAACACGATGCGGCCATCGGCGGCGTACATCACAAGGCAACTATCCACCGGTAGGCGATGGTACGGAAAAATCAAATGCACGCCCTTCGAGGGTTTTAATTTTCGTTCAGCGCCTAAAGCCACGTTATCGCCAAATTGTTCCGTCCACGGGCCGACACACGAAATCACTTCATCGCACGTGACCTCAAAGGGCTCGCTAGCAGCCCCAGGCAAAGTGTCTTGTAAGCGCAGCTGGAAACCATGGCCAGAAGCCTTTTTTTGTACGTGCGTGGCTTCGACATAATTCAAACACCAGGCCCCTCGTCGAACAGCGTCGTAGGCGCATTCCAAAACTAGCTCGTCGTCTAACA
The DNA here is from genome assembly GCA_964649095.1 of uncultured Oligoflexia bacterium. GTDB lineage: Bacteria > Bdellovibrionota > UBA1018 > UBA1018 > UBA923 > CAZYPH01. The sequence goes on along the minus strand of CAZYPH010000121.1, from coordinate 4,364 downwards.
TCATGGCGTCGGCGTAAAAATAACTGCCCTTGAGACCGCTTGTTAAAATGCCGGGAAACTTTTTTTGCACAACATCTGACGCGTATTTACCGTGAAAAAACGGGGTACGAAACAAACTCAGCGCATCGTAGAGCCAAAGCCCTAAACCCAGTAATGCGCTCGAACGCGCGCCCTTGGGGGCTAGTGTTTTTGCATAAATCGGCAAATTAAATTCTAATGGCTGCACCAAATGCGGATGGGTTTTTAATAACCAGTGCCGTTCGGATAACGACTCAAACACCAACCCAAAATCCAACATTTCAAGATAACGCAAACCACCGTGAATCAATTTAGACGACTTCGACGATGTGCCTGAAGCAAAGTCGGCCTTTTCGACCAACAACGTCTTGAGTCCTCGCAGTTGCAACTCGCGCGCAAGCCCCGTACCCACAATGCCGCCCCCCACGATGACAGCGTCAAAGTGTGCTGAGGGCTTTTGGGGCTCGTTTGGGCTGGTTTTTAAGGTCTGCAACCACGCGCGCCGGGTGCGCCATGAAAATTCTATGTCGCGGGTGTCAGTGGCTTTCGTGGTGCTGGTGTTTAAATGTGCCATGTTGTGGTTTCTACTTTGCGCGAGTTATTTATTTTTTTGGTTTTACAACGTGCACATGCAGCTCGGTCAACTGCTCGGGAGTGACTTCTGACGGGCTCTCGCTCATCAAACACTGACCACGTTGGGTTTTTGGGAACGCCATGACTTCGCGAATGGCGTCGGTGCCGGCTAGAATCATCACGAGACGGTCCAACCCAAACGCAATACCACCGTGCGGCGGCGTGCCGTATTGTAGGCCCTCTAAAAAGAATCCAAACTTCTCATGCGCTTCTTCTAACGACAGGCCAAGAGCCTTGAACATGGCGGCTTGCACGTCTTGATTATAAATACGCAAACTACCACCGGCTAACTCGATACCGTTTAATACGATGTCATAGGCGCTGGCCTTGATGCCGCCCAGATCTTCACCACGCATGAGTTTTTCTGTATGTTCTGGTGTGGGCGACGTAAACGGATGGTGGCAGGCATACCAACGATTATCGCCCGGTTCGAACTGCAGTAGTGGAAACCCAGTCACCCATAAAAAGTTAAACGCCGAGTGATCAATAAGACCTAACTTTTCACCAATCGTCAGGCGCAGCGTACCCAACGTGTCGTTGGCGATGCGCGCCGTATCGGCCACGATAAATACCACGTCACCGGCATCGACGTTGGCCTCGGTTTTTAAAGCAGTGCGCTCGGCATCAGACAAGTGTTTCGCCGCCGGGCCACTTACCGAACCATCGGCCGCAAACTTATACCAAAGCAGACCCTTGGCCCCTAAAGCGATAATTTGTTTGGTGTATTCGTCTAAATCTTTACGCGAAAACTTTTCGTGCGCACCTTTCACGACCAAGCCTTTTACCAAACCATTCGTTGCAATCGCTTGTTTAAAGACGTTGAATTCGGATTTTGCAAAGATGTTATTCCACTCGGAGAGTTTCAAATCAAAACGCGTATCGGGTTTGTCTACGCCGTAATATTTCATGGCATCGTCGTACGACATACGTGCAAACGGCACGGGAATCTCAACCCCGCGCACTTCTTTAAAAATGCGGTAGAGCATTTTTTCAAAGAGTGGAAAAATCACCGATTCATCAACAAACGACATCTCAATATCGATTTGTGAAAACTCGGGCTGGCGCTCGGCACGTAAGTCTTCATCGCGAAAGCAGCGCGCAATTTGAAAATACCTGTCAAAGCCCGCAACCATCAAAAGTTGTTTTAATGTCTGTGGCGACTGCGGCAAGGCATAAAAGGCCCCTGGATTGGTGCGTGAAGGCACAATAAAGTCACGGGCGCCTTCGGGTGTGCTCTTGTAGAGAATTGGTGTTTCGATTTCCAAAAACTGATTTTCATCTAAAAACCGGCGCACGACCTGCATCACTTTGTGGCGCGTAATTAAGTTGCGCTGCAAATTCCCACGACGAAGATCTAGATACCGGTATTTTAAACGCAGCGTTTCAGACACGGTGCCCTCTTCGTCTAACGGGAACGGCAACGGTTTTGATACGGAAAGGACTTTCAATTCTTCGACAGCGACTTCAATAGCCCCGGTCGAAAGCTTGGTGTTTTGCATGCCATCGGGACGCGCACGTACCGTGCCCTTCACTGCAATGACATACTCTTGTCGAACATTCGAAGCGGCCTCGTGCGCGGCCTGATGCGAGGGATCAATCACCACCTGTGTCAACCCATAACGGTCGCGTAGGTCGAAAAAAATAACGCCACCATGGTCACGACGTTTAGCCACCCAACCCGTTAAGAGAACCGTTTGCGAAACATGACTTTTATCTAGAGCCCCACAGGTGTGAGTACGAACAGGCTTCATATATTACCTCTTTATTATATATAAAAAAATGTATTTAAAATGGCGTCAGATGATTGTGAAAGCGGCGCTAATTCAGTTGTTTTTGACGTTTTTTTTGCAGTCCCTGTTTTCGATCGCACAAACAAACGGGGCTCAAACCCTACGGACTCTGAAACGATCGACTCAACAAAACCTGGCAACGCCCGTTCAATGGCTCGTTTGGCTTGTTTGATTTTCTTCAAAATCTCGTTGTTGTCTTCAACCTGGTCGTCAGAGAGTAAACTAATCCAATACGATTCTAATTCTTGAGTGAGTGGATTCTTAAAAAACCGCCCCACTACATGCGAACGGTCTTGTTTCTCAGCACTAGCAATGACGGGCACGACTAACCAGGCACTCCAGTCATCGGGAAAACCGGTATAATCGGCCGTGTGTTTGTACGTCAGCGTGTAACCACTTTGGGCCGTTACCGTACGTAAGGGCGCTAAAAACGCGTTATTAAAGGCATCAACTTGAGGTTTTAAGTCTTCAGGCACGAGATCAAACGAAAGCGCCCGCGTCCATTCTTCTAACGGCATCACGAAGTGAAATTCTTTGGCTTTTATATTTATAATTTTAGATATTCTTCTTTTTATATGTTGTGGCTTCTTTTGATCGAGCGGCTCATCGTGCGGCTTATGGCACACAACGTTAATCGACTGCACGGCCTCAAGATTCGGCGCAGCCACTACCGACTCTAAAACAGCGCCAGCTAGTGCCAGCCATTTGGCGGAAGTTGTTGTGGCTGTCAGAGCTGATGCGTTGTTGGGCATGTCTCCCATATCAGAAACGTCGGCGCGGCCGAGACTGGCCTCGGCATGCTGCTGGTCTGCCGCGTCGGCAGAATACCCACGCTCGATAACCACGGAAGGCAGGTCCTGCGCCAAGGTTTGCATAATTTTACGGTACGCGCCCAAGGCGCGTTCTTGAACGTGCGACGTGTGGTCGTCGTATTTCTGCTCTAACGGCAGGGCGATTTTTTCGGCGAAAAACAGCTCTTCTTGCGGACCAAATTCTTTTTTTACAGCTGCATACGCTTTAAAACGTTTAGCGCTGCGGGCATCGAAATAAAAGGCACTCAATGGGGTGCTAGAGGCCTCTTTTGCCTGAACCTCAGCCGCGACGTCAGCGACTTGATCTACCGGCGCTGGCGGCTGGGATGGGGCCGCGCTAAGTTGAGTTGCTTTAATAAACGCACGCCCTGCTAAATGCGGTTCGTCGGGTGCAACGAACAGCACTTTTTTTCCGGCCTGATACAAACGCTCACAAAGCGGCAGCGCCTCAACCCCCGAACCCACCACACAAACATCAAAAATATCGGCCGCAATTTCTTGCAATAAAATTTTTTGCTCTTCAAAACTTACAACGCCTTGCGCAACATGAGGTGTTTTTTGTTCGACAGAGTCGTTAAGAGAAATATCAGATACTTTTGAGCTAGCGTTGGGGATGGATTGACTGAGCTGCATACGCAGAAAAGTATCGCACAATCAAAACTGATTACCAATACAGCACCACTCCGAGCGAAACTTTTTCTGAATCTGCACCGAAAGCGACGGCCCCCATTATCAAACCCTAGGCCCGCAATTTAACGCCAGCGTTTGGCTGGAGAATGGGCCTAGTGGGATCGATGCGATGGGCGGGCATGCGATGCGATGCGAGGCGCGCGAGAGCCAGTGACCGCCGTGCAGCAAGCTGCACGGCATTTCCAATGAAACGAAGCCGATGCGCGAAGTAATTACTCTACTGTGTTAAGTGCGGGATTTTGGCTTCAGACAAGGAAGTCTCACCCACCCAATACAACGCCAGCGTTTGGCTGGATAATGGGGCAGATGCGAGGCGCGTGGCCGTAAGCGAGGGAGCCGCGAACTCATTTAACTTCTGTGTTAAGCGCGGGATTTTGGCTTCAGACAAGGAAGTTTCTGGGGCGAAAACCGGAGTGTACAC
>CAZYPH010000120.1:0-6579 GCA_964649095.1 uncultured Oligoflexia bacterium | reverse complement strand
GGGTTATCTCTTGCATTTGATGTTTCGCTCAACGGTCGCTCGCAGTAAAACCTTCTGGGTATTAATTGTTTTTGTGGCAGCGCAAGTGATGACTTTTGACGTAGTGTTGATGCGACCCATTCTATCGTTAATCAGTCTGTGGTGGGTCTGGGTCGTCAAAGCCGAGTTGGGTTTAAGAGTACAATCTAAACGGCCCGAGTAGCATCTATTTTGGGGTGTCCTAAATGTTAAAAACGACCGTCTTCTACCGTATGGCGTTAATCTTGACGTGGGCCCTGTTTGTGGGCTTTGCCCTATTTTACCGGGATTTTTCAAAGATTCGTATATATGGACCCGTTTATCTGTCTGAAGCTATGGTTGTCGTGGCGTTAGCGTGCTTGTCGGTGTCTGCAGGGTGGCGAACTTTTTTAAAATGGGGAGCGCGTTTTCTTAAAACAAACGCCCTACTTCTTGGTCTCTTTGCATGGGCTACCGGGCACCTTTTTATAGATTTGTATTACGTTGATCTTTCTACAATGGTAGGCCAAGAAAAAATACTAACACGGATATTACAGCACTACGCGTTTTTTATATATATAATTCAGTATGTATTTTTTGGTTATATACTGGCTCATTTGTATTCCGTAAGTAGCTTGCGTCGTCTGTTTACGTTTGCTGTGGCGATTCAGGTAGTCGTATTCTTTTTTCAGTTCGTTTTTATGCAGCCAACGGCCATGTTTATCGATGCCGATATTGACCAAAAACTGCCTTGGACCATTCTGACGAATTTATCTTTGGGGCCATTGGCGTTTTATTATTTCGAAGGTGTAGTGCATCAAAAACACCGCCCTCTCAGTCGCGTTCGATTATATAGTCGTCTATTTGGTTGGTTTCTGCTTTCGGCGGGTCCATTCGTCGTGATGTGGTTCACCCATCTAAAGAGGGTAGTATTGGTGCAGCTCGTATTTAGTTCGATTTTGATTCCTACTTTGCGGCTTTTGTCGAAAGAACGTCTCACGATCGTGCCATCATTGAAGGCGATTGTAGGCTGGTGGATTGTAACCCTCACGATTGTTTTAGTGGTATCCTACTACCAGTTTTCGGGGTCCTCAGACCCTATCAAAGAATCCGCATTAAGTGCTTTGCAGCATGGTGAAGATAAGCCTTTGCATAATCAACCCGATAATCAGTATTTTCAGGCCCGTTTTCGGCGTTTTATTTGGAAACAAACCATTGAAGATTGGGCGGGATCGACAAAAACTATTCTAGTCGGCCAAGGTATGGTGCCTGAGGTGCCAAGTAAAATACGTGACGATCGTCCTAATAACGGCGAATTTGCGAACGACCCGGACCCTAATTTAGTTACCCTAAATGGAAAACCCATTAACGGGCCGCATAATTCGTATTTGACGCTTTTAGCGCGCACGGGTTTGCTGGGGCTTGCATTGTTTTTAACTTGGTTTTTGCCGGGAGTTTGGCGGTTTTTTACTCGGTGGCGCGTATTAAATAATAATACGGATATCGACAGGTCTGACTTAGAGTTTTATCAATTACTCTTATTCGTTTTGTCGAACGGAGCATTATACGCTGCCTTTCAGATTGCCTTTGAGAGCAACTATGTTGTCTTCTTCTTTTGGCTGTCATTTGGTATTTTAAATGCACTTCCCAATAACATTGTAGGGTTAACAAACAAATCGACTCCGGGATTCCACTAGGATCTGTCTACCGCTATGACAACAAACGCATCAGGTTCCAATCGCAGCTCCTTACATCTTAAACGAGAGTATTTGGGATTTATTATTACAGGCTCTCAAGTCGTTGCCGATTTCATTACGGTGGCGTTGTCGTATTATGCAACTTACTTCTGGTATAATAATTACTCTGAGGGGCGCTCACCACAACGTCCTGAGGAGTATGTCTGGGTCTCGGTTGTAGCAGCTGTGCTTTATTTATTTTTGTTAGAACATGAAAAGCTCTACCGACGTGAGATTAGTTTATTAAACATTAAAGAGTTAAAGGGAATTTTTCGGGTTGGATTCTATGCCGCCGTAGTTGTCTTTGGTCTCACATTTTATGTCCGTTCGTTTTTGACCTCTCGTTTGACATTCACGATTGCTTTGATTGCAGCACCCGTTCTTTTATATCTACAAAGACAGATATTCTATTATCTGCATATACAGTTTCATCAACGCGGTATTTCTCAGCAGCGGGCATTTATTTATGGCGCTAGCCACACGGGGGTTCAGTTAGCCAAACGTCTTTTGCAGAGCCCTGCTCTGGGAATTTATCCACTTGGTTTTTTAGATGACGATACGACTAAACATGGCACTAAGTTAAAGTGGCGTGGGGCTTGCCCTAAAGATGGTGTGCCCGTGCTTGGATCGGAAGATTTTTTAGACCGCGCACTCGAGAAGTTTGATGTAGATCTCGTTTTTATTGCGTTACCCACAGCGCGATTTGACCGCAATCGTGAAATTGTTGAACACTGCGTAAAAAGTGGTCTCACTTACGCCATTGTGCCCAATGATTACGAAAAATTAGGGCAGCGTTACGAGAGCTTTGAGATCGGCGGCATTCCTCTACTGCGCCGCAAGCATGTTGTGGCTGGGCGCTACTATCTAATTTTAAAACGCATAATCGATTTTTCAACTAGTTCGGTTCTGCTTGTTGCGCTAGCGCCTTTGGTTTTAATTATTGGCGCCTTGATTAAATTTGATTCTTCGGGCCCTATATTTTTTAAGCAGAAGCGTGTTGGTTTAAACGGCAAAGAGTTTTCTCTATATAAGTTTCGTAGCATGTATGTTCAGGCCCCGCAGTACGCTGTGACACCCAATGACAGTAGTGACCCACGTATTACCCGTATTGGTCGTTGGTTACGACGCACAAGTCTTGACGAATTGGCACAAATCTACAACGTGTGGCGTGGTGACATGAGTTTTGTAGGGCCTCGTCCAGAAATGCCCTTTATTGTTGCGCAGTACAACGAGTTTCAACGGCAGCGCTTAGTGGTAAAGCCCGGTATTACAGGGGTGTGGCAAATTAGTGCTGTGCGTGCCGAGCCTATTCACGCTAACATTGAGTACGATTTCTTTTATATCGACAACTGTTCGTTACTTGTTGATTTTGCGATTGCCGTTAAGACGGTATTGTCGGTGATTCGCGGGATTGGCGCCATTTGACCGCCGGAAGGCGCACATAACGCTCAAATAGATACAGCACATAAAAACCCATACGGAACGATCTCGGTAGTGCCTGTTGTTTCGAAACGTGGTCAAAAGCACGGTAAAATTCGCTAAATGCCAAACGCCAATTTTGGTTAGATATCCCTGAAGTATCATGGCCAGCAAAAATTTCGGATGACACAACAGGGGGCTTGCCAAGGGCCAAAAGCTCTAGAAGGTGTTTGTAGTCCGCAGCAATTTTAAAACTAGTATCAAATTCCTTTATATTATGTTTTTTGTATATGATTCCCTGATGACAGATTCTATTTTTTCCAAGTAGACCCCAAACAATATTCGATGTCTGGTGTACCTTTATCTGGCGGCCTCCTGCGACTAGTGCTGTCGGACTCAATAGTATCGGCGCATCGCCATGATGTTCAAACAGGCGCAGCGCATTCGATAAAGCGGCCGCCGAAATTAACGTGTCACCACCGTTTAGAAACCACACATACTTTTTCTTACTGACTTCAAGGCCCTTGTTCATTGCAGCGTAGATGCCACTTGGGGCCATGGCGATGTGCTGGTGCGATAACGCGCGATCTCGCAATAATACTTTTATCTCATACGAGTTGGTTTCAAAAATGGGTGTGTTGCTAGAGTCGACAAGAATCCACTCCCAATCCACGGCCAGTGTTTGAGGAATTCTAGCGATGGTCTTTAGTGTCTGAAAAAAACCAAGTGGGTCGTCTTTTGTAACCGTAATGATCGACAACATGAAGTTCTACGCTAACGTTTTGCTACAAACTTGACCAGCTGGCGCTTGGCAATTTCAGTAGGCTTCAGTACGTTTTTTCCAATGAGTTCATTACGGCAGAATCGGGCTTGTATTTTAGGCTCCCATATTTCCACTTTCGATTTACCTGAGACGGTTCAGGCCTTGCGAACTCTTGCTGAAGAATCGCGTCAGACAAGACAAAGCTATTATGTTTGTGTCGCCAACGTTCATACGGTGGTTGAGGGAATGTATAACCCAAGCCTACAGAATGTCATGAATGCAAGTGCGTTAGCCACGGCCGATGGTGTGCCCTTATCTTGGGCATCAAAAATTTTAAAACAGCCCAAAATTCGTGGACGTGCGGCCGGTCCAGATATTTTAGATGCCATTCTTCGGCAGCCGAGTGGGGTGAGTCATTATTTCTATGGTTCCACTCCCAATGTTTTAGACGCTATCAAAAAGAATACTACTACCCACTACCCTAGGGCGAAAATCGTCGGGTTTTATAGCCCGCCGTTTCGATCTCTTGTTACAACACCGTTGAATGACACTGGCTTTGATTTGAATGCAGCCGAACAAGCAGAGCTTGATGCGATTATGGCTGAAAAGCCAGATTTCATTTGGGTGGGGCTTGGCGCCCCTAAACAGGAATTATTTATAGCGAAAGCTAGTCGTTATTGTAATGGTAAATATGGTGGTGTTTTTTTGGGGGTTGGGGCCGCTTTTGACTTTCTCGCGGGCACCAAAAAACGTGCACCAGTCTGGATGCAAAAGGTGGGTCTGGAGTGGTTGTTCCGTTTGATGAGTGAGCCACGTCGCCTCGCGGCTCGTTATTTTAGAACGAACCCCTTATTTATTTTAGGTGTCGCCAAACAAATGATTCGAGAATACCGATGATTCCGTTTAATAAATCGACCCGTGTACCCAGTCATCTTGATCAATTCCAATCCGTTTTTAGCCAAAGCAGCCTGTCTGGTAATGGGCCTTCTGGTCAGTTCTGTGAAGAGTGGTTGAGTGCGTATTTTGGCACGGCGACCATGCTCACTACCTCGGCCACGCATGCCTTAGAGATGATGGCTTTTTTGTTAGATATTAAATCCGGCGATGAAATTATCATGCCCAGCTTTACGTTTGTGTCGTCGCCCAACGCGTTTGTTTTGCGAGGGGCGCGAATTGCATTTGCTGATGTCGATCTTTCGGGAAATATCCTGATTTCTGAAGTTGAACGATTAGTTTCGAAAAACACGAAGGCTGTGTTGGCTGTTGATTATGCGGGAAATTGCACCAATCTTGAGCAGCTTTCTGAAATATGTGAGCGCCATGGTTTGTATCTATTGCAAGATTCAGCGCAATCGCTAGGAGCCCTCTATAAAAAGTGCCCCATGCCGACGTGGAGTGATTTGGCTTGTATCAGTTTCCATGACACAAAAAACGTTACTGCTGGCGAAGGTGGTGCGCTTGTAATTGGTAATCGTTTAAAACAGCGAGGTCTTTATGACGCGTTTGTTACGCGTGCAGAAATTTTGCGTGAGAAGGGTACTAATCGGCGCGCCTTTTTTCAGGGATTGGTCGATAAATATACGTGGGTAGATCTAGGCTCGAGCTACGTTTTAAGTGAGCTCAATGCGGCATATTTAAAACCACAGTTGCCCTATTTAGAAGAAATTACCGCGCGGCGTGTGGCGATTTGCGATCGTTACCATCGAGAGTTGTTAGAGGTTTTGCAACAGACTGGTGTTAACGTATTGTCGTTCAACCCTGATGTAACACCAAATGGTCATATTTTTGCGATGGTTTTGCCTCGTCACATCGATCGTGCCCGAGTGATTGCTGCGTTAAAGGCTAGCAGTGTCTCGGCTGTATTTCATTACTTGCCATTGCATACCTCGCCGTTTGGAAGGTCTGTGTCGGTCCGCACAAATGATGTTTTGCCAAATACTGAAATTTTGGCCAATCAATTGATTCGATTACCCGTATTTTTTAACCTCAGTGAGGGCGATCAAACCAAAGTGATTGAAGCTGTTCGGTCCGTCTTGTTTAACTTGCGTTAAATGCTCTGCAATTAACTGCGCGAGACCACATCGAAAAAATAGCCTAGTATATTTACGCTCCGCATAAAAGATGTTTGATTGGCGTCATGACTTTGGGTGGTTGGGTAGGATCAAAAAATAAATTTAATTATATATATATATTTCTGATTTTTTTCGGCTTTGTTTTAGGTGGCCAATCGGTTTTGGCCACGGATGCAAATGCTGAAATTAGTTTTCGCGAATGGATTTCAGATCATCACGAAGGTGTGGTGCCCAATAACATTCGAATGGGTTTTTTGGGTATTCAACAACCAGGGGTTGTACTGCAGTTTGGTGACCAGCGTTATGATTGTAGCGCATTTCTGGCCCCAACCTCTGCGATAGTAATGGGGGCTCCTGTTGCCGATGATTATGAAGTGACGATTTCGTTCTCAGCTATTGCCGATTTTGCACCTCCAGCCCATCGCGGGCAATCCGTGGTACTTATCGATGGCGCCACTTCTCATACTAACGATGGTTTTTTGGCTAACCGGTATAGTGTTTTGCACTTAGGTCGGGGCGATTCGCAGAACTCAACTCAGCAAACAAATACAACCAGTCATTCTAGTCTTGTGTTGGGATCATGTGTTTGGTG
>CAZYPH010000119.1:0-6727 GCA_964649095.1 uncultured Oligoflexia bacterium | reverse complement strand
ACCTAAACTACTCTTGTCTCTTGTTTTCCTGTGCTATTTGTCTTGTCTATTTTCTATAAACTCTAAAACAAACTCGGAATTGCTTCCCTATTTGTTCTAAAATTTCTTCTCTCTATTTAGTTGTCAGAGAACAATTTAAGCAACGAGCGCTTTAAACTAATTTAAAACATGTCGCTGAGAGATCAGTTTCTATTCATTTTACTTAATCGAGTCAATCTAAATTTTTAATTTTTTTTGGTGGAGGTGAACGGGATCGAACCGATGACCCCCAGCTTGCAAAGCTGGTGCTCTCCCAGCTGAGCTACACCCCCTAAAAATTAGTTACTTACGCTTATCTACAACTTTTTTTGGTTGCACAGTAGCGTAATGTAAATATTTGGATTGAGACCGAGTTTTCAAAGAAATTGTGAAACGTAGAGTGAGAAATAGTCATAAACCATCGTTCGAGCAAGCGGATTTTTAGGTTTTTTTAACGATTAGATCAAAAAATATTTTTTTTCCGATCCGAATCGAGAAATCGCCGGACTGGACAATAGAATATTTGGGGTCAGTGATCTTGATTCCATCTAACGAAATTGCACCTTGATCGATAAGCCTTTTAAATTGTGCATTGCTATCGACGAAGCGCGGGACCACTACAGATTGCAAAGTGATGTTATCGATCAGGTTTATTGCAACGGACTCTACGTCTTTAGGGCGTTCTTTCGCAGCAAAAACACGGTCAAACTCTTCCTTTTCAGCTAGGCCTATATCTTTTCCGTAGTAGAGGGCAACCAGGTGTTCGGCCAACTGAAGCTTCGCTGCCTTTGGATGCAAGGAACCGTCGCGGATATCAGACTGAATTTTGTACACGTCATTAGCGCTGTAGTCGGAGACTAAAGGGTAATAACGCAGCATAAGCTCATCAGAAATGCGCATGATCTTGCCAAACATGTCACGTGAGGAATCACTCAGGGCGATGTAATTATTCAAGCTCTTGCTCATCTTTTGCACACCGTCAGTACCCTCGAGGATCGGGTTCATTATCACTACCTGCGGTGTTTGGTCGTGTTGTTTCTGAAGCTCTCTACCCATCAAAAGATTGAATTTTTGATCGGTGCCGCCAAGTTCGACGTCGGCTTTCAAGACTACGGAATCATACGCTTGCAGTAATGGGTAAAGAAACTCGTGGATCGAGATGGGCCGATTGTCGCGGTATCTTTTTTGAAAATCGTCGCGTTCCAACATACGAGCGACGGTCGACTGAGCGGCTAATTTAATTAGGTCCACACTTGATAACTTATCAAGCCATGACGAATTAAAGACAATTTTTGTTTTGAGTGGGTCGAGAATTTTAAATACCTGCTCTTTGTAAGTCTGCGCGTTCTGCTCAACTTGTGCTCTAGTTAACGGTGGACGAGATTCGGATTTGCCAGTGGGATCGCCAATCATGCCAGTAAAATCGCCGATTAAAAAATGCACGTTATGTCCGTAGTCTTGAAAACGTTTGAGACGACGAAGGAGAATTGTATGCCCGAGGTGGAGATCGGGTGCCGTAGGATCGAAGCCAGCTTTAACAATTAAGGGGCGATTATTTAGAATGGAATCTGCAATTTTCTCGCGCAGCTCATGCTCTAAAAGCACTTCGGCAGCGCCTAAACATAAATCATTGAATTGCTGATCTAAAAATTGTTTTTGTGTCGGGGACAACTGTGGCTCAAACTTTTGCATATTCATGCTTTATCACTAGAAATTAAGAAATCCAATTAGCGCTGGGATGGGTATCGATTGGTTGAATCGTTAGACAAGAGGTGACGTCGAGGCCGTAGACGTTATCAGAAGATGGGATTCGTAACACACGACGTCCATCGAGTGGTCATGTAGTTCTTGAAAGTCATGATCGACATATTGAAAATCGTAAGCAACGCCAATGGCCGCGAGCACTTCATTGTCCTTACGACTGTTATTAAGAAATGAATCGAAGAACCCCCTACCATATCCTAATCGATAGCCCTTCGAGTTGAACGCAAGGCCGGGGATTAAGAGAATGTTTGGTGTGATGTTTGGTCCGCAGGACTTAGGATTAGGCTCGAAAATGCCGTAGCGATTTTTTACTAACGGACCATGTATTTGTTTTTCATATATATAATATTTAATATCTAAATTATTATATATTTTTGGGTACGCAATACCTACGGACAACGCTGGAAGCTTTGTTCTTAGTGCATGTAGGACAGTTTCGTTAATTATTTTACAATCAGGTTCATTATCGAATGGCTGGTATGCTCCAATTATCAGGGTTCGACGATGTTTTTCAGCATCAGCGACAGCACGACTGCTGACAATGGCCTGAGTAACAGAATTAGCAATTTTTTCTGAAGCCAATTCTACTTGTTCAAAAGACAGAGCCTTTCGAAGAGAGCGATAGTGGCGACGGAGATCAGGTTTGCTGTTGGTTAAATTCGGCATACGTTTTCGGAGCCGTTTCTGCTGCGGGCACAAGGGCTTCGATTTTCTTTAGAAGGTCTTCTTCAATAACAGCTGTATTTTGTGAAGCCGCGATCTCTGCAGCAGAGAGCGATTTTAGACTTGAAGTAAACTGCAGCGCCTTTTGTTTGAGGTCACGAAGTTTAGTCTTCAGTGCCGTAATTTCATTGCTGGCGTTAAGTTCCTGCGTGTTTAGCTGCTCGGCCATGGTGAGGACCAATAAAAGTGCCTCTTGTGTGCTAACCGGATGATCAATAAAGGGTTTGTTACTACTTCGTAGCGGAGCAGCAATAGTATTAATCCGATTCAACAGTGCCTGAATCTGATCGGTACTAAGCGAAGACTTGACCGATATGGGGTACCCTAAAATACTTAGAGTCTTTATAGGGTTAGCAAAATGACCGGTAGTAGCGGTTGGACTGGTTTGCTGATCGGTCCCTGACCTAACAGGCGTCGCTTGTTGGTTTGGATTAGACATGATGGTGACGTGCTCCTCAAACTTAGGTGAAAACCCACTGCTAAGTTTACCACACATAGCTGGAAGAGTTCAAAACGCGACGAGTTATTTTTTGTAAACATACCGAATACTCAAGCAAAATTGCTGCGACTCGTTAATTTTTTATAGTAAATTTTATATATACAAAAACTACCAACAAAAATTAATCGCCTCGGATGCGGTGCCTCTACGAGTTAATGTGAGCGGTAAGGAGGGAGCTAGCATATTCTACTTGTGTTATCTGCAGTCAGGAGGCGGACCTAAATCCGTTAATGCGACCGCCTCTAGGCCGACCGGACACATGTAGCTATTAGAGCTGTGAAAATAAGTCGTTTAAGAACTCTGACTTTTTGAAGGATTTAATGTTTTCCAGGGACTCTCCGAGACCAATAAATATAATTGGTTTATTGATGGCGACTGCGGCCGCTAAAGCGCTGCCGCCCTTAGCACTGCCATCTAATTTTGTTACGATGATTCCGGTGATATCTAAAAAACTATTAAACTCAGCGGCCTGAAACGTGGCATTCTGACCAGTGGATCCGTCGACAACTAACAAAACCTCATGAGGGGCTGTGGGATCGGCTTTCTGGATCACGCGTTTTACCTTTTTTAATTCTTCCATCAAATTGGTTTTATTTTGTAGACGGCCGGCCGTGTCTATAACGATATCATCAACCCCAAGTGAACGGCCTCGCTGAACCGTTTCAAATGCTACCGAAGCAGGATCGCTCTGCTCTGGTGGAAAATTACCGTCGATATTCAAACGATCGCACCATGATTTTAATTGTTCGACGGCTGCGGCTCGAAACGTATCGGCAGCGCCGACAAAGGCTTTGCGACCGTGCGTCGTAACTAAATGAAGCAATTTAGCGATGGTGGTGGTTTTACCGGCTCCGTTCACACCAACTATTAATATTACGCGGGGCTTGGGTAAAGAATCGGTCGCGGAAAATACAAACGCACGATCTTGAGGCAACAGATCGTGCATCGTGCGCACGAGACACTCTCTCGTGCGATTACGAAGCTCTGAAGCGACTGGGAGAACAACCCCAAACTCACTTCGAATGGACGCCATCAGTTTATCGGTAAGATCAACACCAAAGTCAGCAGTGATGAGTAACTCTTCTAATTCGTCAAAAAAGGCCTCACTCGAGCCCGCACGAAAGACTTTATCGAATGCCCCCTGCAAAAATAGCTTCGTAGCGGATAAACCCCAGCCGTCGAGAACGGTCGGTTGCCCTTTAGGCAAGGCAACGGACGCTTCGAGAGATGGCCCGCGGTCAATCAGTACAGCAGGAGAATCTGGTGTGCTGACGTTAGATAGACGGGCGTTTTTTTTGCGCTGGCGCAAGGTAGCCAGCGCAACCATGCCTATTACGACAAACAAGGAACCAAAAACCAAGATAGACACTAATACCCATTGGTCTCGAAAAATACCGACCAATAAACCAAACAGTAGAGAAATTTTATCACTCATAAAACACAAACCAATTCTATTATTGAGGGAACGCCTCGACGACTATTGCGATGCCCTGGCCACCACCGATACAGGCGGCACCAATTCCGAAACGTTTTTTACGACGGCGTAATTCATATAAGAGATGCGTAATAATACGACTGCCTGAGGCCGCTAGTGGGTGGCCTATCGCAATGGCACCACCATTGACGTTCGTAATCTGACGATCTAACTGCAACTCTTTTTCAACGGCAAGGTATTGTGCGGCAAAGGCCTCGTTCACTTCAATTAAATCTATTTGATTGAGAGTCATATTAGCTCGCTTTAAAGCGAGTTTAATAGCATTTACAGGCCCAATTCCCATAATCGAAGGCTCAACACCCACCGTACCAAATGAAACCATACGACCGAGTGGGCTCAACTTATTTTGTTGAGCATACTGTTCCGTAGCCACTACCAACATTGAAGCGCCATCGACAATTCCGCTGGCGTTCCCTGCCGTAACGACACCGTCTTTTTTGAAAACGGTCTTTAATTTTGCAAGACTCTCAAGAGTGGATTGTGGTTTAGGGTGTTCGTCTTGCGTTAAGGTTGTTTTATTTTTTTTCGCATCAATCACTTCGAAAGGCGCGATTTCAGCCTCGAAGTAGTTTTTTTCTACGGCGGCCTTTACACGCTGCTGCGACAAAAGAGCGTACTCATCGCAATCAGTGCGCGACAATTTATACTGCTCGGCTAAATTTTCAGCCGTAATTGCCATAGGACAACCGCAATACGTGTCTGTCAGTGCGGCTGTGAGATAGTCCTCAATTTCACCATGGCCCATTTTGGAGCCCCAACGAACCTGACGCAACATGAAGGGAGTAGCACTCATATTCTCGACCCCTCCCACCAAGGCGACATCAACGTCTTCTATAAACATTTGTGATTGAGCATCGACTAAAACCTGGAACCCAGAGCCACATAAACGATTTATATTTAGAGCAGGCGCCGAAATCGGCACACCCGACTTTAGCCCTGTGTGGCGGGCTACATAAATAGCGTCTGCGGTAGACTGCAACACGCTGCCCACGACAACTGACTGTACGTCGGTCGGAGAAATTTTTGCTTGTTCCAAAGCGGCTTTTGCGGCGGACTGTGTAAGATCAGAAAGCGAGTAGCTTTTCAGCGATCCCCCGAAAGATCCGAATGGTGTGCGTTTTGCGCCCAAAAATACTAGATTTCTATTTGCGTTTGACATGATGAATGCTCCTCTTTTTTGCGCTCAGCTACATAGTGTTGAGAAATTGAAAGTAATAAATCGTAAGAATAAATACCGGTTCGATGCCCGTCACTCCACTCTACCTGAATGGCATAACGCCCAACAGGCTCGATTCGAACAGGTTTAATATCTGCCGGGATAGACGCTCGATTGATTTTACGTGCACGGGTAAATTCATCCACACACTCTGCGCACCGGCACTGGTAACGCAATTCTGTGAACGGTAGAATGACATTCTCACCAGAACTAAAGGCTATAAATAACTCGGAATCAGAATGTTTTGAGATTTTTACGGGAATCGGAAGTTTACTCATAATCTATGCATAACGACAAGTTTACCCACCAGGCAATATTGATCTATTGAGGTTCGGGTTTCTTCACCAGTACTCTCTAATCATGGCTGATAGCATCAAAACGGAAGCAATCCGAAACGAACAAACCAAACTCGTCATGAATGCACGTCAAGATCGTGAGGCCAAAGAACTTGCTGAAAAAAATCGAAACGAAATTGATCGACTGGTTTCTCACCACGAGGTTGTCAAAAACGACCTCAATAAAGCCTATGAACTTACGATCTCACAGACACGAGACGAACACACAAAACGATTGGAGCAAGTTCGCCAATCTAACATGCAGCAACTCAACAGTGAGAAGTTAAACGGAGAAGAAGAACTCGAAAAAGTACGTTCGCGCTTTCAAGAACAAATTGGACGCTATCGCGAAAACAGCGAACGCTACTTAGACGACCTTCGTCGAAAAACCGAGGCCTCTGCATTGCAACTAAAACGGTCCGCCGAAAAAACCGAGAAAGCAAAAGCATAAAATTATGGCAAAACAAACCGGAAACTATGACTACGAAGTGGACCTTAGAAAAAAATTAGAAAATGCCAAAGCTGAGCAGCAAGAGATGATGATTCCCGTAAACGGTATGCTGCAGATAGTCGAGATGCTACGAGTAGCAGACCCGAAATTTCGCGACACTATTCTGCGCGGGTTGATGAAGCGGGATCCGGCCTTGGTGCAGGAGTTGTTGAGGAGGATTTAGGGG
>CAZYPH010000118.1:0-6769 GCA_964649095.1 uncultured Oligoflexia bacterium | reverse complement strand
TCAACGCTTCTAATTGAGATTTTCTCTTTTTAGAAAAAAGGGGGGTCATCGAAAGATGGCCCCCCTTTTTTATTTTGTATCGTTTAATCAAGGCCCCTGCTGAACTTCAAAATACCCCACTAGGCGCCGCCCACAAGAGCGGATTCAGGCTTTAGCCTCGCCTCTGGCCTCTATCGATCAACAAACTGTTAAAATCTCGGCCCCTTCATCGGTAATCAAAATCGTGTGCTCAAACTGCGCTGACAGCGTTTTGTCAGAAGTTCTAAAAACCGTTACGGTAGAACCTTTGATATCAAATTCCCGGATGGGTGCCGCGGTCTGGTTCACCATAGGTTCGACGGTGATGGTACCCCATTTTGCTAGTTTTGGTCCCTTCCCTTTGCGGCCGTAAGAAGGCACAAACGGCTCTTCATGGAAAATGCGCCCAATACCGTGGCCACCAATTTCACGTACGACCCAGAACCCGCGACGGTTCACAAACTTTTCAACAGCGAAACCAACATCCCCCGTCGTATTACCGGCTTTTACGGCCTTAATACCCGCATGCATGGCGCCGAACGCGCAGTCGACCAAGGTCTGCGCTTCTGGTGTGATCGCGCCCACGGCAAACGTCGCCGACGTATCACCATGAAACCCCTGATAGAGTGCCGTCACATCGATATTGATAATATCGCCATCTTTTAAAATCGTTTCATCGGGTAATCCGTGGCAAATGACATCATTCACCGAAGTACAGATGGCTTTAGGATAACCATGATAACCAATGCACGCCGACGTAGCGCCTTTTGACAAAATATAGTCGTTGGCCAACTGGTCTAACTCGTTTGTCGAAATGCCCGCTTTGACGTGTTTTCCCGCGTATTGCAAGGCCTCGGCGGCAATGCGCCCCACTTTTTCCATTAACTTGATTTCAGATGCTGTTTTAACAGTCATAATCGCCTTCTAAACACCCACACGAATCGCACGAACCGGCATCGCACGCGCCGGATTCTTTTTTACTGCAACCCACGCCTTCAAACTCAAAACCGCCGCCGAGCTTTTCTAAAAGCTCAGGTAAAACCTCACGCACGCGAAAGACATTCTCAAACAAGTGGTGTGTGACAACGTCGCCGGAGAGTTGATCGGTAATATACAACGCAAGCGCCTCGCTAGCGGCGTGTTCACTGCCGGGATTGCGGCTCATGCCGATTAAATATTTTGAATTTACTAAAAAACCTTTATCAAAAGCGTTGAGCCAGCGGTTTTGTAAGCTAAGAGACGCGGTATCTAATGCAGGAAGCATGGATTCAGAGGGTGTCGACATGCTTCTATTCTAAGCTAGATACTGAGAACTTCAACCACCTCAGGAATCGCTTCTTTTAAGCGGCGTTCAATGCCCATCTTGAGTGTTGCGGTGGAGCTTGGGCAACCACTACAAGACCCTTGCATGTATAAATACACGACGCCGTTTTCAAAACGATCAAACGTGATATCGCCACCATCCATCGCTACGGCGGGGCGAATTTCCGCATCTAAAATGGCCTGAATACGATCGGGAATCGATGAACCATCACCCGATGTCGTTGACGTCATGTTTTGAAAATACTCAGGCGCCACAACTACTAAATTATTGCCCAGATGGTCTTTGAGAACATCGTTCACACCGCGATTGAGCCCTTCCCAATCACCAGCATCGCCCTTCGTAACCGTGACAAAGTTTGAGCCAATCATGATAGCAACAACGCCGGTTACACCGAACAGACGCTGAGCCAAGGGGGCATGCTCAGCAGCCGCTAGACTAGTGAAGTTGGCAGCGCCTTTTTCTAAAAGCGTGCGATCGACAACATATTTTAACGTATTTGGATTTGGGGTAAATTCTAACGATATTTCAATCATAAGCATGAAATACGATAAAAAATGTCGGTTTTCAAATTATTAAAAAAACTTAAACAAAATCACCCTTTTTGATTTTTTCGATGATGATTTTTTCGGGCATGGTGGGGTCGCGGGGGTCGACCGTGAAATAGGCCTGTTGTTCGCAACGGCGTTTATTTTTCAACAGCCAACGCAGGATTTCGGCCAAACCTTTGTTGCGTTTGTCTTGAAAGAACGGATCGTTTTTTAGAGCGTCTTCGGCTTTTTTCAAAGCACGTACTTCTTGAGCGTCGTTTTCCTTCACAGGGTAATCGTTCAAATCATATTTTTTAATATCATCGGGCAACACTCCCAAAAAACGAACGTCGGGGGCTGAGTAGTCGGAGTTACGAATCAAACTCGCCGCCGAGCCTGCTTTCAGCGTTCGAAAAATATTTTGCATGGTGTACGCATCCAGATCGCCGAAGAAAAACAGCGGCACTTTGAGTTGATCTTGAATCAACTTACACCAACCGCGAACGGCATTTGACGGCACACCCTGCGCACCAATCAAAATGGAATTGTGGCGCGTGGTAAAACCGTTGGCGGCCAGTGTGTTTGCGGTACCTTCCGACTCTACAATGAGAGCAAAATCAATTTTTTTACTCGCCGTGAGTTTTAAATTCTGCGGACGATTTTTCGGCTGAAAGGGGCTCGTGCCTAACTTGGATAACTCAATGACCGCCTTCTCACCGTTCGGCATTTGTTCGGTAACAATCAACTGCTTCGAATACGTTTGCCCACCGCGGTCGTTGGCAAAACAATTCATTTCTTCGCGGTAACACTCGAGCATTTCACAGATGAAGTCGATAATGGCGTCGCTCTCATCTTGATCGGCAAAATCGAGCGGTTTTAAACTCGGATTGTGTTTGATTTCACCTTTGGCGATATAATACAACTCGCGTTTTGTATTTACGGCGCCGGTGTCGATATTGCGCAACAACACTTCGAGCATAAAAATCGCGCGGGCCATTTTTTTTACAGAACTAACGTTGAGCTCGGTACGCACACGTTTATCACCAGGGGTTAAGTAGCCCACTTTGTGATTGTAAAGCGCGTTATCTAAAGAACACTTTGTGGCCGATAACACAGGCCGTTTGCCACGCTCGAGATCAGCTAATAATCGTAGACAAAGGTCTTTGGAAAGTTTTGGGATCTCTTGTTGTTTTACGGTTTTTTTCTCGGTTGCCATAACCACGTTGTCGCGCTCCTAATCGCCAATCTCTTTTTTGCAGGTAATTTTAAACTATTTCAGGTGGGCCTCGGCCTCTTTTAAATCATCTTTGGCATCGTCGGCATCGCGGCCTAAGATTTTAACCAAACCCTCTTCGGCCTTCTTTTTGCGGGCATCGGAGCTATTAGTAATACGAATCAGGCCGTCAACTAAGATAGGGCAGAACTGTTCGATGTGGCGCAGTTTTTCTTCTAGATCATTGGCGCGGACTTCGCGACGTAAGTGTTTTGAAAGCTTCTGACCTGCTTGAATTAGGGCGCGACGAATTTCTTCGACTAATTCATCGCTCGCGTCGATCGTTTCTTTAGACGCATTTTTAAATTTAATAAACGGCGACACGACCGATACGGCAATCACGTAGGGACCAATAGGCAGACTATCTTTCGGTTGCGCCAACTCGTAAGCGCGCCAGTTGACACTCTCAATCGCTTTCACAATGGCGCAGGCTGATTTATCAAATTGCAGCGGCACACGGTTGGCAAATCGCAATACCGTAACCGGAGATTCATTGTCTGCCACCACACGATCTTTTAGTCGGGCAATCGCCACCTCTACTAACACGGGCTTAAAATCGCAAACCTGCGGTTTACGGGAGACGACCGAAAAAAAATCGACTTCGCCTAATCGACCAATCGATTTTTCAAATGCCTCTTCACCGATCGAGAGCACGGATTTGGTGCTAGGCGCCATAAGCTCGATGCTCTGAAGCGCCATAAAAAGCGCCTTGAAATCGGCTTCGTTTAGTTGGTCGACATTTTTTGATAATAGAGATTTTTGTATATTTTTATTTTTAGATATTTCTGTAATTGTTGTGTCTGAAACTCTCGAGAAGCCTTTTTTTAACCACGCATCGACCTTTACGCGTCCGAACAAATGAGAATGCGCAATAAACTCGCCTAACTTCATGGTATGGGGATGGGGCTCTGTCGCATCGGGAATTTCAGGCAAGATATCGGTCACACGTTCGACCGTAACGACGTCTTGTTCAGGTAATTTATATTTTAGATTTAAGTGCGGGTTTACCAACGTCGTACCACTGAGGTAGGTCAGAAGCCCCCCCTCGCCGTTTAACTGTAACCGCCCATCAATCGTAAACTCCACACGCACGCCGGATGGTTTCGTCCAATCGATCGTTTCTTTGTTCTTTATTAGCCCCTTGTTGTTTTTAATATCGACTTCAATAAGGGCCCGCACGGCGCGCCGCATGTCTTTTGTTTTAGAAATAACGCGAGCCCCCTGAGCCGACGTAAGTTGCGCCCAGGTTGTTGCGGCAGAAATACCAATGCCCTGTTGGCCTCGTGAGCAGCGGCCACGACCGAATTTGCTCGACGCTAAATACTCACCAAACACTTTTGGTAAATCATCGGTATGAATGCCCGGGCCGTTATCTTCGACAACGATTCGAATCGCATCAGAGTTTTTGTGGGAACCCTCGCCCACTTTTTCAATTTCAATGTAAATATCGGGCAAAATTTGAGCGTCTTCACAGGCGTCTAAGGCATTGTCGACGGCCTCTTTTAGGGTCGTCAGTACGGCTTTGGTGCTCGAAGAAAAGCCCACTTGTTGGAGGTTTTTTGAAAAATATTCGGCCGTGCTGCTGGTAGTTATCTTGCGACTCATTGGAATAGTATAACTAAAAATGGGTGGAGTGCAATCTGAGGCCGTACATCGCCTCCACCCAAGTAATTGTTATTCCAATCGGTTTTGAAGAGAAACCCCAGCCAGCAACGTATTGCAGGTATTTTGATTGTCCGGACCCACAATGTAACGAATGGGGGCGTACGGCCGACTGCGTAACGTTTCTAACATTTGTCGGATGGTCCGGTAGGAGACATTCGACGCCCCACCACCCGGAAACGTCGCTTGCCGCCACGCGTAGTAATCTTCAGGAGTCGCCAAGAATGTGGCTTCAACGGAATCTAGAGCCGCAATAAAAATTCGATGAAAGGCCCTCGTCAAAAGCGGATGGCGGACGGTGGAATTGGCGATCAATTGCAGAAACACATAATTGGGATGCTCCGCTGAGACCTGCACGCGATATCTGTAAGCCAAAACAGTCTGCCCCGCCCGCATGTGATTATCGACCATCGTCTTCCCTGCATCAGTTTCAAGATACCGATCCAACATCATCAGCAGCATTCGCTCGACCGGCGTTGTGAATGGGATGGCCTCGACAACGTAATAATCACGCGTCAGTGCTGGTCGCGGTTCGAACCACGTGGGGCCTGGGGTCAACCGCTCGCGTAGGCGCGCGGCCGTTGCATTGCGACGACCGGCCATAGTGTCGTCTAACGCTACGGCATGCCCCGGTTCGGCAAACAATGTGGGCGCATTTAAGGCGGTGCGCACGGTCGACAATAATCGAGTCTCGTCGGCACGGGGGAGATCACGAAAGTCAAAGGCGCCATGAAAAGCCTGACCAAAATCGGAATGTGGTGGCGCCGAGACGATCGGTTGCCATTCGGCTAAAGTCATCTGGTCCAGGGCTGTTACAATGCCCTGAGAGCCGGGTAGCACGGCCCACGGCGACGCAGCTACACCTTCTCGCAACTGCGCGTCGCGGTGCTGCACGACGTAAGTTACTTGCCGAAAAAAACCATCCGTCAAACGCGGTACCATTCCAGAATAGAGATTGTTGAGTTGCTGCGATGCCTGCGTACGCCAACGATTAAAGTCGACGGCAGCAATACTTGACGTGGCAGCGGTATAGGCTTGGAGCACCCCCATAAACACACGCAGCGATTCGGCAAAAGCCCACGACGACGGCGCGCCACCACTCGCCGTTTGCCCGTGCGCACTCAAGCGAAACTCGATTTTTGCGGTTTCAGGAAAATACAAAGCCCCTAAAGTGATTTCATTCGCACGCAAGGCACTTTTTAATTCGGGATTTGCGTTAATAGCAACCAGCAACACATAAACGGCAGCATCAAATCGATTCTGTTTAGTACGGTCACCACCTGCATAGGCGGCCTTGTTTCGGGCTAGTTCATAGGCCACTTTAACAAGCGGTGTTTCCTCACCAGTGCGCCGGCGAAAGTACACACGCACGCCTCCATCTTGATGCAAGATTTCATCGGCTGGCAAATGTTCATCAGGCGCCCCAATGGCCAGTGACGTTGTGGTAGGCACTCCCAACCACGGCGCGCCGCGCCCCAATGTGCGTGCCGATAACGTAGTACGCTCTACATTGCTAAAGGCATCCAGTGGATTCGTCGGTGCACCCGAAACCCCAAAACGTACGACGTGCAATGGACGTTCTAATAACCAACGAGCCGCGCCGGATAGGGCCGTTTGTAAATTGGTGTTTACGGCGTGCTCTAAACGCGCGGTGTCCATCCACGGCTGTGGCCGACGAGGCCCGCTTAATACTTGCTGCCAAAAGGGAACCGACCCGAGCAGATCGTTTCCAATTCTTCTCTGCATGCCGAAAAAACGTTCGAGAGCATTCTCACCCACCCATTGCCGGTCTTTAGCGGAAAGCCGTCGATGCGTGAAGGCCCGCAGGTAGCGGTACCAGCCATCGAGGATCGCGTCGGTTTGCGCTAGTCCAAGCGCACTAACCGGTAGTTGTAACAGGAGGTGGGTTTTGGTGCTGGTCAGGTGCCCAATCTGCGCTCGTGGATGCTTCCCCGAATCCATAAA
>CAZYPH010000117.1:0-6794 GCA_964649095.1 uncultured Oligoflexia bacterium | reverse complement strand
TTTCACCTAATTTAAATGCGGTCTTTTGTGTAACTGGCCCAACAATGAGATCAACGTTTTTAAAGGCCTCGGTAAAATCACGACTAATCAACGCTCGCACCTGACAAGCCTTGTTATAATACGCATCGTAATAACCAGCACTCAACGCAAAGGTACCTAAAAGAATACGTCGCTGCACCTCGTCGCCAAATAACGCGCGGGTCTGTTTATACATCTCGGTCAAACTTAAATCGCCGCCCACACGCTGCCCAAAACGCACACCGTCGAAACGGGATAGATTGGAAGAGGCTTCGCTCACGGCGACGATATAATAAACTGCGACACTGTACTGCGTATGCGGCAAGGAAATATCGACTAACGTATGACCTTGTTTTTGTAGGGTATCTAACGCTTGTTTTACAGTGTCTGCAACCGAGCTCTGGATACCACTACTGAAGTATTCTTTCGGCACACCAATACGCCACTTCTGTTGCGTGGCAGCGTGCATGGCTTTGGCATAGTCAACACCCGGTGTATAGTTGGGATGCGATGTCGAATCGAGGGGATCATAACCCGCAATTGCCGATAGCAAGTGTGCCGCATCTTCACTGGTGTGAGCCATCGGACCCAACTGGTCTAACGAACTCGCAAAAGCCACGAGACCAAAACGACTCACTAAACCATACGTTGGTTTGAGACCAACGATTCCGGTGAACGCCGCAGGCAATCGAATCGAGCCACCAGTATCACTGCCTAAAGTGGCCACAGCAAGATTAGCTTTCACCGCTGCTGCAGAACCCCCACTAGAGCCGCCTGGAACACGTGTTAAATCGACCGGATTTTTCACGACACCATACGCGGAGTTTTCATTCGAACCGCCCATGGCAAACTCATCCATATTTAGTTTACCCAACATGGGCGTACGAGCGGCTTTTAGCCGTGTAGCAACCGTTGCATCGTAGGGTGGTTTATAGCCCTTTAAGATTTTCGACGCACAGGTGGTTTCGATATCTTTTGTACAAATTAAATCTTTTAGTGCGATGGGAATACCATGCAGAGAGCTCTGTGCCTGATCGATAGACTGGTCGGCGTCTCGAGCCGCAGACAAAGCCTCTTCGGCACAGACCGTAATATAGGAGTTGGTCGGATCGGTCTCGATGCGTTTTAGAAACGCCTTCGTCAACTCAACCGACGAAATCTTTTTCTGTTTTAATAGTGTGTGTAGCTCTTGAATCATAATCAAATTACTCAAAAATTATTGGGGCATTTATAGAACTTGGGGAACCTTAAAGTGATCGGCTGCAACTTGTGGTGCGGGTTTTAACATCATTGCAGTATTGCCGGCAGTATTACTGGCCGTATCGCTCATCGCGTGCACCACATCGTCACGCAGCGGCGTATCAAAATGGTGCGGTTGCACCATAGGAGTGACGTTTGTCGTATCGACTGCTTGCAAGGTCTCGATATACGAGACAATGGCGTTCAACTCAGAGGCGAATTTCTGGGCCTTTTCGTCAGGAATATCTAAACGGGCCAAATCGGCCATTTTTTTTACGGTTGCACTATCGAACATATAAAATCCTCTATATACGTGTTAACTTAGCAAATTTTGCTATGAACTTTTTCAGACCATGCGAGGCGAACTCGATTGCCAACTTGGCATTTTCATCGTGGCCATCGATCGCGTGCACGACACCAATCCCATACTGCGAATGCTTTACACGACACCCCACTACGATTTGGCCACCATCGGCACCGGCGACTTGAGAAAAATCGTCTTTATACATTGAAGACGTACGTGAAGACTCGGTGGTTATCTGACGGGGCTGCGTTGGCACCGCCGATGCTCGGCCATAGTTTACCGGGTACGATCGTTGGACGGCACGCTGGGTAAAATCATGCACCTCTAAAAATTCTTCAGGAATTTCTTCAAAAAAGCGAGACGGCTTTTGGTACATAATATTGCCGTAGATGCGCCGACAAACTACGCTTGTCATAAATAGTTTTTGTTTAGCCCTAGTCATACCGACGTAACACAGGCGACGCTCTTCTTCGATGTCTTCTAACGTTTCGTTTTCGTGTGGTCGGATTGAGGGGAACAAACCTTCTTCACATCCGACCATAAATACCAATGGAAACTCTAAGCCCTTTGAGGTGTGCAACGTCATGAGGCTAACCTTACCCGAAGCCTTCTGTGCGGCGTCTTCTTCAGCAGAAGCATCATTTTTTTCGCCCACTAACGTCACGTTTTCAACGAACAATGGCAACGACTCTTGAGCCACGCCCAAGTTTTGATTGGGCCCCATGCGCGTTAAAAACTCCTCGAACTCAGATAACATCGACTCTAATTCTTGTAAGTTTTCGATGCGGGCCTGCGCTTCTTCGGTGTTTTCTTTCTTCAACTCTAAGACGTACTGCGTGCGGTCTAACAGCTCATGATAAAACTCTACAATGGTCTTCTCGGTGAGCAACTTTCGTAACCCAGTAATGAGAGCAATAAACTCCGCAATTTTTTTCTTCGCTGATGAGCCAAGCTCACTAGATTCAGAACGCACAACCCAATGGAGTGCACTTTCAAAAGTAATATTCTGTTGATTCGCTACCGCATCAATTTTATCGATCGTGGTCTTGCCAATAGCTCGAGCAGGCACATTGATGATACGTTTTACGCTTACAGAATCAGCGCCATTCAACACCACTCGAAAGTATGCCAAAACATCTTTAATCTCTTTACGATCATAGAACCGCAGACCACCCACCACTTGGTACGGTATCCGTTCGCGATTAAAAACATCTTCAAACACGCGCGACTGCGCATTGGTACGATAGAAAATCGCCACGTCGCGAAAACTATAACCGGCGGACTCGGCATGGGCTTTGATCTGCTGGACTACTAACTCGGCCTCCGCACGTTCATCGGGGAGGGCTACTTTTTGAATACGATCGCCACGTGGATTATCGGTCCACAATGTCTTGGCAAGCCTACTCGTATTGTTCGCAATCACATGCGAGGACGCATTGATAATCGTTTGAGTAGAGCGATAGTTTTGCTCTAATTTTACAACGCGCGCTTCAGGATAGTCGCGCTCAAATTCTAAAATATTGCGAATATCAGCCCCACGCCAACGATAGATCGATTGGTCTTCGTCGCCGACGACACACAGGTTTTTATGCCCCTGTGCTAATATATTAATTAATAGATATTGAGCATGATTCGTATCTTGATACTCGTCGACATGAATGAACTGAAACTGCTCTTGATACTTTTTCAGTAACTCAGGATTATTTTTTAATACACGGTAGGTAAGAGTAATAATCTCGCCAAAATCGATCGCGTTTCTTGTAAACATTTCTTGTTGATACAAGGCGTAGACACGCACTAAATTTTTTTCAAAGGGATTTGCCGGGTTGGTAATATCGTTAGGCTCTTTTGCTGCGCATTTTGCTTGATTAATCGCATACTGAAACGCTTTGGGTGAAAAGGCAGCGTCGGATATCTGTAATTTTTGAAAACACTCTTTAATAACCGACAATTGTTCCGAGTCGTCGTAGATGACAAACTGCTGAGCAAAAGGCGTATGCAACAACTCGCGCCGCAAAATTCTCGTACACACCGAATGGAATGTGCCCACCATAGGTACCTGCAAAACAACTGATGAGCCAATATCTAGGCCCAAAATCGAACGCGAATCGGGCGACAAACCAAGTGCACGACTGATGCGCTCACGCATTTCTCCGGCGGCTTTATTCGTAAACGTTACGGCCAATATGCGAGAACCGGGCACGTGGTAACTGGCCATCAAATTGATAATACGCGCCGTGAGCATTTTGGTTTTTCCGGAACCCGCACCAGCAATCACTAAAACCGGTCCGGTAACCGTCATCGCCCCTTCTTGCTGGGCAGGGTTCAAGGCCATCAGTTCGCGTGCTACGATTTCATCGGCATCGGAAAGGCCAGAAGCGCTTGGTGCCGTTGGATAGTGGGTCGAATTTAGGTCATACGAATACATTTCGTGTTCTGACATCACTGCACTACTCCACCGTCACGGACTTGGCTAAGTTACGCGGCTGGTCGACATCGGTGCCTTTAAACACTGCGGCCTCATAGGCCAAAATCTGCATCGGAATAACTGCAAGAATGGGGTGGCTTAGTGGATCATCAAACGGGATGCCCAGAAAATCTTCGGACAGACCTCGCAACTGATCGTCGTTCGTATTGCCGATGGCGATAATGCGACCACCGCGGGCTTTTACTTCTTGTAGGTTTGAAACGGTTTTTTCGAACAAATGGTCGCGCGGTGCCACAACCACCACACTCATCGAAGCTTCTACCATGGCGATAGGTCCGTGTTTTAGCTCTCCAGCAGGATACCCTTCGGCATGAATATAACTAATCTCTTTCATTTTCAGAGCGCCCTCTAAAACCACCGGAAATAGAGTGCCGCGGGCTATAAATAAAAACCCTTTAGAGTTCATGTGTTTTAACGTTAATTTTTTTATTTCTGCTGACTTGTCGAGTACCGCCTGCACTAAATGCGGCAAACGTAAAAAATACGCTAAATCAAAGCTCGTTTTGCGTCCCAACAGCATGGCCCAATGCTGGGCGAGAAGCTGCCCCACTAAAACCTGCGTCGTAAAAGCTTTGGTCGACGCCACACCAATTTCAGGGCCACACGCGGTGAACAACGTTACGTCTACATCACGCGTGAGCGTAGACCCACGGACGTTGCAAATAGCCGCTACACGTCCGCCCAGACGTTTGGCCTCGCGCACGGCGGCCAGCGTATCGGCTGTTTCACCTGATTGGCTAATGGCAATGACTAAAGTATTTTTATTTATAACAGGATTTCGATAGCGGTACTCACTGGCCAAATCTACTTCGCAAGGCAAACGTGTTTCAGATTCTAAAAAATATTTTGTGATAAGACCCGCATGCCACGCCGTTCCACACGCCACAATATGCACGCGCTCAACGCCATCTAATAACGCGTCAAGGCCGTCAACTTTCATTTGGGCGGCGTTGCGATCAATCAACGTGTCTAACGTATCTAAAATAGCCCGCGGTTGTTCATGGATCTCTTTCAGCATGTAATGGGCATAACCGGCTTTATCAATCGAGGCTGCTGACCAGTTTAATTTCGTTACCGGTCGCTCCACTTGTTGCGTGGGTGTCTTTAAAGAAAAAATCTGTAAACCATCAGGCGTTAATGAAACCAAGTCTTCGTTTTCTAAAAATATGATTTCGTTATTGTGTTCAATTAAAGCCTGGGCATCACTGGCGACAAAGGCGCCACCTGTTTTTTTCGAATAGGTCGCTACTAACGGCGTACCGTTACGAATCGCAATAACTTCATCCGCAAAATCATCATGGGCGACTACGATACTGCACGAGCCTTCTAAACGCTGAAACGCGTCACTGACAGCTAAACGAAAATTATTTGGTAATTTTTCGGAGGTTTGTTTGGCGAGATTTTCTTCGACCAAGTGTCCAAACAACTCGGAATCGGTCTCGCTTACTATTGTGCGGCCTCGAGTTAATAACTCTGAGCGGATCTCGTCGTAGTTTTCGATGATGCCATTATGAACCAGCACTGTTTTACCAACACGGTGCGGATGCGCGTTAATCGCATTCGGCTGTCCGTGTGTGGCCCAACGGGTGTGGCCGATGCCGACCATGCCCTCAGAATTGTC
This sequence comes from uncultured Oligoflexia bacterium, assembly GCA_964649095.1. GTDB lineage: Bacteria > Bdellovibrionota > UBA1018 > UBA1018 > UBA923 > CAZYPH01. The sequence goes on along the minus strand of CAZYPH010000117.1, from coordinate 1,124 downwards.
CGCATTTAATAACGGCAAAATATTATCAAGTTTACCCGCTGCTTTTACGACCGAAAAAGTACGTCGTTTGGGATTAAACACAGCGACCCCGGAAGAATCATAGCCGCGGTATTCGAGACGACGCAGCCCCTGCACCAAAAGATTGGCGCAGTTTAAAGTATTGGGCTGGTGATCTAAATTATTTTTTTGAGAACGACTGCCAACAAACGCGATGATGCCACACATATATTCTGAGCACGATAGAGGAATCGACTCGCGTTAAAAAGAAAGAAATTGTTTTTACCAAACTGAAAAAATTCGGTAACTTAGAGGTCGGGGGACGTGTTTGATGGTTGCTTCTATGCTTGCTTCTGAGAGTACTTCTGTGGGTAGTTCATTGGCCGGTGATTGGTCGGTTTTAGTCCGCTCGTTAAGAGGCCTGGTTTTGACTTTGGCCGCCGCCATGCAAGGCATGCAAGATGACCCACCAAATGCTGAAAGCCCCGCGCCAGCACCCGCTAATGACACAACAACCCCACCACACCCTCACCAACGGCGTGAACCACGTTATTTGGTACGTGAAAAGGCGAAGGTGACGATTAAACTTTCCAACTCCGACGCCACCCCAACAGGATATGTTTCAGATCTCAGTTTAAACGGATTAGGTTTAATGCTGGATGGCTATATTTCTTCGTTCGAAGAAATTACGATTAAAATTCAATTTGGCGTGCATACCTTCGAAGTGGCTGGCGCCGTAGCCTGGACGATGGAAACACCCACTAGCGGTAAAATCATAAAAGAAAATAGCTTGCCATGGCGTGTGGGCGTGGCGTTAAAACACGCGACCGTGGAACAAAAACAAAACGCGCAGATGCTGTTAGATAAATTGGCCAAAAAATAAAGGCCAACTCCGAGGACTCTCTAACTCTTGCGATACTTTTTGGCATAACCAGCTTTGGTCACCTGCCGGGCGCGTGCCACGACTAGAGAGTCCGGCTCTAAAACCGTTTCGGTCACACTCGAACCCGATGCGATAAAAGTGCCATCGGCGATTTCGATGGGTGCGACGACGTGCACATCGCTTCCCACAAAAACGCCGTTGCCGATTTTCGAGCGGTGTTTGCGAGAGCCGTCAATAACACGGC
>CAZYPH010000116.1:0-6838 GCA_964649095.1 uncultured Oligoflexia bacterium | reverse complement strand
AAAAGATAAAGTTACGGCACTCGAAGCTCAGTTAAAGTCGTTACGTGAACCAACCACTACAACACCGAAAGCGCTTGATACCAGGCCTCTATTTTCGTTGTTTGGCAGCCAAGTCACTGACAACACCGCAGAACTTACGGGTGTGCCTGCAAAGGTCGCCATTCAAAACTTTAAAATCTCTACGACAGGAAATAAAACTCTACTAACATTTGAGTTACACAATCGCACACCAGGAGAGTCTGTCGAAAAAGGCTACCTAGCTGTTTTAGCAAAGACAGAAAATGGTATATATAGTTATCCAGATATTATTAATTCATCAGGTAACGTAATGTTCAATTTTGAACGGGGTGAGACTTTTCAAGTAGCTCGTTTCAGAATGGTGAATGCGCAGTTCGCGACCACAGCAAAGCATTTTCAGATTTTAATCTTCAATCGAACGGGCGGCCTTTTAATTAACCAGAATTTTTCGGAACCGTAATCATGCAAGTAGACTCATTTAATTGGATTATATCTAGTACGTCGATCGAGGGTACGGTGCGTATCGCCAAAAACTGCCGTTTTGATGGCACGCTTAAAGGCGAGCTCATTGCAGCGCCTCAGACCGAGATACTATTGGGCGCTGATTCGGTGATTGAAGGTATTATTGAGGCCGATTCAATTATTATTGAAGGTTTTGTTCGGGGCACTATCAAAGCCCAATCCCGCGTCCTAATCAAACCAACAGGTCGAGTTATTGGGTCTATTGATACTCCAAATTTTGGCATAGACTACGGAGCCTATTTTGACGGTTCCACCACGATGAGCGCACTAGAGAAGGTAACGAAAAAATAGCGCCTGGATTTTAGATCCACCCACTAGCTTTATACCAGTCAATTGTCCGTTTAATGCCGTCTTTTAAAGGCACACTGGGCTGGAATCCTAATATTTTTTTTGCATTTTGATTCGAACATAACCAAAAATCTTCAGCGAATTCGTGGTACTTGTCGCGTCCCAAATTAGGCGCCCTATTCAAAACGCGGCAAATTGTTTCTTGGGCGTACGCCAACACAAAAATCGCCTTTTTATTAAGGGGCAGTGGAATTGCCCGAGCTTGTAAGGCGCTTTGCATTTCTCGCAGCATTTCGTTCATAGTGTTCATGCCGTCGTCAGCGAGAAAAAACACCTCAAAAGATTTGCGTCCACTTGCAACAATTACGGACTGCACAATACCATTCACTAAATCATCGACGTAAATTACACTGATGTATTTCTCACGTGCGCTATTTTCCCCACGAAACACGGGACGAATACCTGCCTTCAATAGCTTTACGAAATCAAAAATCGCCTTATCACGTGGGCCGTAAACTACGGGAGGTCTAATTACGGTTACCGGAAACTCAGCGAGAGCCTTGAGATCAATCTCACCTTGTAGTTTACTTCGACCGTAGTGCGAGACCGGGGCTGGTGTTTCTTCTTCTGTGCGCAAAATTGGTCCCAATATTCCCTGATTATTTGACGCACCAGAAGGCCCCGCCGCCGCCAAGCTACTTATATATATAAAACGTTTAATATGAGTGGATCCGCTCAACTGTTCATCGACACAAGCTTGCGCAAGGTTCTTTGTACCCTCTGCGTTGTATCGATAAAATTCTCTAAAATTTTTTGCTGTAATTATACCAGCCAAATGGACAACGTAATCGACACCACGCACAGCCTGACGAAGCGCATCAACATCATTGAGATCGCCATACGCTGTTTCAAAATTAAGACCTTCTAAATTTTCTAACGAACTGGTCTTGCGCAATAAAAGCCTTAACTTAAAACCTTTCTGAGCCAAAACTCGTGCGACCTGACTACCAATGAACCCACTTGCACCCGTTACCAATACTTGCATGCTCACATCTTTTATGAGAGCAACCATTTAAGTCAATCGTGAAAATGCCAAGCAAACATTTACAACGCAAAACCACACCACACTCGCACGCCAATACGATAAAAAAATTCACACGCCCTGAAAGACTCACAACGAAGTTAGGGAATACCATTATTGATTCATGGGCCGTCACTATTTTGGGTTGTGGCACATCAGTGGGCGTTCCGGCGTTGGGTTGTCATTGCTCGACCTGCCAATCTAAAAATCAAAAGAATAATCGCCTACGTGCAAGCATTGCCGTCCAGTATGGTGATACCGTTTTTCTGATTGATACGACTCCAGACCTCAGACAACAAAGTCTTCGAGAAAATTTGTACTGGATCGACGCGGTACTCTACACCCATCCACATGCCGACCACCTACACGGCATCGACGACTTGAGAACGTTTAATTTTCTGAAACAAGGCGACATCGATTGTTACGGGAATAAGTGGACGACTGATACCATCCTCAATCGTTACGAATATATTTTCAAAGTTTCTCAAGAGGGTGGCGGCAAACCCAAACTTAACGTCCACACGGTCACTAAGAGTTTTTTTTACCGTGGCATCAAAATTCAACCACTTGAAGTCATTCATGGCTCGATGCCGGTGTTAGGTTATCGCATTGGTTCGTTTGCTTACATTACTGATTGCAGTCTCATTCCTGACAAGACCATTCGTAAGATGCAAAATCTAGACGTACTTATTTTAGACTGTCTGCGCTACACCCCACACTCTACCCATCTTACCGTCGAGCAGGCACTAGCTTATGCAGCCAAAATCAACGCAAAAACCACTTATTTAACGCACATGGGCCATGAATTGGAATACGTGCGCTTTAAAAAGACACTTCCAAAGCACGTTTATCCGGCTTATGACGGTCTAAAGATAACTTTAACCAATAACAGGAGGCGATCATGATCGTCGGCGTACCAAAGGAAATTAAAAATAATGAAAACCGCATGGGCCTTGTGCCATCAGGCGTGCGCGCACTTAAGGAACACGGGCATACAGTCTTAGTACAAAGCAATGCCGGCCAAGGCATTGGCGTTACCGACGATGACTTTCAAAAAGTAGGCGCTACGATTGTTGATTCGGCTAAAGAAGTCTTCGCGAAAGCCGACATGATTATCAAAGTGAAGGAGCCACTCCCGGAAGAATATAATTTACTCCGCGAGAACCAAATTCTTTACACCTATTTGCATTTGGCGCCTGCACCACAATTGACAAAAGCGTTAATGGAACGCCGTGTAGCAGCCATCGCGTATGAAACGATTCAACCTGAAGATGGCTCGTTACCACTACTCACACCAATGAGTGAAGTGGCCGGCCGCATGTCGACCCAAATTGGTGCAAGCCTTTTGGAAAAAGCAAATGGAGGAAAAGGCATTCTACTGGGTGGTGTGCCTGGCGTACCACGTGCAAAAGTTACTGTGATTGGGGGCGGTGTTTCAGGTATTAATGCTGCTAAAATCGCGCACGGTATGGGTGCGGCGGTCTCGATACTAGACGTCAATGCTAAACGTCTCGAGTACATTGACCATATTTTTAATGGCCAGGTACAAACACTGTTTTCCAATTACGAGAACATTGAAAAGTCGGTCATCGCTGCCGATCTTGTTATCGGCGCTGTGTTGGTTCCGGGTGCCAAGGCTCCGAAGCTAGTCAGCAAAGAGTTGGTTGCTGATATGGAACCAGGCTCTGTGATTGTCGATATTGCGGTCGATCAAGGTGGTTGCATTGAAACTTGTAAGCCAACAAGCCATGACAATCCTACGTACACCGTAGATGGCGTACTGCATTATGCCGTACCTAACATGCCCGGTGCCGTAGCACGGACATCAACGTACGCTTTGACTAATGTCACACTGCGTTATGCTCTTATGTTAGCCGACTTGGGCTTTAAAGAAGCTATTTCAAAAGATGCGGCCCTTTACAAAGGCGTCAATGTTTACAACGGTAAAGTAGCGTATCTACAAGTCGCTCGCGACTTAGGTTTGCCTTATGAGGCCGTGACCATCTAAGACGGCTCAGACAGTTTGTTCTGCGAGCATTAAATAAAGACCCAAGGTTTTTATCAGCAACTGATTATAAAAAACCTTGGGTCTTTTTATTTTATCATTTTCAAAGCCTCATATTACACTTTGCACATGGCTGAAGAAAAAAATGATGCGGCTTCGGAATCTGCGGCCGCAACCCCAGCGCCATCAAAGTTGGGCGCACTAAAAAATCCACACACGCTCCTAATGCTTCTAAACACCCTGTTCGTGCTACTGGCGTTAGGAATCGTAGTTAAAATTAAATTACTTTTTGAACGACCAGCGATTTCAGAAAAAGTGGAGCTCGAGAAACAAATTCAGGCTGTCGAAGCGAACGCCAATCACAACGATCAAGAACGCATGATTTATAAGCTCGACTCTGCGACCGTGAATATCGCTATGACCAATGGCAAGGCCCACTACGTCACTCTTGAAATGGCGATTGAATGTAAAAACGCTCAAGTGCATGCCAAAATAACGGCAAAAAAAGACCAAATAATGGATCGTCTGCTAAATACTCTAGGCAAACGACAAATGACCGAATTGTCGACCGTACAAGGAAAACTACTACTTAAGAATGAATTACAGCGCGAGTTCGACACGGTTATCGAAGAGGTAGGTGGAATTTACGATATCTATTTTTCCACCTTTACTCTTCAATAATGAGGCTTCGGCTAATTAAAAGGCTACCCCTACTTTCAACTGAGAGGCAAACATCGGGGACAAGTCTGTTGGAACAGACGCGCCGGTATTACGAAAGCTGTAGTACCCGCCAGGAAAAAACAATCCGAAATCTAGACCCAAAAGAATATTTTCATCCCATTGAAAGTAGGTTCCAAAGTCGGTTTCAAAACCCATAAATTTTGACTGAGAACTGCTGGCTCGGTAAAAGCGGCGTGTCTCATGATTAAAAAAGTTCTCGCCACTTGTGGCCGTTTTATCGGCCCATGCTGCTACAAAGGCTGCTTTTAACGTCCACTTGTCTAACTTCACCTCGGGTCTCAACATCAAATAGTTGGCGTTTGTAATGGTAGCGTCGTAAGGCGACACTACAGCCCCCGCAGTCTGACTATTTAAACTATTGTTACCCATACCCAATAAATTAAATTGATACAAAATCAGGCCTAGATCATACGAGTTGTGCAAGTGCATTGCACGATAGGTAGAACCGTTGCCACCAGAGGAATTCGGCTGACCTGGCACATGCCCTGCCTTCAAATAGATATCCCAGATATCAGAGGTATATTTGGTTTCAAGAATCGCTGCGAACGCCTTGTAATCAAAGTCACCAGCACCATCGAGTGAGCCGATTTTTCCACTTACATACGGAATCTCTAAACCAAACGTATAGTGGCCTAACTTTTTCCGCACAAAGAAATCGATCATGTTGTAGTCGAATCGAGCCGAACCACCATTCTGATTTGCAGGGCTAGCATACAAACTAGATTGAGCGGCATTGGCAATACGACGATTCCAATAGGCCCCGAGTTCAAAATCTTCTTCCGAGTTGTCGTATTTAACCGAGACCCCGTAATCGGTAACATCGTCGTTACCAGCTATTGGAGAGCCGGCATTGTTAGATGCACCGCCAGCGTTGTTACCTGACGCAATTTTCATCAACATCGGCGCGATAATAAAATTACCAAACTTACTAGTAAGTCGAATCAAGTCACCAGTCGATTGATAGCGATTAAATAAATGATCACCTGAGTTCCAAATCGCACCTAAACCCCAATGCAATGGAGCTCGACCCAGGTCAATAGTCCCAAAGTCGGTGATTAAACTCGCCCAAAAACGTTGTGCTCCAATTGTCATATTGTCGCGAGCGGAGCCCATTAGCGTGTAACGCTCAGAGCCGTTACTAGGAAAACTACGACCAAAAAAACCCGTCGTTGGTGAACCAACATGCCATTCACTAAAAATGCGAATAGAGTCGTTTACAATTATTTTTGGTTTTAGTATCAAAAACGCCGCGTACCAAACAATATTGCGCTCTCCAACACCCGGAATGTACTGTGAGCCATTGCTCGATAATGTCGGATCGTTGTGATCTGAATACACGTTGCGATCAAGTTGATGATTGTTCAACCATGTTTGATCAAACCAAAACTGCCCATTCCAATCTAACTGCAATGCAAAAAGAGGAGTAGCGGCGGAGAGGCCGATCAGAATTCCAAAAGCACATCCAAAAAAATTCCGATATTTCACAAGCGCACTTCCCAATGATTTTTGTATTTTTTGCGGATACAGATTTTTCAGCATATCTTTGAGTTCTCATGAGTTTTGCCATCTGGCAAGTATGACAAATCAACGACAAATTTGGCCTTGTAGAAGGGAAAATAGAAGACAGAATCATGGTAAAAAAATCAACACCCGTCAGACGCATTCTGCTCCATGTCGCCATCGTTACTTCGCTTGGTATTATCCTAGGCGGTGTCTTTATTGTCGCAGCCCTGGCGCACTACAGTAATTCAATGGTCTCTGAGATTACACAACTCATGGAAGCCACGCCGTCTAATGTACCCTCGCTCATATTTTCCGACGGTTTCTGGGTTCTGCCAAAACAACACATTCAAGATAACCACTTGTCAGAACGACTGACGTTAGCAAATCACAGTGTTACAAACCCAAATAAAGACACTCAAAATATTGAAATTCGATACCGAAAATCAACGTACGTATTTCCGAATACTATTTTAGCGCCCCCATCGACCGCAAGAATGCCTGACAAGATCATCGAGGTCGTTGAAGACAATGCGCCGTCCTCATTTTGTTATGGTAGCGATGCCGAGACGTTTGCGAATGCGTTAGTCGAGCACCGCAAGATTTCCAAGAATCAGGCGCAGGTTTTGTTGCACGGCAAAGCCCAGTCGCTGGCGTTCGGCACCTACGTGCTGGCGGCGCAG
>CAZYPH010000115.1:0-6873 GCA_964649095.1 uncultured Oligoflexia bacterium | reverse complement strand
GTATGGCGCAAGAGCTTCGCCGATAGCCGTGACATTCCGGCATTTTTAGTATTCAGCAACAAAACCCTAAATGATCTCGCGATCAAAGCCCCACGTAATTTAACCGAACTAGAAACCGTCTACGGCTTCGGTCCCCATAAACTAGAATCATTGGGTGGCGAGGTGTTAAAACTGATGGGGCAGCTAGATTAAGCGAATACTTCTTTACTCTGGACTTACCCCGGATATACCCGATAAAATCAGGACATGATCCCAAGATTAGTAAATTAACCAAAGATGGCTTGGAGATTGATATTATCTGCGAACGCCCTGGTCGTCCTACCGTTCTTATAGAGATTAAATCGACCGATCGGGTCCGAGAAGACCACACAACCTCACTTCAGAGAGTTCGAGCAGACTTTCCCGGCGCAGAACTGCTATTAATTTCACGCGATCCTACTCCGCAGTCTTTTGGTGGCGTGCGCGCTGTGCATTATCGAGACGGAATTGCAGCAGTTCTAACGTAAGTCGATTATTTAAAGACCGTGCAACCGGTCTTCAAAAGCTGTCAAAGCGACTTTCGCACCATCCCCCATCGCAATTACAATTTGTTTAAATGGAATTGTAGTCACATCACCTGCAGCATAAATGCCAGAGACGTTGGTACGTCCACGAGAATCCACTACGATTTCCCCACTCGATGTTAATTCTACGAACCCTTTCAGAAACTGCGAGTTAGGGATGAGACCGATTTGTACAAACACGCCGTCTACGCTCAGCGTAGATGTGTCGTTTGATGAACGGTTTTGAATCTCTAATCCGACCACTTTTTTGCCGTCATCTAAAACGCGTTTCGCCTGTACCTGCGTCAGAACCTTGGTGTTTTTTAGACCCTTCAATTTTTCTACTAATACACCATCGGCTTTTAACTGGTCGTTGTACTCTAGCAGAGTGACATGCTCAGCAATACCCGCAAGATCAATGGCAGCCTCTACCCCAGAGTTTCCACCACCTACAACGGCCACACGTTTGTCTTTGTAAAATGGGCCGTCACAGTGCGCGCAGAACGCAACGCCTTGACCAATATTCTCTTTCTCTCCTGGTATTCCCAAGTGGCGCCACTTGGCTCCCGTAGCGATAATTACAGCTTTGGCATCGAGTTTTTCGCCACTCTCCAAACGAATATGTTTAGTAGTAACGTTGTCGATAATTTGTCCCACACGACGATGTTCTAAAACTTTCACCGGATAACTCGTCAAATGCTCAGAAAGCTGAGCCGCTAATTTCGGCCCTTCGGTATATATAGTAGAAATCATATTCTCTATACCCTTGGTTTCTTGAAGTTGGCCTCCGAATCGTTCGGCGATGAGCACGGTTTTTAAACCCTTTCGAGCACTGTAGATTGCTGCCGACACGCCTGCAGGGCCGCCTCCAACCACGGCCACATCAAACAAACCCAAAGTTTCGATAGGTTCAGTTGCAGGCAAAGATTTTCCAAATGCGGATTCTAGTTTATCTAATAAATCGATCAACTGTGCCCTGCCCGAATGCAACAGCTTACCGTTACACACCACGCTGGGCACGCCTTTAATTCCCAACGCCTCAACCTCAGGTTGAGCAATGGCGCCATCAATAGTCTCGTGTTCAAAATCGTGGTGTACAATAGCCATAAGGTTTAAGGCCTGAACGACCTCGGGACAATTTTCGCAGGTTAATGAGACATAAGTCTTTAAACGCACAGGCCCTTTTATAGCTTGAATGCGTCGAACAATGCCTTCATCGGGTAGTTTGCCTTTTTTCTCAGTATTGAGAATTGCCAAAACTAATGAAGAAAATTCATGCCCTCCGGGGATGCCTCGAAAAGCAACACCTGCTTTTCCGCTTTTGTTTAACACTTCGAAATACGGTTCAGTGCTAGGGCGCTCAGGATCTTGCGTAAGAACAATTTTATCCGATACTGAGGCAACATCCTGTAACATTGTCCATAACTCTGTTTGATCGGCATGAGTCGAATGCGCAACACGCAGAGTAACCGTATCCGTTAATTTACCGAACACTTCTTTCAATTGGTTCTTGATGGCTAGATCTAACATTGTCGAATTCTCCATTTCTTCTACCAAAATTGTAGCCAGCCTTTGTTGATAATGAAAATTGATAGAAAATATGATTTGATAGTAAAAAACTATCAAAGAGGTCGCCGATGCCGTCACTCGTTCAACTCGAATACGCCCTTGCCGTAGAAAAATACCGCCATTTTGGGCACGCATCCAAAGCGTGCCACGTAACACAGCCGACCCTTTCTCAGCAGTTGCAAAAATTAGAAGACGAAATGGGTATTATTTTATTCGATCGGCAAAAGAAACCCATATTGCCCACACCTGAAGGACACCTATTTTTACAACAAGCCAAAGTAGTACTTCGCGAACAGGACAAACTTCTACATATTGCCAAACAATCCACAACAGGCCCCATCGCCGGAGATTTTAGATTAGCCGTCATCCCTACTGTTGCGAGCAATTTACTGCCGTTATTCTTAAGACCTTTTTCAAAACGCTTCCCCGAGGTGCAGCTTTTTATCGAAGAAATGAAAACTGAAACGATTTTGCGTGAGCTTCATAGCGACCGTTTGGACGGCGCTATTCTGGCCACTCCGATAGCCGGAGGCGACTTCAAAACACACCCACTGTATTATGAACCGTTTTATGTTTACTTGTCGGCGAAACACCCCTTGTTGAAGCACGACACCATTCAGAAGTCCGACCTCGACGCTTCGGAATTGTGGTTATTGCAGGATGGCCACTGTTTTAAAGACCAAATCGTCAATTATTGCGCCCTACCAGGCACGGGCGACGTTATTCTCGGTAATGTTCATTTTCAGAGTGGCAGCCTCGACACGCTCAAACGGCTAGTTCAAAGCAGCCACGGCTACACTATGATCCCGGCACTCATGGCCCTGTCGTTGCGAAAGAGTGAATACGACGCCCACGTACGCCCATTCAAAGCGCCCGTGCCGACACGCGAAATCAGCCTCATTTACCGCCGAGACCACTGGAAACTCGCAATCTTAAACGCCCTTGAAGAAATGATTACCCAAAACCTAGCCGAAACCATTCGCCGCCAGCCTGATAAAGCTATGAAAGTACTTGAGGTGTGTTGATCGGATCGAACCTGTGACCTACGCGTTTTGTAATTCACTTACTGATAGCACTTGAATTGCCATTGCCTATTGTCAAAGCCCGGCACCCACCGCGCGCGCAGCCCGTTGTCTCGCATTCCCCAACGAAGTAAGAAAGACAACCGCGTTTAGTTTTTACTTTTACCCAAGTCCAAAGCGTGTAGCTTCCCAACTCTTTGTCGCGAGAATAAAATCCGCCCTCACCATTCAGACAAACTACTTCCTGCCCTTGAGTCAAACGTTTCCACTCCACCATAAAGTCTTTGCAGGCACTAACTTCATGCCCGCGCCGGTCGACATACAACTGCAATTCACTATTATGTCTAATTGAAACCTCTGGCGCACATCTCACAGACGGACGTCCGCGCTCATTATCAACCATCCAAGTGCGATATTTTACTTTAGTCTCATGCACAGGAAAACACTGCCAATACAAACCACTTAAAGCAGTCTTCGGATCATACGGCGCAATATCGCGACGACTCGCGTCGTAAGCAAGATCGTCTTCGCTGACAATATTAAAACTTGCAGTGAGCAACCCGTTTGTTCGATTAGTGCTCAACGTGTTTACTGATGGCTGCGCACAATTAGTACCAATTAATATAAATAGAATTAGTTCTATTCGAAGACCTGTGACGACACACTTCCTGCTCACTTTGTTTCCTTCAATTTTTTGAAGTACCCATCTAAGCGGGGTATTCAATACTCAGCCATCGGCAAATAGTGTCGTCGTTTATGAGGGAATAGCGTCACTAAAACTGTCGTCGGTTATCTGGGACGGAACAATCACGTGAATGATCTGCCGTCAGAATTCGAAAACTACCTGATTTGCCATTAAAATTCAGCGCTCAAAGGGCGAGCCTGAGTACGCAGATACCAGCTACGGTCTTCCTCAAGCGCATTTTGACTAGAGCTCTGGTCGATCAATAATTGATACGCGCCTTGAGGCGTAAGCGCTCGGGGAACATAAAAGTCTGGTTCTGCGAGTTGTCTAAATTTGTGGAGATATTGAACGGCACGCGGCGGAGTTAAGGCCACAAAACCGCGTGAAAGTAGCTCGCGTTCCCATGGTTCGTCTTTGTCCGATAAAACATTGTGCCTTAAATACCGGGCTTCTTTCGAATGGGTGAAGAACTGAGCGAAACTGGGATCCACTAGATAGGCTTCTTGATTCGTATCGCCTCCAAAACGAATGACCACAAAAGCATGCCAATCCACCTTGTCTCTAGCGATAGCTTTCGATGAGCACAGTAGAGTTGACGTGTGATGAAGTAGTATCTCTATGGGGGGATGTATTTCAAAGGTCGTATTAAAGTCGTCAATCCAGTATTTTGCAAAGGCGCTGCAGACGCCGCAGAATCCGATTGTCTGGTCGGGGGTAACCTTCATTTTACCCCACAACGCACGTTTGATTTCTGCAACCAATGCCGCGAGTATTCTGAACTGGCGGGCGGTGTCAAAAGCGATGCCGTTAGGATTTAGGGTTTTTCTCAACTCAGCGATGCGAGTCATCGGCGCTATAGTCTCTGAGAGAACCAGGCTGTTCAGCGCTGCCTCACAACTTGCGACGCGTTCGCCGTGCCCCCGAGATATGGTGCCGGCAACTGTCGTTAGCGAGCCAACGAAGAAAAATACTAAGAAAAAAAATGGACTTAGGATTCGAGAAGCAGAGATCTTCATAACTGCGATGAGAGATACACTGTTCTAGTTATATAAACAATAATTGTTTATATCGACACACACACGCTCTGACTGCCTGTGAAATTGCTTAAACAAAAAACTTAGTTGAGGAGCTGTGATTGGGTTTCTGGAAAGAATGTTCCATGCGCTCCGCAAGTGACGGTGGCACCGGATGAGGAACTTGTTACTATCGTGATTTTAATGAGCCGACCAGTCAGTATCCGAGTAACTTATTAAAATTCTTTGAGATAATCAGGTAGCACTACAGGTACCAGCAAATTAACTAGTCCTATTCTAGCCTGTGTGCTAGAACCCCGAAACCAATAATCCGATTAAAATAGTTTTATTTCAGGTTTTTATGTTGAAACAGATAGTAAAAAAGTCGGCTAGCCATGTAGTTTTGTTGTTGACAGCAGGGATCTCACCATCTTTTCTGTCACACGGTGTTTTCGCCGTTGCGAGTGAAGAGTCGTTGCTAAGTGATGGTGATCTTTGTGACCGAGCTCTGGTGTTGCATCGGGATAGCGTTAGTCGAAGGGCCCTCCCAACCAATCGCCTCGTACCAGATACAGTGAATAAATTGATGCAAGATCGGTATTTGGCGGTGGACGCGCTCTCCATCGGGCTTCAAGCTGATTTTTCTGACCTGCTGCGGGAATTTAACGTTGCAACTCATCCGGGTGAGCTTTGGATACGAGCACAGGAAGATGTTTTAGGAAATACCGCTCTTGGAAAACTCCCAAAAGATATTCGTGATAGTGGTCGTGCCTCGAAGTCTTTAGCCGGTTTTGTCGATGCTTCTACTCTGAGCCCAACAGTGCAAGGTGTAATTGCTATATTAGGGCGGCGCTCGAACGAGTTGCGCCGTATGTTGAGTTACGTAGAACAAGATGTGCCACGTCAGATTTATCAGCGATCCATTCGAGCACCTAATGATTCGGTATTTGGGAGCCCTATTATCCCACCACACTGGGAACCGAGGTTCCGTCAAAATCCAACGGCAACCGTTGCTGATTTAGTTAGGTTGTCCGCACGTCACATTGATTTGACTGCGCAGGTCGCCGGACGCATCCGTGATCGTTTACAAGCTACTTTAGCCCAGGCCGGCCCCATAACCTTAGGCGATTTACATGGCATCGTTCATACCTATAGGTTTCTTTTTGCCCCGCTAGGATTTGATCCTCTCATGACTGTAGATGCCGAAGCAGAGCGTTTGAAGATCCTGAACGATAAACTTGCTAGCCATAGAAGTGAATTGCAGTCAGGTAGTTTCGGCCCTTTACCTGTCTCGATCAATGATCAGGGTTTTGTAGAAATTCCGATGACAAGAGGGTTGGGGCCATTAGAGCTCGCTCTGCTGACAATCTTTGGGATTGGCCCGATCGGTTTAGTAGAAGCACTTACCCCTGCTGATAGCATCAGGCTTGCACCTGGCGATTTTATTGATCACGATCGTCGTCATATTGAGAAGTTATCAAATTATCGGCCAGAGCTGTTAGAACACAGGGTCCGTTTTTTTCGGAGCTATTTAGAATTTTTAAATAGTGTGATTGCGTCAAAACCAAGCGATAAAACGGTTCCTGATCTCTTGGTCTTGATGTTCTGCTTTTTCGTGCGTGATCTTGGATTTTCAGTTGATACGTTTCGGCACTTCGCTGACCAGGTTTTCAGTTTTGCGGCAGGTCGGGAGAATAGGTATCTGGGTAAAAATACTCAATATGACGCTATGGTGCATGTCATTCAACTCCAATTGGTAGCCAACAATTTTGCTGATTCTCTCAGGGAACCTGAAGCCCGCGCCCAGGTCGTCGCTGCTTGGCAAAAGCCAAATGAACGCCTTCCCAGAGAAGTGAGGGAAGCCGTTAGTCTATTTTTTGATTGGTTGAATACTGAGACTTGATAAGTAAACTTACGGGGGAACTCCACTATCGAATCAAAGGCTCAAAGCGTGCTGAAGCGGCATTAACTAACATGACCGATGAAATGGCACGTTCTGAAATACCTGAAATAAAAACCCTTAGAAAAACGCTCCTGAGGTG
>CAZYPH010000114.1:0-6959 GCA_964649095.1 uncultured Oligoflexia bacterium | reverse complement strand
AAAGTTACCCAAGTCGGTGATCATATTTTTCGGGTGTGTTTCATTGATGAATTTCAAGGCCTCGTCATGGCAAAATTTGCGCGCCAGTCTCTAAAATTGAAACGCGTGGCTATCTTACGCGAAGTTAGCAGTGATTATAGTGTGGGCCTGTCGAATGTATTTGCGGAACAATTTAAACAAATGGGCGGCGAGATTGTTGTTGATCAAAGTTACGCCACCAAAGATGTCGATTTTAAAAGCCAGCTTACCGCTATTAAAACTAAAAACCCCGAAGCGATTTTTGTGCCGGGATACTATTCTGAAGTCGGTTTAATTGCACGTCAGGCAAAAGAACTCCAAATCAACGTTCCACTACTAGGCGGCGATGGCTGGGACTCGGAAAAACTCACTCAAATTGCCGGTAAAAACATCAATGGGTCTTATTTTTCCAACCACTATTCACCAGATGACACCAGTCCACAGGTACAAAAATTTATTAGTGAATATAAGGCCATGTACAACGAGATTCCTAGTGGACTTGCAGCAATGGGGTATGATGCCGCTCTGGTATTGTTTGATGCGATCAAACGCGCAGGCAGCACAGAGCGCGCCGCCATTCGAAAAGCCCTTGCCGAAACCACTCAGTTTTCTGCCGTGACGGGTGTGATTACTATGGATAAAAACCGCGATGCTTCAAAACCAGCGGTTATTATCGAAATAAAAGACGGTAAATTTACCTACAAAGAAACAATCAAACCTACGTAATCTATTTCATCAGCGAGGAGCTCTGGGTGGCGGTATTCATCGAGTTTGTTCAACACCTCATTAATGGTCTTGGCCTTGGCGCCATTTATGCCTTAATTGCTCTCGGTTACACGATGGTGTTTGGCATTCTACAGCTGATTAACTTTGCGCATAGCGATGTCTATATGGTGGGGGCTTTTATCGGCTTCTATGTCGCATCGTATTTTGGTTTAGCTCAGAACCCAGGCGTTGCCGCGTTGTTGCTGACTTTGGTAGCCGCCATGTCGGGCTGCGCTATTTTAGGTTTTACGATTGAACGTTTTGCTTACCGGCCGCTACGCAAGGCTCCGCGCATCAATGTGCTGATAACAGCCATTGGTGTCAGTTTATTCTTAGAGTTTGGTGGGCAAGCCCTGTTCGGAGCCGACCCCAAATTTTTCCCGCAATTATTACCAAATTTTTCAGCTTTTCAGTGGAACGCCCTACAGATCAACCCCCTGCAGGTACTGGTATTAGTCATTAGTATTGTATTGATGCTGGGGCTCCATTTTGTAATTTACAAAACCAAGGTCGGGTTAGCGATGAGGGCTGTTTCACACTCGCATCAAAACGCCGCATTAATGGGCATATCTGTAGACCGTACGATTAGCTTTACGTTTATGCTGGGTTCTGCACTTGCAGGGGCTGCGGGAGTGTTGGTCGGCCTAACGTATCCTAAAATTGATCCTCTTATGGGCGTGATGTTTGGCCTGAAAGCTTTTGTGGCTGCAGTTGTTGGCGGAATTGGAAACGTCTATGGCGCTGTCGTGGGCGCACTCATTCTTGGTGTGGCAGAGTCTCTGGTTATTGCGTACTTAGCATCTACGTATCGTGACGCTTTAGCCTTCGGACTATTAATCATTATTCTATTAGTAAAACCTAGTGGTCTATTTGGCATCCATCGTACAGAGAAGGTATAATCACGGTGACAAAACTTTTGAACGTACTGAAATCAAACTGGGTACAAACCATCGTAAGTATCGCCTGCATGTGGGCTCTGAACGGCGTATTCGAAACTCAAATTCATCCTAACTCTTATTCTATTATTATATATGCCGGCATTAATATGTTGTTAGCCATTGCACTCAACTTGGTAAATGGTGTGACCGGTCAGTTTTCATTGGGCGTCGCTGGTTTTATGGCTGTTGGTGCCTATTTTTCAGCCTTTTTAAGCCTTACAGCGATGAAGCAGTTGGGTACCGTGCCTGATCTTCTATTTTTAGGAATTCTGATCTCAGGTGGTCTCATGGCTGGCTTGTTTGGTTTAATTGTAGGTTTGCCCTCGTTACGCCTTCAGGGCGACTATCTAGCAATTGTAACACTTGGGTTTGGTGAAATTGTTCGCGTTATATTATTAAATCTAGATACGTTAGGTGGGGCGCGCGGCTTACCTGGAATTCCACATCTATCTAACTTTGGGTGGGTATTCGGAATATTAGCAGTAAGTTATATTTTTCTAACCTCGCTCATTAAGAGCCCTTTTGGCCGAGGTTTACTTAGTGTTCGTGAAGATGAAATCGCGGCTGAGGCCTCTGGTATTGACACCACGGCCTACAAAGTAAAATCATTTGTTATTAGTTCTTTTTTTGCTGGCTTGGGCGGCGGTCTTTTTGCTCACCACTTGAGTTATATCAACCCACAGACTTTTGATTTTAACCGCAGCTTTGAAATTATAATTATGGTTGTCTTAGGTGGCATGGGCTCGATGCGCGGCGCTTTAGTAGCGGCCCTTGTACTGACATTTATGAAAGAAGCCTTGCGACCATTACAAGAGTGGACGGGGCAAGATTATCGGATGGTAATATACTCGGTTCTACTTATTGCGATGATGTTGAGTAAAAACGCTGGTAAAAAACAGGGGCTGCAAAGGGCATGAATATTCTTTCAACGCACAACCTCTCGATGCAGTTCGGCGGCATTAAGGCCGTAAACAATGTCAGTTTAGAGATACCCCGCCATCAAATATCAGCCTTGATTGGTCCCAACGGCGCTGGAAAAACGACTTTTTTTAATATGCTTACTGGTGTCTATCACCCAACGAGCGGCTCGATTGTATTTGATGGCAAACCGTTAAACATAACTCGCCCGAATCAGGTGACCAAACTAGGCATGGCAAGAACCTTTCAGAACATCAGATTATTTAAAGAGTTATCCGTCTTAGACAATGTTAAAATTGCGACTGATTTACATAGCAAAAACAATATATTTTCTGGTTTCTTTCAAACACAAAGCTACGTTACCGAACAGGCCATAGCTCATGAACGCGCTTTAGAGTTGTTACAGACGTTTGGATTGGCCGACCGTGCCAATAACCTAGCTAAAAACCTGCCATACGGTGACCAGCGACGCCTTGAAATTGTGCGCGCTTTAGCCACAGATTGCCGTCTTTTGCTTTTAGACGAGCCCGCTGCCGGCATGAACCACTCAGAAACACACGACCTAATGGAAACACTGAGAAAGATACTGAAACAATTTTCATTAACGATTCTATTAATTGAACACGACATGAAACTAGTTATGGGCATTAGTGAATCTATATATGTTTTAGACCATGGAGAGTTAATAGCGTCGGGAAAACCAAACGAGATTCGCAGCAACGACCTCGTGATCAAAGCCTATTTAGGAAGTTCAAAAAAACACGCGGGCCCCACCACCAACCTCGAGGCTCAGTGAGAATCGTATGACAGTACCTTCGACAACAAAATCGCATCCGTTGATTCTTTCTATCAAAGACCTTCAAGTGCACTACGGTGCTATTCAGGCAATTAAAGGCCTGTCATTTGATGTTGCTGAGGGTGAAATATTTTCGCTGATTGGCTCTAACGGCGCTGGCAAAAGCACTATTTTACGCGCGATTTCAGGGCTACTTAAATCGAGCAAGGGCCAGATCCATTTTTTTCGTGATGGTAAACAGGTAGACCTGTCGCGTCTTCGACCAGAAAAAATTGTCGAGCTCGGCATTGCCCACGCGCCCGAGGGACGCGGCATTTTCCCCAACCTAACGGTTGAAGAAAATCTTAAACTTGGGGCCTATTTGCGCAACGACTGCCAGTTCGAAGAAGAGTTTGAAGCGGTATTTAAGCTCTTTCCTAGAGTTAAAGAGCGTCTGTGGCAATCTGCAGGTACGTTATCAGGCGGTGAACAGCAGATGGTAGCTATTGGCCGTAGCCTCATGGCAAAACCCAAATTACTTTTATTAGATGAACCATCACTGGGCTTAGCCCCTCAGATCATCGAACGAATTTTTGAAATTATTGTTCAAGTAAATCAACAAGGCGTCACCGTATTATTGGTAGAACAAAATGCCATGGCGGCACTTGAAATTGCGCATCGCGCTATTGTTTTAGAGACTGGCAAACTAACACACTCCGGAAAGGCTAGCGATCTGTTACAGTCGAATGATATTCAAGCGGCCTATCTCGGATTTTAGATATTTAGAAAGGTTAATATATGAAAATTTTTATAGACAGTGCTGATCTCAACGAAATTCGTCAGGCCCATGCCATGGGTCTAATCGACGGCGTGACTACCAATCCAAGCCTTGTCGCCAAAACTGGTCTTGAGTTTAAACCGTTAATCGAACACATTTGCGGTATTATCGACGGCCCCATTAGTGCCGAAGTAATCGCTACAGAATATAACGGCATGTTGGCTGAGGCGTTAGATCTGGCACGTATTCACAGAAATATTGTTATTAAACTCCCGCTCACAGCCGATGGTTTAAAAACGACAAAAACACTTACAGAAAAAAATATTAAAACAAACGTCACGCTGTGTTTTTCGGCAACACAGGCTTTATTGGCAGCTAAAGCCGGTGCTACGTATATTTCACCGTTCATTGGTCGCTTAGATGACCTGGCGCAAGATGGCCTAAACTTGATATCTGATATGCGCCTGATTTATGACAACTACGGTTTTGAGACACAGATTTTAGCGGCCAGCATCCGTCATCCGCTACACGTTACTGAAGTTGCTAAAATTGGGGCTGATGTTGCGACGATTCCTTTCAAAACCATCGAACAACTTTTAAAGCACCCTCTAACAGACTTAGGATTGTCGAATTTTCTTAAAGACTGGGACAAAAGAAAAACATAAACTTTAACTAATATGCAGAATGATCATTGGGCATACCGTTTCGTTTTTCGATTAGGCTCGGCAGACACTAAAAGAATATTATTTTCGATATATATAATATTGGCAACTATAGCTGCGCCGATTGGTAGTTACGCACAGCCCCAAACGAACCCATCGGCTGCAGCGCAAGAATCAGCTCTCAATATTCCACCGCAGGAACTTCCCCCTGTGCCGCAGCCTACTACGGAGACTAATAGTCCGAGTGTTTCCCCGGACGATGTGATTCGTGAAACCCCCACCCGAGACATCGAGAAGTACGAAGCCTTGAGAGAAGCCGATCGTGCGCAGGCAAACCACCCCGATTGGGCTATGGGGGTGCATTCGTCGATTTGGTCATTTAGAAAAACGAATTTTGCACGCGGAGCAAACTCCGCACGTACAAACGAAACACCAAATTTTATCGGGATCTTTGTTAGCGGCGAATACATTCCGGTTACCCGCGTAGGGGTGTTGAGTTTTGGGGCCGAGGCTGCAGCTTATGCGGCACCCGCCGGTTCGACGACACACATTACGGAAACGCTACCGGCATTTTTTGGGGGTGGCCCCTACGTTTCGTACCAATTAAACTACTTTCGCAACCAACTGATTGTTCCAGTGGTTCGCTACGAGTCTGAGTGGGTGCAGTCGCGTTATACGTTTACCAATGTGTCGGTAAAGTTGCTGAATCGTTTAGATCGATTTGATGTGGGTTTAATGCTCTTATTAACCCACATCGATGCGACCGATGCCGGGGCCCTAAAAGAAGTTTACGGTATTAAACGTTCGTACCTTGGCGTCTATTATTCTGTGGCTCGTGATAGTACGAACGATCTTTTAGATTTATCTGAGCAAAACTTTCGGTTTGGCTTCAAGTTAGAGTTCTAATTATTGCCCCTTAAATTAATTTGAAAATTAGATATTGGGTCGTTAGAGTGGGGTTCTCTTTCAGCTAATTGCGGTCGTGGTGGAATTGGTAGACACGTACGTTTGAGGGGCGTATGGCGAAAGCCGTGACGGTTCAAGTCCGTCCGTTCGCACCAAAATCAAATCTTCTCATTCAATACAATAAGCCCAGGTGGTGGAATTGGTAGACACATACGATTCAGGGTCGTACGCCAAAATCTAGTGGAAAAAAAATGCACTATAATGCACCATACTCCCGTGAGACTGAAACGCACAACTGAATACATCGAATGGTATGAGTCTCAGCGCCCCAAGGAGAAGGCACAAATTGCCAAGCGCCTCGCCAACATAGAAGAACATGATCATTTTGGAGTCGTTAAAGATTTGGGTAATTTTTTGTCTGAGCTCAAGTGGAGTAATGGTCGACGAATCTATTATTCGATTATGGAAGATAGTAGTGGCGACCTGGTACTGTTAATTCTGGGAGGAAATAAAAATGGCCAAGATTCCGACATCAAAAAAGCGCGAAAAATCCTCAAAAAATACAGTGAAGCTTAAGACCGCTCCGAAACCTCGTTTAAAATCGGGTTCGAGAGCTTATGATTATTCAGCTGCGTCCGAACTAGCGAACCGCAAATTTATTTCTGAAGCTATTGCTGATGCTCTTCTGGATGGTGACGCCGACGCCATTCGCGAGATTCTTCTTTCACATCTTGAACAGGTACATAAGAACCATTTCTATAAAGAGGCCGGCATATCCAGGCGCACATTGTTTAAATTAATGGAACCCAATGCTAATCCAACGCTAGAAAGTCTGGCAAAAGTTTGTAAAGCATTGGCCGTTGCGGCGTAAGATTACTCGTAGTTGCCGACAGATTAAATTTCCTCTAAGTTCTCAAATATTAACTCGCCGTGCCCAGGTGGTGGAATTGGTAGACACATACGATTCAGGGTCGTACGCCAAAAGCATGCTGGTTCAAGTCCAGTCCTGGGCACCATTTTGAACTCGAGAATACAGTCATAAAGAAACTATCTAAACTATCTACGAGTATTGATGCGGATCTAAAAAAAGCGCTAACGGCATTTTGTAAAAAGCGGGGATTAAAGATTCAAAGCGTAGTGGAGAACGCTATTCGAGAACAACTTGAAGATGAGATTGCTCTCGCCGCCTATGATGAACG
>CAZYPH010000113.1:0-6985 GCA_964649095.1 uncultured Oligoflexia bacterium | reverse complement strand
CTATGTTCTCTTCCAACGCTCTTGCCATCTCACGGTCTGAATAGTCTTCCATAAATTGCAGAATCAAAGCCCTAATACCTTGTTCAACTTCGTAACCAGGTGCCCCGGTATTCGAATACAGTTTGCGGAAAGTTTTGCAGATTTTTTTGAAATTAAAAAATCGATGAATCTTACGATAAATATGGTTCTCGGGCACGAGTTGCTCAGTTGTGATTGCTTGGAATGCTTGCTGAATAAAAAGTTTCTGCGACATACTTTCTGTTTATTCAATCAACTCAGCTTAGAAAATTGTTTTTTTTTGCGTTCGGAAACAGTCCCATTAAAGATTCAAAGCGTAGTGGAGAACGCCATTCGAGAACAACTTGAAGATGAGATTGACCTCGCCACCTATGATGAACGAAAAAATGAAGCAGAAATTTCATTAACTGCCGTTCTTAAGAAATTAAAAAAATGAGCGCCAAAGTATACCAAGTTGTTTTCAAAAAGAGCGCAACCAAAGAACTTCAGAGCCTACCTCAAAAAATACAGCTTAGAATCCTGGATGCGGTGCAACTTCTTGCGTTCAAGCCCTACACAGAGTTATTACAAATAAAAAAGATGAAAGGAACCGACTCCCTTTACCGAGTGCGCGTTCAGGATTACCGAATTATCTAACTCATCGAAAAAACGATAATCAAAGTAATCATAATTAAACTTGGTCATCGCAAAAAAGTTTACCAGTAGGCCCGCCGGGAGTACCGGTAAAAATTTTACCGGATTAGAGTTCCCCCCCTACTTATCCTCAAATTTTCAGCTGTGGCACCGATAGTCTCTAGAGAGACCATCATATGATAGTAATGAGAACTATTATTTGTGCCATGTGCTTTACTTCGTGTATTGGACCCAACTTAAGCACGCTTAGCGTGACAGGAACGAGCTCCTCGAGCACATCAGGAGCTACTTCCCCGGGAGTGTCGACGTCATGTCCCAGTACTGGCACGGCGACGGTCGGCAATGTGTTGGCTACGAAAACCTTCGTCGATTCTTCTGGTGTGCTTGCTACCGGTACCATGACAAATCACGGAGCTTTTAACCTAACTGGAGCCTTTTCAGGCGCGGGTTATGTGTCAAGTCTAACGGGACTCACAACAGCAAATGTCTGCTCATCTACAAATTTATTGGGTTCTGCCGGAACAGCAATATGTCTTGGGGCGGCAGGCGCAGGTACTATTGCAGCAGCAGGACAAATTTGCTCAAATTACTATAGCTATAACGGCTCGGGAACGGCGGTTAACGGCACACGAAACTGCCCGGATATTGGCACCCCATCAACTATTGCAGGTTTAAAACTCTGGCTTAAAGCTGATGCCATTGAAGGCGTATCTGATTCTGGTTCGGTAACTGTATGGTTGGATAGTTCAGGTAATAACAATCATGCCGTAGCTTGGGATATCAGTACGCGAACTCCGACCTATCTTACAAACCAAATTAATTCAAAACCAGTAGTTCGTTTTGACGGCGTAGATGACGTTCTGCGCGGGCCTTGGCTGTCGTTTAGCTCACTTACTGCATTTATAGTGGTCAAAGTTCGTGATCAAACAACGGACTGGCAACGTATCATGGCATTAGCACCGAACGCTGGTAACGATTATGATCAAGCCGATGGGTTTGAGTGGCCCGTGATGAATACTGATAATCAATGGAAAGTGGCTCGTAATGGGGCTAGCGGATTTGATTCAGGAGGTATTAACTTAAGTGCAACAACGGCATTTCAGTTAATGGGAATTACATTTACTGCCGG
This sequence comes from uncultured Oligoflexia bacterium, assembly GCA_964649095.1. GTDB lineage: Bacteria > Bdellovibrionota > UBA1018 > UBA1018 > UBA923 > CAZYPH01. The sequence continues at coordinate 5,205 of CAZYPH010000113.1, read as the reverse complement.
CGGCGCGGTCACAGTTTATCACGATGGAGTCTCAAGCGCGACTACCACAGATGTAAATGCATCCGCCGTTGCAGCAACTCGCTATTATATCGGTGCGGGACAACAAGGCGGTACGTTAACTGGTTTTGGGACTGAATTTGCCGAAGCAGACTATGCTGAAATCATCATTTACAATACCCCGCTAAGCAACGCCAACCGCCAGGCAGTGGAATGTTATCTCAGCAATAAGTACGCTTTAGGCTTAGCAGGTTGTTGAATATGCTGCTCTACCCCATCGCCTTTTCAATACGTTTATCAGGGTAGAGCCATAACAATGCGACGAACGAATACATAGCGAACGACAAGATGGGGTACCAAAACGAAAGCCCCACCCCTACACAGTAGCTCACAAGTGAAATATGTTCTTTAGGTTTATTACCCACAGCTTTGTGAATTACAGAATCAAGAGTGTGTTTTTTCAACAAACTATTCGTCACAACATAGTAGCCCAGCGCACACCCCAACAACACGACGCCGTATAACGTAACGGTTATGCCCTCAAAGTGGTTTTCACCCATCCAGCCTGAGGCAAATGGCAAGAGTGACAACCAAAACAACAGAAATAGATTTGCCCAAAGCACACGACCATCAATTGTTTTTACCGACTGAAACAAGTGGTGGTGGTTATTCCAATAAATACCAACATATAAAAAGCTTAATATATAACTTACAAATACGGGTGCTAGTCGCAACAAGGCCTCAAAACTAGCCTCATGTGGCACTTTAATTTCGAGCACCATGATAGTGATAATAATGGCAATAACCCCGTCGCTGAACGCTTCTAATCGACCTTTATGCATAGGCGAACTGTAGCGTGCAGCGAGTGCGGGGTAAAGTTAGATACCTACCTGGAAGTGTAAATTTTATTTATTTAGTTTAAGCACAGTCTCTTTTAATTTAAGCGCAAGCTGGCCTAGACCAGTAGCCGCCTCTAGAAGCTGCGCTGCGCCCATGGAGTTCTGACTTGATGCCGCAGAAACTTCTTTGATGGTGTCAGAGATGCCAGCGACGGCCTTACTCGACTCAGCAACCACGCGCGACACTTCGTTGGTTGTGGCTGTTTGTTCCTCAACCGCGGTCGCGATAGTTACAGAGATCATATTAATCTCTTCAACCGCTTTTGAAATTTCACCAATCGCCGACACTGCGGTGCCAGTACTGTTTTGAATCGTTCCAATTTTGCTAGAAATTTCTTCCGTCGCTTTGGCTGTTTGTTTTGCCAATTCTTTCACTTCATTAGCAACTACGGCAAAGCCCTTGCCCGCATCACCAGCTCTAGCGGCTTCTATTGTCGCATTTAAAGCTAACAGGTTGTCCCGCTTTTTTGCTACCCGTACTTTTGACGCAAATATTTAAGAGATGTTTTCTGCACAAAATATCATTTAAACTTTCATCAAAATGGAGGGTACTTCAATGGATCTCAATCAGGATAAATTACGTAAGCAGTTCACGCCAGATCAGAAGTTTTCAATCATAAAGGAACAACTCACTACAAAAACATCTGTGACTGAGATCTGTAAAAAGTATGACATCAATCCTTCTCAATTCTACAAATGGTTGGATAAGTTTCTTGCTGGTGCTCGTGATAGCTTAAAACGTTCTACGAACGACGGACCAACTAAATCAGAGCTGCGTAAGATTGACGAACTAGAAAAGAAAAATGTCAAAATGCAGTCGGTAATTTCTGAAATCATTCACGAGAACATAGAGCTAAAAAAAAATCTTGGTTTAAGGGGTCTGCTGTAAGCGTTGATACCCACTTAAAACCCCTTATTTTGGCTGATATTGAACTAACAATAAGGCGTACGAGTTTAGATCTAAATTTAATATTAGAATTATACGATATAAAAAAATCCACCTATTATACGTGGACGCAATCGTCAGATACTCCACCGAGTAAACCCAACACAAAACACATAGCCTCAATACGTCAGGATGAGATTGAGGCTGTGTTAAAGTACCGTGATTTACATCCAACGATTGGTTATCGAAAACTTTGCTGGCAAATGATTGATGAAAACGTGGCGTGCCTATCTGAGAGCACCGTTTATGACATTCTATCAACACATGGTCGACTGTCAGGTTGGAACAAACCGACAAGTGGCGAGGCCGAAAAAGAGTACCAAAATAAGCCCAAATACGTTCACAATCATTGGCACACGGATATTGCTTACGTCAAAATCGGCGGTGTGTTTTATTTTTTAATCATGATGTTAGACGGCTACTCTAGGTTTTTATTAGACTGGGAACTCATGCCTGACATGTTAGGTGGCAGCGTTGAAAGATTTGTACAAAAGGTAAAAGACCAGTATCCGTTTGCTGCACCCAAATTAATTAACGATAACGGCAGTCAATTTATCAGCTTAGATTTTAAGAAATTACTGCGTAAATTGGAAATCCAACAGGTTTTTACACGACGCAATCATCCACAAACCAACGGAAAAATTGAGCGTCTAAATGGAACCGTTAAACAAGAAGCTATTCGACCAAATTGCCCACAAAGTTATCAAGAAGCGTGGGAAATACTCAATACCTACAGCTACCAGTATAATTATCAACGCCTACATGCTGGCATACATTACCTAAGACCCTGCGACATATTTTTTAACCGAGGCACCAAAATACTATCCGAACGTAAATCTAAAATCGAAATCGCCCGTGAAATACGTAAACAAAAAAACCGAGAAGATAGAGTAAACTATATGCACTAAATCTCTCTTAAATACTTGCGTCAAAAGTACGAAAATTTAAAAGCTAGACAAGGTTTGTCTGCTGCGCTATCGAACTAATCGTTTTGATCACCGTGCCGATCGCCTTACTCTCTTCACCAAGTTGGGTGACTAAAGCGTTGGTCTCTTGGGCTTTCTTTAAACTCTCTTTTGTTTTTTCAGAGCCAGCATAGGTATTTTTCGCAATTTCTTTGATGGCCGCCGTCATCTCTTCGGTGTTTGTGGCAACACTACTAACGCCTTTGGTGACCTCTTCTGAAGCAGCAGCAGCACTTGTCGACTGACTGGTGGTGCGCTGTGCGTTGTCGGCCAATTGTTTTGCGGTTGCAGTTAACTCTTCCGCCGCAGCGCCCAACTGGGTTGAAGTTTCAGTCAGCGTAGTTACCAATTGAATAAATTCTTGTTTCTGTTTTGTAATGTCAGTGGCGTATTTTACTACTTTAAAGACTTTGCCGCTCAAGTCGTATACTGGGTTATAGGCTGCATTCAACCAAACTTCCCGGCCACCTTTGGCAATCCGCTTGAACTCTCCGGCTTCAAATTGACCACGATTCAGTTTGTCCCAAAAGTCTCGGTATTCGGATGACCTACTAAAAGCAGGATCACAGAACATCGAATGGTGTTTGCCGACCACTTCATCTAAACTATAACCCACAGTATTCAGAAAGTTATTGTTGGCGCTGACTATGGTACCGTCGAGTTTAAAATTGATGACAGCCTGCGTTTTTGACAATGCTGCGAGCTCTGCGTCCTTCAGTTTTTGTTGACTGATGTCTGATGCAAATTTGATTACTTTATAGGGCTTTCCATCTGTACCAATTATTGGATTATAACTTGCCTGAATTACTACTTCTCCGCCTGACTTAGAAATACGGGAAAATTCTCCTGCCTGAAATTCACCTCGCTGCATGCGCTCCCAGAAAAGGCGATATTCTGGCGATGACGCGTGTTCTTTGGAACAGAACATGGAGTGGTGACGGCCCTGAATTTCTTCCAGTGTATATCCCAACACGCTGAGAAAGTTGCTGTTTGCGCATATCACAGTACCATCTAAATTAAACTCGATCACAGCCTGAGTGCGGTTCACAGCCGACATTTGAGCCTCTAACTCTGATATACGATCTAACTCAGTTCGATTGGCCAGTGAATGTACCTTACCAGGCAACGCTTCTGGGCTTTGATTCCTAAGATTGGCTTGACTCATATATTTCTCCGATTAATTAATTGTAAATTGAATTTATTTACCTAAATGTACTAAAAGCGAAATATTTACTCACTCTGGAAATAGCATCCAAGTTTAACCTATAGGCAATTGCTGCCATAACACTTACTACTAACGGCAGGATGAGATCTTGAAGTTCTGATAACGTATCGACCCAATAACGCTAGCCGTCGCAAACAACCCCATACTTGTTTCTGAACTGAGATAATTTGTGGCATGAGAAATCACTTCGGTACTGCCGATATAAGCGGTCAAGGTTGTCGGCGTTACCACTAGGCGCAACGTGTCGCCAGCGGCTAGCGCGTAACCCAAACCACTTGTGGCGATAGTAACACTGGCTCCACCTTGAACACGCACAATAGAAATACTCTGTGGCCCTGGGTTATATTGTATATATAAATTATTATTTATATCGTCGTAACGTGCGGCAATACCTGGCAAGTCAGCACCGGCGTAGGCATCGACTTCAACCTCAATGGTACACGACGTGTACCCCGTGTCGACGACGAGATAACTAGGCAGTGTACCCCCATAGACCACGCCAATGTTCGAAAAAAAACCACCTGCGGCGGCACCAACCGGATTAGACGTATACGCCAAACTCCGTCCACCTAATGCCGCGTCGGTAGAAACCAATAGTCCTGAAGAAAAAGTATCTGACGTTAAAACAGTATCGCCGCTGGCACTACTAGCGCTTGCGGCAGCAGCCGCTGTGGTGGCCGAATCTAACGGGGTATTGGCAACGCCATCTTTGATCAAACATGCGGTATATAGGGGCATCGTTAATACCACGACTAAAGCAGGCCATAATTGGTATCGGATAAAAAACATCGCCTAGCGCCCCTTTCCAAATTGAAACCCGATCGTTGCTGATCCGGTGGTTACTTTTACCGTCTCTGAGGTTGATACAGCGAGACTCTGCAATGATTGCGTAATGCGAAAATCAATAAAATAACTTGGACTTCGGGTATTGCCGCCAAATTGGTACAAATAAGAAGCATATACTTGGATGTCAGCGCCCTTGAGAGAACTACGTGTCGTCGCCATGATCTTCGAATAAATCACACCCAATCCGACAGAATGTTTTTGAGTACGTTTTGATAACTTAAGGCGAAGACCTATGGGTAATTCGATGGCATAATAATTGTTAGCAACTGAGTAGGTTGTCCCGCTTTTTTGCTACCCGTACTTTTGACGCAAATATTTAAGAGATGT
>CAZYPH010000112.1:0-7072 GCA_964649095.1 uncultured Oligoflexia bacterium | reverse complement strand
TACGGTCCGACTGTAAGTCGCGACTTACTATTACTGGGCGGATTTTTTCACGACATCGCAAAGCTTTGGGAGCTGGAATACGACCTCTCGACAGACTATACCGACGAGGGGCGTTTTTTGGGGCACTTAATCATGGGTATTGAATTGATTGAGCGTAAGGCTGCGCGGATTGAAAATTTTCCCACAGATTTGAAACTGATCATCAAACATTTGATTGCTGCGCATCATGGGGAGTTAGAGTTTGGCTCGCCAAAACGTCCGAAGTTAATTGAAGCTTTAATCGTACACTATGTGGATGATTTAGATTCAAAGATTAACGCTATTCAAACTTTTATCGATAACGACAATCAGCCGGGCAAATGGACGGCCTTAAATAAATCGTTCGGTCGTTATTTCTATAAAGGGCCCAAAGTATTTTGAATTAGTGGATAAGGTATTCGTTGAGTTTGTCCTCAGCGGACTCACTCGACTCTGCTAAAAGACAGCCCTTTGTGTCGAAATGTGCATCTTGAACCTGAGTGCCAAAATCAATTCCAAACGTGTAAATTTGATGAACGATCGAGTTGTACATGTTTTTATAGATATCGAAAGTAGATGAAAGATCGCGTTGCGAACTTGTTAATATGGCGCGAGTTTCTAGGATTTTGGAACGGAGAGCGTTGCGCTCATTCGCAAAATATTTGAAAGCGATATGTTGAGCGTCAGCGGTGTAGACCGCGTGTATGGCTTGAGCTCTGTTTAAAATAGTATTTTGAGATTCGATGAATTCACGTTGTTTTTTAGAGTCTAAATAGGAATCGAGGCCTAGTCCAAACATGTGGTTGAGTTTCCAAGCGCGGTTCCAAAAGCTTTGTGGCGAGTTTGCGGCTGGTCGTATCTCTAAATACGACTTTCCAAAGTAAGAGTATCGGTTGATCTGAAATATTTCCAACACACCAACGCTGGTTGCGACCTCAAACTTTGCTTGTGGGTTGGTCTGTAGATTTTGTTGAAGTTGGTAGATCGCGGTCTTGGAATATCCTAGATATTTTCCAAATGGCATCAACTCGGTCGTAAATTTTGAGACTAACTGCGATTGCTCAGCTGCCAGGGTATTGAGTTTTTGTCGGGTGTTTTGACTAAGTAAATCCGCATCGTGACGTGCCTTCTGAATGGCCAGCTCAAGCGGTTGGTTTTGGGGGGATAAAGTACGAAATTGTAGCAATTGAAGCCCTAAAAGCGCTTGGTGGAGGTGGCTATGCGTTTTTTCAAGAGTGTCTTGATAGGCCTGAGGGGAGCGCAGTTCGTAAAACTTATTACGGCCTGCGGAAAACAGGGTTAGTGCCAGGGCGAGAAATAACCAACCTAGAATGGACCAAAAAAACATTCGAGTAGTACGATATTCTCGTAAAATAAGCGCCAAACGTTGCATAGTAATTCGGCTATATATCTTATTCGTAGTAAAATGATCAACAATAATATGTAAATAGAAGTTATTTACATATTATTGTTTTAAAAATCAGTATGATAGGCTTTAGCGCTGTTTTTAAAGGCAATGGCTTTTAGTTCATCTAAAGTAATATTCTTTAGATCAGCAATGACTTTGGCTGTTTCGATCATGTAGGCCGAGTGGTTGGGTTTTCCGCGATAGGGCATAGGGGCTAGGTATGGGGCATCGGTTTCTAGAAGAATACGATTCACGGGGACCGTGTTTTTACAAAATGCACGCAGCTTCTCCGCCGTTTTAAACGTGATGATGCCTGAGAATGATAAATAGAAGCCCATCTCTAAACACTTTTGGCCAAAGTGGTCAGTTCCCGAAAAACAGTGGATTAAACCAGGGGCCTTATTAGGGTATTTTACGTGCCAAGATGACGTAAATGCGTGAAGTGCCACCAGGAGATCGTCTTCAGCGTCGCGCGCATGCACACAAATGGGTTTACCAAGTTCGAGGCTTAATTCTAGCTGTCGATTAAATGCTTTTTGTTGAGCATCTTTAGACGCATTTTCGTAAAAATAGTCGAGCCCAATTTCACCGATAGCAATGCAACGAGATTCTGGAGCGTCTAAGTGCGTGCGCATGATTGCAATCGTGCCTTCGTCAAATGTAGCGGCTTCGTGTGGGTGGATGCCGACCGTGTAATATACGTTGGGGTATTTACGTGCGAGTTCTTTAAGTGTTTCAAAGTGGGGCGTTTCTACCCCGATAGTTACAAAACCTCGAATGTCCTGCTCGGCAGCCAAGCGAAAATATTCCTCTAAGGGAAATGGGTATTCATAGTTGAGATGAGTGTGGGTATCTATAAAGTATGGTTCTTTATTGGACATAAAAGTTATCTTTCAAAATGTTCTAACAGCGCATCGATTTGCTCTTCACCCAGTATGCCTGGGAGTGCAATGCCATTAACGATAAAAGTAGGGGTGCTATTTATGCCAAGACGATGAGCGACCTCAATGTCTTGTCGCAGGCGAGCCAATGTTTGGTCGTCATCTAAGCATCGCTCAAATTGTGTTGCGTCTAGTTTTGCCTCAGCAGCCCAAAAGAGAACATTATCGCGGGAGATCTTTTTTTGTTCCGCAAAAAGTTTTTCATAAAAATTGGTAAATTGATTTTGTTTATCAGCACAGAGAACCGCCTTGGCAGCTAAACAAGCCTGTGGGTGCATGGCAGACTGTGCGTGAGGATTACAACTACTATCGAATGGCATGTTGCGAAAATAGATTCGAATCTTAGAATCATATTTTTGCAGCAGGTGGTGCAGTTTTCGCGCTGCCAACGCACATGCGGGGCATTGAAAGTCTGCAAACTCAACGATAGTAAGTCTTGGCATCGCTAAATTCTGTTTTGTGGCATTGGCTTGTGGTCTTAGCTCGGGTAGCCCGTCAGTCTCCATTTGAATGACGGTGGCGTTTTTAAGAATACGTTTAAAGGCAAGGGCATCGTAAGGCAAACTCTCATGCCACTGTGATGTCAAAGCATGAACCACAATAATCGCGGCAAATAGACCGAGGCTATGTTTTACAATTACAATCGCATTGATGATCTGCTTAAAAGTATTGTGGCGCCTAGCAAGAGCCACGCAAGTAATGAACACTAGAATATTTAGCAGCTGTAAGCTCGAGCACATGATACAAAATTTATTCAGCAACAGTGCCGAAATGTATAATGTTCCTAAGCTGCCTAGCGCGCCAAAAAAGGACGAAATTACTAAGTAGTTGATGGTATTCGAAAGATTTCTATTTTGGTTAATAAATGTATATAAAATTATAAATATAGAAAAAACCGAGTATCCCAACTGAAATGCAGCAAGTGGTATATTAAATAGGGTTGCAAATTTCGATGTATTGACACTATCACAATCAATCGTTTCGTTGATGCTGCAAAAAGAACCAAATTCACGGTGCCCATTCACTAGCTCGTAGTGGTGATAAACTAAATAGAAACTAATACCGATCATTAGCAGGTGTACAATTGCTGGAATTAATAGTGGCTGATTGCGTTTGATTTGTAGCATGGTTGTCAGTTCTTCCTATTGAAGTGAGCCGGCCTTAAAAACAAAATAGAGACCTAGAGCTGTCATTAATAAGCCGGATAGTTTTTTGATAATCGTCATCCAATGGCCTGATTTTGGGAGTAGTTTTAGCGCCCCGGCAAACGTACCCACTAAAACTAAAATGGTGCCCAATCCAAGGGCAAATGAAAACATCAAAGCGCCGCCGCGAAATACGGATTGGCTCTGAGCAACAAAACCCAGAATCGCAGTTAACACTGGAGTGGTACAAGGTGCTGCTATAAATCCGCTGGATATCCCAAGAAAAAAAGCACCGCGAATTGAGGCCTCTTCACGATCTGATGTATTTAGTTTTGTATTAGCTTTAATTCCAAATAGTGCATTTTTGGCGCGTGCGAGCAGCACTGCTGGGTCAAATTGTATGGCGTCTAACATCCATAAGCTGCTGAACACCATGACGATGCCCAGGCCCAAGTTCCAACGCCAGCTATTTGTAAACGAACCGAATATCTTGCCACTTAACGACGCTACGATCCCAAGGATGGTGTAGATAGTCGCCATTCCCAAAACGTAACTTGAGCTTAAAATCCAACCGCTCTTCAAGCTGCGTTTTGATGTGCCACCAATGTAACTCACAGTAATTGGAACCATGGGATAAATGCATGGCGTTAAGCTCGAAGCAATGCCTCCTAAATAGGCAAGGATGAGTGCAAACAAAAATGATGTATATGAGCCCGATTGTGTAGAATTAATGGCTTCTTGAAATTGTTGAAAGATAGCTTGCATGACAAAATTGTAGCATATCTAATTTCAAAAATGACGGCGTCGAAATCATTTAAATGGACCTTGTTAGTATTTGTCGTGCTTGCAGCGATTGTTTGCGTTTTGGTTGTGTCGCGATATTCGCGGCGATCGGTGCAGTTCGATATTCAGATGCCGTCAGAGCCTGTCAGTATCGATGTAAGCCTGGCCGAGGACGGTGCGGCATTCGCGGTTTTATCGGCGTTTATGCACGGTCTGATGCGCTACAGCTTGTCTCACGAAATCGAAAATGATCTTGCAGCGTCGGTAGTACGATCTGCCGATGGTTTACAGTACACAGTAAAACTAAAGCCCTGGTATTGGAGCGACGGAAAACTAGTCACTACAGATGATTTTCTCTTTGGAATTGAACGGACTTTGAATCAAAAGACCGGGTCAAAGTTAGCATATCTATTATTCTGTATACGCGGAGCAAAAGCATACAATCGTGGCCAGTTAAAATCATTTTCTAAAGTGGGGATTCATAAAGTCACTGAGAGTGAAATGGTTTTTACTTTAGATCGACCGTGCGGATATTTTAATCATCTATTAACTTTATCAATTACATTTCCCCAGCGGCGCGAAAATTTAAATCCTGAGACCTATCTCAGTAATGGCCGCTATAAGATAGTAAAGTGGGTTCGTGATCAGCGGGTAGAGTTGGAACGTAATGCATTATTTGGCAAGTCAGTTGAGGCTGTTGAAATGACGGAACGACTTACCAAGTTGCCCAGTCGAATTGTGTTTCACTTCATTCCTGAAGAAGCAGCTGTGCGTAGTTTGTTTAATAGCGGCACGTTAGATGTCTTATTGCGTCCACCGTTGTTGGAAGTCGCGGCACTGCGCGAGAAAAACCTACTTTCAGAATTTCCGTACTTTGCGACTTACTTTTTTGCTTTCCGATTGGGGGGGGTTAAAACAAGCACATCATCTGATTTCACGCTAGATCGTAAAGCCCGATTGGCAATCGCATCGGCCATTGATCGCGATAAAATATATAAAATATTAAATATAGCTGTTAAACCAACATTTTCTTGGATTCCGCCCGATATGCCTGGTGCCCCAAGTATCGATGGGATTAAATTTGATCCAGAGCATGCAAGGGCGTTGTGGGCCCAGTCCAATGCCAAGGGGCTTAAAACTTTAGAGTTTGGATATGACGCACACTCACGGAATCAAATTATAGTTGAACAACTACAGCAGCAGCTCTTTGAAGTGTTGGGCGTACGTTTAATACTACGTAGTCAAGAGTGGAAAACGTATATCACGGAGTTAACGAAGTCGCCTCGCGAGCTATTTCGTTTCGGCTGGTTGAGCCCATTTATTGATCCGTTTGGGCACTTGATGATTTTTACCTCAGATAGTCAGACAAACTACACTCGATTTACGAATGAACGTTATGACGGACTGGTAAATCAAATTGCTGAAATGCCATTAGGTCTGCCTGCGCGCAGCGCATTGGTTGCGGAGGCACAGAAGCTTTTGGTTGAGGAAGAAGTCGTTGTATTGCCAATTTTTCATTATATCTTTCACGTGGCTCATCAGACATGGGTGAAGGAGTTTCGTGTAAATGGTCTTGGTGCGATTGATTTTGACTCTTTGAAATTGGATTTTGGTTTTGGAGCACACCCTTAGCGTGCTGCGGTCGGTGTACTCTTGGTTATCCAGCTATAGTTGCGCTGCGTTGTTTTGTTGCGTCGATAACTAGCGTAAATGGGGTTGCAGCAGGTGCAATCTGGAATACTCAAAACGGTGCCGTTCCAAATACTAGCAAGTTGGTAGCGAAGGATAGTTTCTAAATTTAGTTTGTACTTATTGTTAGCCAAGGGAACGGTACTAGTAAGCGCGTTATCAAGCGCGGTATTAATGCTATGTAGAATGGTCTCAGCACAGTCTTGATCGACTTCAAAGCAGCATGTACGAATGTGTGGTCCGATGACGATGGTATGAGGTGGCGTTTTGAAGGCTGACAGTGTTTCTTTGACGATATGGTCTTTTAACCCCCTCCAGCCTGCGTGAATCGCAGATATTTCAAAATCATTAAACGCGAAAATAGGTAAGCAGTCGGCTGTTTTAATTAATAGAGTGCATGGTTCTGTGCTGATCATGGCATCGCATTTTACCTCAGCTATTGATTTAGGAGATTCTTCTTTTATATATATATACTTATTTGAATGTACTTGTGTTGTTTCGTAAAAGCGCTTCGGTGGAAGACTATGTTGATTACCGAATTGGTATTGAATCATAAAAAAATGCCTCTAGCAGGGTTCAAGCTGCTTGATAACAGAATCAAAGTCACTTGGGATGGGGTGCTCAAAATACAAATCCTGCTTGAGAATAGGATGTTGAAATCGCAGGGACATCGCGTGGAGTAATTGGTGGTTAATTTCTTGTAACTGTTTTCTAAGCGATACAGCCTTAATCTGACTAATGAGACTAGGGTTGGCGTATAAAGGGTCGCATACGATAGGATAACCCAATTCACTAAGGTGTACGCGGATCTGATGTGTTCGGCCGGTCTCAAGCCAGCAGCGAATAAATGAGAAGTAATCGCCCGATTTGCTACGGAGAATTTGTTCGATAGCAAAGTTCGTAACCGCCTTTCGGTGCGTTTTCTCTTCAGGCAGCTTTCCGGTCATCTTTTTACGATTGGTGGGATGGCGCCCAAATGGTGTAACGATACGCCCTGTGCTCCCGTTGTGATTAAATAGTTTGTTACTAACTTTTCCGTAAACCAATGTTTTATAAATGCGTTCAATAGTGTGGTCTTTAAATTGCTT
>CAZYPH010000111.1:0-7099 GCA_964649095.1 uncultured Oligoflexia bacterium | reverse complement strand
GCACAAAAACAACGTGGTCATCATCAGACTCTTTTTTTATTAAACGCCTAAACGGATCTCGCAGTAACAATGACTTCTCGAGGGAAAGCTCTTCGTTTTCAGCAATGGGCGCAGCAGACACACTGATAGTAAACAATAACCCTACAAGGGCTGCTGCAAGCTTTGCTGACTTTTTTAAGGCTGCACCAAAAGCTTTCATATACTCTCCGCCTACCGTGGCTGTTTTTTACCAATCTGATCTGCTGATGACCCTAAGTATTTATACGTTACCAATCGCACGGAACCATCCAACTCCACATAATTCGTCAGGTTATTACCAGAGGGTTTTAACTGAAAGTCGGATATGTTCACAATCTGTTGAAAACGTGAAATGCGATCTAAAAATACAAGAATCTGTATATATGCGCCCTTTAGATTAATCACAAATGGCACCTCTACGTAGTAATCGCGCTTACGTTCGACTTCGGGTTTAATGCCCTTGAGACGTAGCTTTACTTTGTTAGACTCTAGGTTCAGAATTTTTACGAAATTGCCGATATCAACTTCACTACTCAAAGAGTCTTTCGTCTCTTCTAATTGTTGTGCCAGAGCGCGAATGCGCGCGCGAATGGTGTCTAGGCTTTGTAAAAATGCTTCAGCTTTAGCAAGCTCAGCTTGTAACTGAGTTAAATTCTGCTGAGAATTAACAAGAGCCTGTTTACGCAGCGCTAACTCAGAGGTGTCTGAAGTAGTCCAAATATAATAGCTGCCAGCCAAATAGGCTAAAAAACCTACGGCAATTAGAGCGATCGGAATGCGTTGAAACAGTTGGTTAAGACCCCGCATTTGCGGCCTCTCTTCGTAATGCGCGCAGTTCAAAGTTCTGGTAACGCTCGCCTTTACTAGTCAGTTGATTTTGATTCTCTTGAATACCGTTCAGTGAAATATCACTAAAATATGATGTACTATTTAACGTCTTCATAAAATCGCTGACGTCAGTATACGCGGGCGTTGAGCCCACAAGCTGAATCGCTTTTTCATCAAGTCTAAGTTCATTGAGCCAAACCGACTCTGGTATGGTCTGAGCAATTTGTAATAAGAGTTTAGAAGGCATATTACGATCTTTCGACAACTGATTAAGAACATCGATTTTCGTCTGTAAGGCTTTTTCATCGTCTTCAAGTTGTTTCTTTATAGCTTCGTAGCCTTTCGTTTTTGCAAGCTTCTGCTCTACTTCACTTTTGTTTTGTTCCACTACTTTGATTTCCGCATCAACCACAGCCAATTCTTCTTGTTGTTTTTGCTCAAGCTGCAGCATTGCAAAGTAACAAAGCCCAGATGCAAGCACCGCATTTACGGCTGGCTGATTAAGCGACAACTTAGAATCACTCGATGGGTCGCTCTCTGAAACAACCGCCTCTGCCGATGGTCCTGCCGACTCTTTTTTTGAGGTAAATAGATTTTTTAGTGATGCCAAAAAACCTGATCGCGACTTATTGTTTCCTGCAAGATTGATTCGAATCATGAAAACCCCCTCAGGGCCAAACCGATAGGGACTACGCTGGAATGTTGAATTCGTGCAATGTATTCAGGTGAGAAAACTTTTTCGTCGAACCTAATATTCTGAAACGGATTTAAATACGCCGTTGGTACTTTTGTTGATGCCTGAACCATGGCAGGCAATGCCGCAATCGATGCGCTGCCGCCACTCAATAGAATTTGTTGAACCGTTGGTCCCGCATTCGAAGCATTATAGAAATCTAACGATCGCTTGATCTCAGACGCAAAATTCTCGGCCATTACTTGCATCAAGTCAGCCACCTCTTGCGGAACTCTAGAAGGCTCGCCTGAAGCAACCTGCATTGCGTGGTCGATCTTTAATACTTCGGCCTCTTGAAAGCTTACCTGTAAATGACGCTGGATTTCTTGAGTTAACGTACGACCACCAACTTGAGCATCTCGTGTAAATAACGGCTGTTTATCGGCGCACACGACAATGCGCGTGCTGACGGCGCCAATATCGATGACAGCAGTTGACACCGACGACTCGTAATTTACTTCGTAAACATTTTGCAGCGCAAAATAATCGATATCAACAGTTGCCGGTACAAGCCCTGCGTCTCTCAATACCGCCTGATATGATGACAAAATTTCTTTTTTGCAGGCGACCAAAAGAACTTCCATTTTTCCCTGCGGGCCATTTTTATTTAAAATTTGATAGTCGTAGGCGACGTCGTTGATATTGAACGGGATGTATTGTTCGGCTTCCCAAATAATCGTCTCCATCAACTCATGGCTAGGAGCGGGGTCAACCAAAAGTTTTTTGACTACGACGTTGGCGCCGCTAATAGATGTTACCGCCGTGCGACCCTTGAGTTTGAGGGACTGAACCAATTCGCGCAACACGTCAACAACGCCCATGTGCGAGATGATCTCGCGATTCACAATCGCCTCATCTGGAATCTCGGCCATAGCAAAGTGGGTTAGCTCAAAATGACTTTTTTTGCGCTTTAGTTCAGCTACTTTAATAGAACTCGAACCGATGCAAACACCGATCGAGGAATTCGAGCCAAATGTGAATAACGAGCGTAGTTTGTCTACAAACATTCACATTTGATGTTAACTCAGTAGACAGCTGCGTCGAGAGGCAAAGTTTTCCGAAAGAAACTACTCGACCTGAAAATCACCAGACTGGAGGTCGATTTTCACCAAAACATACAGATAAGACTTTTTTGATTCGACTGCGGCGTTATCACCCAAGAAAAAAAATGCTTGAGACTCTGCACCCACAGCGGCATTGGGCACACTCTTAGATGTCGACGCGATACCCGTTAACGCGTCGTAGCAAATACGTTCTAAGTACGGCTTCTCAAAACCCAACTCACTCTTTACATGTTCCGCTGATAGAAATACTAAGTTCGACTGCCATTCTGACAGCGACATATTTGCCATGCTCCGTCGGGTTTGTGTGTTCAAACAGCGATCGACGGTACTGACCTCAATCGTTTTAGAGTCTTTAATAAGAACTTCGACCGATTCTTTTTTTAACGCTGCACTACTGCGCACTCGCGATAAAAAAAGACCCAACTGCCTTGCCCCTACTAGCGCACGCCATCGAGGTGCATAATCACGAACCTCCGGAATACACAAGATGGCCAAACTACAAATAACACTAAACCAAACCAATCGACGTTTGTTGCGACGACTGCGTTTCTCATGATCATCTAAAATTTCATAGTGGGCCATATTGATTAAAGAATATATAGATTATAGCCCCTATCGCAAGAAATGGTGCGTAAGGGATTGCAGTTTTTAAACCACCTTTGTTTTTGATCATTAATACAACGCCAACTAATGTACCCGTTAACGAAGATATCAATATCGTATAAAAGACCCCGCGAAAGCCTAAAAACAGACCGATCATACCAAGTAATTTGACATCGCCATATCCTAAGCCTTCAACCCCTGATTTTTTAAAATACAAAAATCGGAGTAACCAAAAAATACCGAACCCTACGGCGCCGCCTACAAGTGCTTCAAAAATACTGGGCTCACCGAACAAACTTAATGGTTGAAAGACGTCACGTGCGATTGCAAATAACAAGGCAATAACAACACCTGCAACATTAAGAGAGTCAGGAACGATTCGAAAATCGAGATCGATAAATGTAATTACTATTAATAAAAAACAAAACATCCAATACTTGAAGGCCACGATTTGAAAACCAAATACGCTAGTGACGGCTAGAAATAACACAGCCAGGATGAGTTCGAGATAGAAGTAACGATAATCAAAACTCGCATCGCAGTAAGCGCATTTAAAGCGTAACCACAACGCACTTACAATAGGTATATTATGATACCATAATATTGTTCTTTTACAGCACACGGTCGTAGAACGTGAGGGACGCCAGATTAAAAAATCGCGGGGAATTCTATAAATTAAAACACTAGCAAAACTACCGAACACAGCACCTAACATGATGGAAAAAAGATTAAATAACTGACTTTCGATAATCACAGCTGTTTACCCTCTAATAATTTTTTTGCAATAATAGCTCCTAAACACACGCACAATAGTGTGTAGACTATTAAATACAGCGCTGCAGTTGGTACGATTGCAACACTGTGCATTAAGTAGGGCTTAAAGTCGAACGAGGCAAAATCAATTAGAACCATACTTAAAAATCGCAAAATAGGCCTTAGAAAGTGGGGTTCAATTTTCTGTGCTACCAGAGCCAAATCATCGATTGCATAGCCGATAATTACTAAACCACTAGTGGTTGCGATGCTAAATATTGCGTTAGATATCAATGAAAAACAAAGCGCTATAAAAAGTATAATCAAAGACTGTAAAATTATTGAGGCCATCATAACCAATAGATTCACGCACAATAAAACAGTAAATGAGCGACCAAGTATTAGCGTCAACACAAGAGACACAAAAAGAATAACAAACGTATTTAAAGCAATGATCGCATTGATGCCGAACAATCGGCCCAACGCCCATTGCAGGCGGGAAATCGGTCGAACAAAAATTGTATAAATTAACTTTGTTTCAATATCGCGAGCAATAACAACACTGCCAAGCACTAGGCTTGCAAAAATTGAAATGAGTGACGCACTAGTACTGCCAATACTTAATAACAAACTAGCCGGATCAATAAACGACAAACTCGAAACCAAAAAACCAAAAACCACTAACAAGAGAGCCAAACCCAGCGTAAGCCACACCACTTTGTCGCGTATTAGCTCTTTTAATGTATAAAAAAAGGTATATTTAATAGGTTGAATATATGTAAACAACTGTTGCGAGAGTCTACCTAATGTTTCTTTCATCATATACTCTCCTCAAACACCGATCGCCGTGGATGCACTAAATAGACTTCGCCCTTGGCACGAGTAATTTCGCTTAAAAGCAGGCTCAGTTTTTCATTCTCAACCTCGACCGCAACCCCCCTCATAATATTACGAGGCGTTACATTAAGCTCTCGATAGATAGTCGGTGGCAGCGGAGCGTTAAAGTGCACCTCGTAAGAAAGATGCGGTGCTTCAAACACGGACGACAAGACACCGTATTTTACCAGCCGTCCCTTTTTTAGATACGCGATACGGTCACATAAAGATTCTACATCTTGTAAAATATGCGTCGAAAAAACTATCGTTATGCCAACCCGATTCAGATCTAAAAAAATCTCACGCAGCTGCCTTCGAGCCACAGGATCAAGCCCACTCATCGGCTCATCACAAATCAGGTAACGCGGTTTATGCAAGAGAGCCTGCGCAATAGATAAGCGTTGTTGCATGCCCTTTGAAAAAGTCGCTATCAGTTGACGGCCATCTTGCGGAAGATGCACCCGTTTTAAAGTATCACTGTAATCGACCTGTTTTTTTGCCAGAGCACCGTGAAACTCAAGATACTCTCGAGACGTCATAAACAGTGGCAACACCGGCTGTTCTGGTACAAATCCAATCTGATTTTGCAATACCGAGCTCTGAGGCCCATAGGTTTCACCGCTATCAACGGCATAATTTATGGACCCGCTGGTAGGTTGATTCAACCCGACTATGAGCTTTATCAGCGTCGTTTTACCCGCCCCGTTGTGGCCCAAGACCCCAAACATTTCACCGTCATTGATTTGCAACGAGACATCATCAAGCAGCACAGAGCCTAACAGGGTTTTATATGTAAGATTCGATATATTAATCATAAACTAGTTCACCGGTGGAAAGGGCTTAAAGAGATACAGGTAGCCTTTTAGGGTTTTTTCTAAAATACCTAAATCAACAGAATCAGCCGTGCCGTCATTGTTGAGATCCATCGCAGCAATTTCATGGGTGGGGTTTTGCAGCTCTTTTGTTTTGAGATAATGCTT
This sequence comes from uncultured Oligoflexia bacterium, assembly GCA_964649095.1. Classification (GTDB taxonomy): domain Bacteria; phylum Bdellovibrionota; class UBA1018; order UBA1018; family UBA923; genus CAZYPH01. Next base: position 1,244 of record CAZYPH010000111.1, on the reverse strand, counting down.
AAACAATTTTCGGTCGGTATTATTGATGATTGGATCACGATCCATCGAGCCAACATAACGACACGGCCCCAACGTACGACAGCTTGTGAATCGTGCGTCGCTAATGCCGCTGCCTCGTGCCAATACGCTGCCTTCGGTAATCGTATTAAACTGCGGCCCCACCCACTCGGCCGTGAGGGTGGTATCCATTTCCATCGGGTTCTCTTCAAGGCAATCATTGATCAAAACCACACGCTGCTCGTAACGCACCGCCCCTTCGGAGTGCGAAAGGCGGCCGTAAGGAATCATAAATAAATTCACTTCAACGTCTTTGGCACCAAACCCTACGTCATTATAATAACGCGGTGATTCGTTATCAATGCGAGTGCCCAGCGGTGGCGCTACTAGCGTTTCGCTAATGGGGCGCGGTGTGATCGAACCGACTCTAACAAAATCATCACCAACTTGTAGAACCCGACCAGGAAGCGCATTTAATAGGCGATTGAATGTAAATACCTCGCAGTTGGCAGTAGCTGAAAACATCGACTTCAGCATCAATGCTGCCGAGTTGAATGTCGAGATGACATAAATTTCACGTTTTAACTCAACGCTCTCACGATACCCACGCTGCGTGCGACTTAACACCCCAAAGGCAATCATCGTCGACACAATGGTCATTACTAAAATTGCTAGAATAAACGCCTGCCCCGATTCGCCCCGCCGCATCGCACTCGTCGTCATAGACACACTCCGTCTGCCGCAGCATCGACCATTTGCGAACAACAGTTCCTACGATCGCCTTGTGGTGGTGGCGCCCCGGGTGCGGCGCAGTGCGAAACAGGATCTGACGGAAAACGTAACGCTAGTGCCGCCTTTTTTGGAAGACTCGTGCAAATGCCATTCGACGTCACCGCAAACGAACAACACTGCGACGCGTCGTTATTGTCAGGTTTTTCACCCTCTAAACGGCAATTACGATACTGCACCATTTTTGAAAAATGCAGTCCCGGATACACCACATTGCGTAGCACTACTTGATTAAAAAATTGTAGATGGTACCCCGCGCCATAATTTTGACCACCGGGCGCAAACGACTCGTAGTACGGATTGGTCGGGTCTTCCGTAAGATGGGTTTTTGATTTTTGATTAATACGATACGTAAATCGTGAGTAGTTGGCCTGCTCAGAGCTAAGTGACGTCGCTGACACGCCGCATGAAAATTCGGTAATATTACTTAAAACACCAATCGATTCGGCAGCACCTGT
>CAZYPH010000110.1:0-7112 GCA_964649095.1 uncultured Oligoflexia bacterium | reverse complement strand
GCCACAAATACGGAAACCAAAATAAGAACAGAGATATGCACAACCCCAATGCCTGAAGCCTGAATAGCTGTTAATTCATTTTTTCGATTCATGAGTGACAACGACACGGCGGTCCCCAACATCGCAGCTGGTGGCACCATTTGGCACATCGTATGCGGAATCAAATAAGCCGAGTAGCGCAAAACTACTAATGGTGACACGTCGGCATCCCATACGCCGCGCAGATACTCTGAAATAAAAAAGACTGTCGTCAATACCAACAGCGCCAACACAAAATATTTTAAAAATTCGACTACGATATAACGGTCAATAATTTTCATACGAATGCCAAATCTCACCACTGTGGGTTTGCTGTAACCGTACTATTTAATTCAAAATCCGTGTGTACTGCGCTAGCGTTTGAACAACTATGTCACAAGAATCTAAAGACGCTAAAGCCACCGCCCCAGAAACCACCCCAGTCGCGCCCAACAAAATTCAAACCAAAAAACAAATGATCCTCGACCATATCAAATCCTTTGGTTTGGCCTTACTTTTGGTAATGATGGTGCGCTCTAGTTTAATTGAGGCGTTTATTATTCCATCGGGCAGCATGATTCCTACTCTCATGGTAGGTGATCGTATCTTCGTGAACAAGTTTGCTTACGGCTTTAAATTACCCTTTAGTGATTTTTTTACGGATGAACCACTCTACTTAGTAAAGCGCGATCCCCCAAAAAGCGGCGATGTGATCGTGTTCAAATACCCCAAAGATGAATCGGTGCATTACATCAAACGTGTTATCGGTGTACCGGGTGATCGCATTAAAGTGCGCGAAAAAGTTGTTTATGTGAACGACGTAGCCCTACCGCAAACGCCAGTTGCCGAATCAGCAACAAAAGATTTTTTTGAAATGATGGCCAAAGACCACGACAGCCAGTCGGTGCGTATTTTACAAGAGCCCAACCGCACCACTCAAAAGCCCCACTACATCATGTTGGACGACAACACGTTCATTGCTGAGAACCATGCTGAAACGATTGTGCCACCAGACCACTTATTTGTGATGGGTGACAATCGCGATAACAGCCAAGACTCTCGTTTTTGGGGCTTTGTACCGTACCGCAACGTACGGGGCCAAGCCATGGTAGTTTGGTTGTCACTATGGGTAGATTTTACGGAAAATTGGTACGACCCAACGCAATGGACGGCTACGTTTCATCCCAGCCGCTTTGGCCTTTCGATTGAATAGCCTGAGTAGACCGAATAGCCGCGTAGCGTACAATAGGGTTTAAGATTTTTCTTACAAAGCGCGTCACAAAAAATGAACGCGCCAATACCAACGCCACCGCAGGGCTTAGCTGATAGTAGAGTCGCACAAAAACGCGCCCTAAAGCCTTGTGCAACAAAACATCGTCGCGATAACTTTGTAGCGCCTGCACCTGAGGCGACTGCGGCCCATACACGGCCCCAGCAATAAAACACCGCGACAATTTAGATCGCATAAACTCATGGGCGTGTTTAAAATCTTCGACGTTTTTACATTTTCCAGACTTTAAATACTTACGCACGCCTTCTGACGCTAAAATCAAATGGGGCTTTTCTAAACTAAACTCAATAAATTTATTCAAATTTGTTTTTAACTCGGCCTGATGGGCAGCGCCCTTCATCTGATCATGAATTTTCGCCAAATCCCAAAAAATACCGGCCACCAAAAGAAGCTCTGCGGCATCTTTGTGTTGATCAAACAACGCCGGATGCAACCCCCCACGATCTACACCAAACTTACGTTCAAGCGTGACGATGTATTCTAACAAAGTCTTCAACGCTTCTGGATAACGATCTTCCTGAAACAAACGCACCCCGCGTTTGGCGGTATCCAAACGTTTTCGCCAAGCGTCCTGAGCTTTAACAGCCTCTTGTTTCGCCATAGCCTGTTCAATCTGCTCACGCACTTTATTGGAAAAACGCTTCGATGAACAGTTGCCACAAATCATCAAACCGCCGACGTCTTTTAATTCCACACCTTCTGCTCGACAGGCGGGGCATTCTCCGGTCGGACTAGTACTTGGCGCCTCTGCTACACTCATGTTTTAAATTATAGGGGATTAATAGGATCGACATCAACGAATCTCACACCATGCCGCCGCAAAGTGTTCATTAAGGCATTTAAAACGGAAAATTTTTCCGCCTTGAGTAAAATATGCCAACGAAATTCATTTAATATTTTTTCAATCGACGATGGCGAGGGTCCAAAACAATTTACGGCCAAACTATTTTCTAAAATCAATTGATAGATTAATTTTTTCGCCGCATCTGCATCACGAATACAAATCTCACGAGTGCGCCCCCGAAACTCTAACAGCGCAATACGTGTGAACGGTGGGTAAGCGAAGTCTCTGCGTTGCTCAAGCTCGTGTTCATAGAATTTTAAATAATTATTCTGACTTGCGGTTTCTAAAGCGTAGTGTGTTGGCATGTACGTTTGTACGATTACTTTTCCGGCAATGCCTGACCTACCGGCACGTCCGGCAACCTGCGATACCAACTGAAACGTACGTTCAGCAGCACGAAAATCGGGCACACTCAAACTTTGATCCGCCGAAATAATCCCTACCAAAGCGACTTTTGGAAAGTCATGGCCCTTTGCAATCATCTGCGTACCAATGAGAACTTGAACTGTTTCATCTCTAAAATCTTGTAATATCGATTCAATTTTTTTTTGTGTAGGCGCCACATCATTATCAAATCGAGTCACCGATACATCTGGAAAATAACGCTTAAACTCCTCTTCAACTTGTTGCGTACCCACACCAAAATATTTTAAACCAGGTTCGCCACACTGCTGACAAACGCTTGTTAACGCTTCTTCATAGGCGCAATAGTGGCAACGCATCACCCGACTGGGCTTTGCATGATACGTCAACGAAACGCTACAGTTGAGGCACTGTGGGATTTTTTTACACGCCGTACAAATAACGTAATTAGAATACCCCTTACGATTTACAAAAAGTATGGCCTGATTTTTTGCTGTAATACAGTCACGCAAGGCCTCAATTAAAGGCTCTGAGAATACCTTGCCATCATTTGATTTACTGAGATCAACCATTTGCACATCAGGATACTGAATACCGTGCGGTCGTTCTGACAAAACTAACTTTTCGAATTTCGCATTTTCACAACCAAAGTACGTCTCTAAAGACGGTGTGGCCGAACCTAAAACAACTGTTGCTCCATGAAGACTAGCACGCTTCAACGCAATGTCTCGCGCATGGTAACGCAAACGATCATTCTGTTTATAACTAGGGTCATGTTCTTCATCGATAACGATGAGACCAATTTTTTCTGCCGGAGCAAAAATAGCCGAACGCGCCCCCACTACAATTCTGCGGGTTCCCTTCCGGATATCCATCCAATAACTAGCCCGTTGCGCTGGCGTAAGGCCCGAATGCAGAACTGCCACATGATCACCAAAATGCGCCTCGAATCGACTGCGTAGTTGCGGTGTCAGCGCAATCTCGGGGACTAAAATTAATATCGACTGTTCCGTAGGTAACGAACTCTCTAGGGCCGCTCTAGCAGCACGTAAATAAACTTCTGTTTTGCCGCTACCGGTAACCCCATGCAGTAAAAAACCTTTAAACTTTGCTATGCCCAAATTTTTAGTAATTGCTGCCAAGGCCTGCGATTGCTCACCAGTTAAAACTAAAGCTGTTCGAGAATTGCCTAAATCTGATATTTTCTTCGAATGGTTATTTTTATTCGATCGCGTTGTTTTGCCGGCTTTAATACGCTCTAAAACGGTTTTTGAAATCGCCACATCTAAAACATCGCTCAAAGTCGATTGGTAATAATTCGCAATCCATTTATACCATTCAAGATCGCGCTCATTAATTAACGATTCTAAATATATAACTTCAATTATATTTTTAATTTTAAATTTAGTTTGATCCTGACTTGAGCTTGTTCCTGATCGCCCAAGATACAGTCCCATGACTTTGCGCTTTCCAAGGGGCACAGAAAGTAAGGCGCCAATCGGAAGGTTGCACAGCATTTCATCAGGCGCCTGATAGGTTAGCTCATTAAGACGCGATCCAAAAATAGCTACCTGAATTAAGTGCATTCTCAACGCATAATCGACAAATAAGACGCGAGCAATTCAGAATCTAAATCTAATCGTAAAGTCTTTTTAAAATTGGCAGGGTCGCTAACCGACCGAATACTCAATACATGATACGTAGCCCACAGCTGACCATCACGAGATATTTCTACACTCTGCGGAAACGGGCTTTGTACTTCATTGGGTTGTGTTGTTATTTTAGAATATCGCGCTGCAAAATCTACCATCTCGGCTTGGCTACCCTGCACCAACGGAAGCTGCGCTTGCACGGCCCTAAAATGCTCACCCGAATCTGTTACGAGTCGCACAAAATCCACCCGAAACGGCAATGCAGCCTCGCCTGCATTAACCGCCCCCGCTTGCAGGCGCGTTAAGGGTTGGCCTTCGCTGTTAAGGGTCACAGAAGTATGGTTTTCAAAATGGGGTTTAATACTCGGTGGGGGTGCTATCAAAGAGGCCAGTCCACGGGCTTCACCAAGCACCTGCCCCTCTTCACTCTCACTCTCTTCTGATGTTGAGTTGTTTAAAGAAGCCTCGAATAATTCTTGTTCCGTAAGTAATGCAAATCCATTTTGTTTGAGATTTGAGAAAAGATTCTCTGCCTTGGTGTCGAAAAATAGTTGATAGCCAAAACTACTCAACCCAGCCGAGCGCTGAACTAAAACTTTAGAGTTCTCGACAATCTTGATCCAGACCTCATTGCCAGAAATTAACAACTGTTCATTAAGAACCTGACTATTTGAGAATCGAATGACCCCTTCAATTAAAACAGCTGCACCAGATTTCTGTACAAATTCTTGTTTATGAGAGGCATTGCTGCGTAGCAGAAAAAAACCAGGCGCACTAAAGGCATAACCTTGAACAGCAAGTACCAACACGCCTATGACGGCCGCAGCAGAAAGAGTACCCAGACCAAAACGACTTCGCTCCATGAAGCCCCCTTAATACTAACAGGGTATTTTACTTCGAATATTTTCTCAACAACTGCCGCACACCATCAGCCAAGTCGTCGCGCTCTAAAGCAAAAGCAATCGTCGCTTCGATAAATCCTAGTTTATCGCCCGTATCGTAACGCTGGCCTTCAAATAGAAGCGCCAATAACCCGCTACGCAAAGCTCCCCTTGATGCGTCCGTCTCTTGAGCTAAAATATTCAGTGCATCACTCAACTGAATCTCGCCATTTCGACCTGGAGGTAGACGCTCTAAAATATCAAAAATCCGAGGGGTCAATACGTAACGACCGGGACAAGCTAACGTTGATGGGGCTTTACCCACCTCAGGTTTTTCCAGCATCTGCTCAACGCGCATTAGTCGCCGCTCTGCAAAATCTTTGAGAAAAGTACCCCCCACAATGCCATACTTGTCTACTGCGCCAGGGTCCACATTCATCACCCCAATCACCGACTGTTGGTAAGCCTCAAAAACATCGATGCACTGCCGTATACATGGCTTCGTACGCGATACAATTAAGTCATCACCCAGCAACACCGCAAAAGGCTCATTACCTACAAGCGAACGCGCCGTTAATACCGCATGTCCTAACCCCAACGGATTTTTCTGACGCACCAAAGCAATATTAGCAAAGGTAGAAACCGACTCTACTACGCGTAACAAAACAGAATTATTTTTCGTTTGAAGATGTTTCTCAAGTTCAACGTGGTGGTCAAAATGATCGGCAATCGACTCTTTGCCGCGCGCCGTAACAATAATAATGTCATCAATACCCGCTGCAACACACTCTTCTACGATGTACTGAATCATTGGTTTATCAATGATAGGTATCATCTCTTTTGGAATAGCTTTCGTGGCTGGCAAAAAACGCGTACCCAAACCCGCCGCTGGAATTACCGCTTTTTTAACTCTCTGAGTCGTATCCGTTGACATATTTTCACCTAGAACAACTATAACGAATACAATCAAGCCCTTGTAGAACAAAAAAGGCGAAGTAGATAAAGTTCGCTAAAAAACCGAACAGCATCTCTACTTCGCCCTTAAAAGGCAGTAGATTATTTTAACGTGCAACCAAAACTTAAATAGTTACTGGTCGGTAACGGTGTTCCGCTGTTTCCATTTCTGATTTGCAATCAATGCAATAGGTCGTTACGGGACGCGCAGCCAAACGCGCTTCAGAAATTTCTTCCCCACAACGATCACACTCACCATAGGTACCTAGATCGATTCTGCGTAACGCTTCCTCAATTTTTGTCATCAAAATACGTTCACGGTCTTTAATTTTGAACTGCACGTTTTTATCGGTTTCAATAGTCGCGATATCAGTCCAATCGGCATACACTTCTTCTTCTTGAGAAATCTGAGTACTAACAGTGCGTTGCATATCTTTACGAATGTCTTCCAACTGCGTGGTCAGGAGTTTACGAAAAGACTCTAATTTTGTTTTCTTCATAAGTGGGGGAGTATTAACGCAAGCCGAAATTGAAGTAAAGTAGTACGCACGATATACTTAGAGGGCTGTAAACAAACAAGACGTGACACGAGGTGATTCCAAATGCGCTTAATTTCCGACAAAAACAATACGATATCAAAGAGCCACAAAACTGCCTCGACGCGCTCAACTCAACCGGCCATCCTCGGCCATTACATGACAGTTGCGTGCGTGTTACTTTTACCATTCCTATCCAGTACCACTGCCTTAGCCACCGCGACGTTTAGTTCTGCCCGGGCGATGGGGCTTTCAGAGTCGGGACGCGCAGGCGCCATTCTAACCGACACAATCTACTTCAATCCTGCACTATTGGGGTTTCAGCCAGCGGCCGCGTTTAGCGGTACCTATAAATGGATCAATTCGGCCAAATACCCAGCCCACGTTGACCGCAAGTCGTTTAACGTGGGGGTTGTGGATGGCACCAATGAATTTGTTGGCGCAGGCCTAGCCTTTACCAGACTGCCAGAGTCAGATATTATCCAGGGGGGGCTTTCCAAAAAACTAGGTGATGTTGTAGCGGTCGGTCTCACTGTAAAACGCGTAGCGGCTCGTGACGGGAATGTCGCCCAA
>CAZYPH010000109.1:0-7132 GCA_964649095.1 uncultured Oligoflexia bacterium | reverse complement strand
AGGCGCAAACTTATGGGCAAGCTCATGCCCCAACATAACACCAAATTGAGCAACCTCACTCGATGGATAACCATAAAGTATCGGATTTAACTCGATCGCTTCCCTAACCCGCCCAGTTGCACCGAATTGACCGAATTGACCGAATTGAAATGAAACGCGATACCCCGCGTTCACTGTAAATAAGTCAAGCAACCCTGCGTCCCGATAGAGACTACGAAATCCAGGGTTCTGTGCAATATGAGTTGCCGGAATACCGCCGCTGCGAAGCACCATGGGCACTGGCAATGCATTACCTTGAACAAACCAATTATTGGGCACCGGCTGTAAGTGATTGATTCGGAGCGCTCCAAGCTCGCGCACTAACTGCTGCTGACGCTCGATAGGCAGACCAGAACACGGAAGCACCTCACGCTCTAGTACCGTCTGCAAATTACTGCGCACATCATTCAAAGTGGCATCTAAAGCGCTTATCATCTCGGGGCGTAAGATCCGACGCTCTAAAGCACGAATAGTTAACTCAGAAGATAGCAAGTCATGGCTTAGGTGCCTCTCAGTTAAAACCAATAAAAGTGAAGCTAGACCATTCATTAAAGTACAGTTCGCCACGTGCGGTCCTGGCGGCGTCGCCTGACCAAAGGGCACGTTTTGGGCTAAGTCCGCATTTAGAGTGGTACGTATCGGCAACCCCAAACGCGCTCGTAGACGCGCCCCTTCTACACGGTAACGTTCCGTATCACTACGCACGCTTTCTACAAACAACACGTCTTGTCGGAGGGTTCTTAAAGAGCTCCCCGAACACAGGTCATGCGTTGGGTACATACGGCAAAATCCATCAGTATGAAATACGTACAAGAGCGGTAGATCTGCGGAGACCAACAACTGGTCGAAGTGATCCCGCAGCATCGCCTGAGTCGCAGTTACACGAGGTAACGACGCAGCATTGTTTGAGGCGGCTGAAATATGCCTACCGTAATCCGCACAAAACGACTCCTCCCGCAAATACGCTGGCAGCGCCGCGCGAATGCTTGAATTCAAAAGACCGCCACGGCGAACATAACTCTCAGTCAAGTCGGCATCGACTTGTGTGGGATTGCGACCTTCGGGCGGCGGTTCGAGCGTCAGCCCCATGGCCTGAAGGCGTCGGCGCACCTCACCCTCAAAACCGCCCTGAAAGGGAATCTGCTGAATTGCTTCACGCATCGACTCCGTTAATTTGGCCTCCATACGCTGGGTAGCCGGCGCAAACGAGGTCGGTGATGGCCCACACAAACGACGCGCTGGTTCTTCACACTCGCGGCGAGGTGCTAGGGGTCGCGTTGTCGCGACACAACCCGGACAAGCATCGCCCGCCGGTGGATTCGTAGCGTTCGGCACCTCTTGCATGACGGCTGTGGCGGCCTGCGCAGCCTGAGCGGGTGTGGCCGAGGGCGGCGTGGCGCCTGGTGGAGGCGGTGTTGGTGTGGGCACCGTTGCGGGCGCCGGAATGGGCGTTTGTCGGGGTGTCGGTGTTTGTGCAACAAGCGGCGAGGGATTCCAAAGGGCCACAAACAACGACAACGCGGCGACACACGCACGCTCATTGTGACTCTGCGTTAATAATATTAGTTTTTTTATATATAATTTTTGAGTCCCAAACCCCATAACGCCCCCATTTTCAAAAATTATAAATTGATTCTATTTATTAAACCATATGTGTTTTTTTACAAAAAACATCAAACGGTAAGATCTCGACGCCAGGCATTGGGGATTGGTGGCGCGTGCCGAGATGCACTTGGTAAAATATTGGAATCGGAGTGCGTTTTTGAAAGTAAGCAATATGCGGCGATAGAGCCTTTTCGCCGGTTTTACACTCGACCGCAAAGATTGGTCGACGATCTTTCAAGACAACAAAATCGATTTCGCGTTTATCCGAGTCTCTAAGAAATCGCAGTTCCATACGGTAGCCTTCGGTGTCTTCTAAAAAATGGCAATATTTTAACAACTGCGACGCCACTAAGTTCTCAAAACGAGTGCCGATGTTTGAGATCAGGCTCCAATCCCACAAGTACAATTTCTGTTCCTTTTTTACAGCGCGAATTTTTTGTGCCCCGTAAGGCGCTATTCGATAGGCGTAATAAAGATTTTCTAAAATACCCACCCATCGATCGATTGTTTTAAAATCTACCTGAAGATCTTCAGACAAATTTTTGATGGAAAGTGGTGAACCGACACGATCCGGCAACACTTCGGCAAGATGTTCGACCAGTGTCACCTCTCGGACGCGTTCAAGATCGACAAGATCCTCTCGAATCAATCGACTCAAACGCTGCAAATGCCAGCGTCGAAGCGTACGCCTACTCTGCTTAAAAAGCGGCTCAGGAAAACCACCAAATTGCATCAAGGCATCAAGAGCGCCTTGGGTATACCCCAACTCCGGCAGTGAAAACGGATGCAAACGATAATAATGGTAGCGCCCTAGAAGCGAATCACCACCTTTGCTGTAGTGGTCTAATCGTGCCGAACCGGTAACCAAAAACGCGTGTTGGTGATTCTGAGTGTCATAGAAGCCTTTTATCAACCCCCGCCAGCGCGCAAACTTATGCAACTCATCGAATACAATTAATGGTTCTGTTGCAGGCCAATCTTTGCCGCGAATACGCGTTCGGTGTTCGGCGTTGTCCCAATTGAAATAGGCATTGTGTAGATCGCTTGCGGCACCAATCAATGACTTTGCAAACGTTGTTTTACCGACCTGGCGTGGACCACCAATGAAGACCATCTTCTCTGACAGATCAGCCTTAACCAGCTCGGTCAAATAACGTTTAGCGGCCTGCGATGGGTCTTTTGGGCGATTTTTATTCGTTAGTAAAGTGGACATAATTCCATTTTACTCATGAGTAAAATGGAGTCAAGTCCACTTTACTAACGCCTTATTGCCTAACGTACTTTTATAAAACAATATAAAGTTGCTATGTCTTTAACTAACTCAAACAGTAGTCAGATTCGAAATTTTGTTTCTATATATATATTTTTAAATATATTTATTCTATTTATTATACAGATTCCACTATCCCATGCCCAGCCGCAACAACCACTCCCCCGCCAAACACCACAAATCATCTACACGCGCACCAACGTGCCAGCGATGCGTTTTGCGGGTGGCACGTCGCCGATAGAATTTTTATTCGACGACGGCATGCGTATTTTTGGTGTGACCCACCACGCGCAGCCTCGCCCGCTAGCACAATCCGGTGACACACCTCGAAACACCATCGTACTCATCGCGGGGTATGTTATGAACGCGCACTATTATAGTTTTTTTGCCGAAGCGCTCTCGCAGCGTGGGCACGACGTTGTCATTGTGCATCCGCCGGGGCACGGCACCAAATCGAGTATTTCGGGGCACCATCTGCACGATCTCGACGGCTACCACAATACGATCGAAGGGTTTGCGACGATGTATCTTAGAGCGATTCTACGAGCCATTCATCACCACACTCAAAAACCCCTAACCCTAATGGGCCACTCGCGAGGGGGTTACATCGTACGCCTTGCCATGACCGGTCTTACCTATGCCGGTTGTGACAACGACGGTCAGACGCCACTACTCAACGCTTCAACGCCCTTAAACTTTGACGACGACGGGGTGGCGGCCATCGTGAGCTTGATGGCGCCGATAGTTCCACCCACAGCACTGACTGCATCGGTTTTAGCGATGCCGCAACGTTTGGCTCATATTGTAGCGCTGGAAAAACAGGCGACACAGGCCGCTCACTATGCAGCACAGCAGGCTGGCCAAGCGGCCGGTGTATTAGCCGCGACAAGCCCACTTAATTTAATCTGGGGACCCTTGGCTCCGTTAGCTGCGATTGTGAACGGCAGTCTTGCGGCAGGGCTAACTCGTAGCGCTGTCGAGAGCTCGAACCAGCGCACACTACAGGCCATACGCACGCAATTGGCCGAGATCGTAACCGACCAACGCACGATAGGCCCTAACACGGCCCACATCTTAGAGGCCATCGCCCAACACTCACCCTGGCCGTTAACAGCGAGACAACTCGAACGCGAAATCACACAAGCCCAGGCCCTGCTAGGACCCTACGTACCCACGGAACGCCTCGTGTATTTTTTTGCCACGGCGAGCCGACTACCACCCACTTCTATGATGACAGCCGAAATCGAACGCCTCTTAAACCGCACCTCCGGCAGCGCCTTTTGGATGAGCATGGCGCGCCTCGCCGACGACGGTACGGCCATTTTGTGGCCGCGGGCGATACAACGAGCGCGTGGTGCGAGCGGGCACATGGGTTCGTCAACAGAAGAACCCACCCCCTACTACATCGTGCACGCCTCAGGCGATGAACGCCCAGAACAAGTGGCACAAGAGGCCCGGCTATTTCGTGCGTCAGGCAGTGTCGTGATCGAAGGCGGCCACGGCGGCGCCGTATTAGTGCCCGAGGCCATTCGAGCTACGATTAATTATTTGAGTGCGGCTGGGGCTTTGAGTCGTACAGTGGGTGGGCCCAATGCACCAGACTCACCAGATCTCTCAAGCGGGCCCTGCCTGCGCGCACTGGGAAATTAGTGCTTACTCGGCCCCACCCGTGACGAAACCCAAGAGCTCTCGTACACTGTAGACATGCTCTACCTATTTTTAATCGCGTTTTTTGTGCGGGCGGCGTTGGCGGTGTACACGCATGGTTTTTTTCATATGGACGAACACTGGCAAGTCATCGAACCCGCCAGTGGTTTTTTGGGTTTTGAGTGGGACAAAACCTATGAATGGACCGGCGGCCACCGCTCGCCCATTTACCCCTACGTGATTTCGCGCCCACTACTACTGGCCCAAACTTTAGGCATTACGAACCCACTCTACCAAGTAACGTGTGTGCGCCTAATTCAGGCGTTTTTGCATAGCCTGATGGCGCCGGCCATTTACCGGATCGTTCAACAATTACAGGCGCAGTCGGCGTCGGTAAACGCGCCAACCCGCAACAATCGTAGCGCCTTTATTATAGCATTACTCGCGACATTGTGGCCCTACGGCCTATTTACGTCGGTACACCTACACAACGAAATGTTCGCCCTGCCGTTTTTATTTTTTGGTGCCTTGGCCTACTCACAAAAACGGGGTTGGTTGATGGCCCTTGGGACGGGGTTTTTCGGATTCGCAGCGCTCATTAAAATCGATACAGCACTATATTCATTTTTGTATATATTTATATACAATATTTTAAATGTATATAAATTAAAAAAACGCCTCACCATCACCGTAAGCATAGGCCTCTTATTTTTTATTACTCTGGGCGCCGCCGATTTTTGGTACTGGGGCACGTGGTTTAAAAGTGTGGCCACGCATTTTCACTATAATATCGCCTCGGGCGAGGCCCACCCTTGGGGCACGTCGCCTTGGTACTACCATGTGATTTATTGGATCGATCTCTGCTCGATAGCCTTACTGGCAGCGGCGGCAGCTGATGTGTATGGGCGTTACTTTTCGACAAAACAGGTAAGGCAACCCGCCACGACCGACACCCCGTCGCACGAACTCCACCATTTTGTGTACGCAGGAGCCCTGACAAGCCTACTCACTGTAACAATCTATTGCCTGATTCCGCACAAAGAAAAACGATTTTTGGTGCCGGCTTTATATCCTAGTATTATCTATATTATATATATTTTTTATAATATATATAATTACAAATTCTTTTCACAAATTAAGATCATACTTATCGCCGCCCTTACCGCCCACGCCACACACAACATAGTGCACTATCTTATCAAACGCCCTAATTACGCCCGCATTCAGGCCATGCAGGCCATCCCCGCAATTAGCCCAAACACCCAGACAGTTGTGGCCTATTTTTCGGTACCAAAATTTTATCTACCAAAAACGTTACGCCTTTTAGCCCCGACCGATTTTGATACGCTATTTACGCAACTTCGTAGTCAAACCACATTCGTTATTTTGGCCGAGTGGGACGACGCTGTGTTTTTTGAAAACGCCCTCAACGAACGCGCTTCAAAAACAAACACCCCGCACTACGCCTGTCCGGCGCGCGCGGAGTTTCAACCTAATCCTTTAAAAAAAGAGTCGACATTTGTGCCGCGAATATTTGTCTGCGAGCGCCCATCGGCAGGCCCTGCCGCGCAGTAATTTCTGCCGGCTGCACATCAAACTAGACGCCCTACAATAAAGAAATGCCGAGAGCAAAACGACTCCGACGCGCACGCCACTTTGCTGTACTTACCGCGCCGCTATTATGGACCCACGCCCTCTATGCGCAAACGCCGCAAGCGCCGCAAATAACACGACCGGCCGCCCCATGCCCCCAGGCAGCACGTCCACCGAACGCAACGAACTACGCCCGGCTTTGGAAAATTATTTGAGGCAGCTAACGCAGTAAGAAAGAGCGCATTTTTATGAAAAATTGGTCAACCACGGTAACTTTAGTTGTTCTAAATAGTATCGGGCTCAACAGTCTGGCATTCCAGAGTACCGCCTATGCTCAGCGCACAGGCCCAGCCGCGACCGTAAGGCCCGCGGCCTGCGATCCTGCAGATCTCCGAGACTTCCGCCGCCTGCAAAGCGCGCTACTGCACGTTCGGAGCGCCGTTGAAAGATCTCGCACCACAAACAGCCAACGCGACGTCGACATCCGCGCCGCCTGTGAAACGCTTAGAGCTGACTTGAGTCTCCCCATACTCTTATCCAACACCGGCAATCTTTCGCTACGCGATCGCCCGAACGATCGCGTCACAGACATCAACCGATTACCGGCAGGAATCGCTAATCCATTAAACGACATCGCCACCCGAGCTCAAAACTTTGACTGCACACACCAGTCTGGTCGCCTGATGGCCGAGCTGTTTTCTGGGACGATCATGACCTCGATGACAGTCCTAGTGACGGCCCTGATCGGAGCCACGAGGGGCCCAGCTGGGGCCGGCGCAGGCTACCTAGCGGGCTTGTTGGGCTATACCCACAATTTTCACTCCTCCATGACCGACCCCAACAGCACGGGCGCCGTAGGCCTAGCTGGCGCCTCGCACCCCGACGATCTTTTAGTGCCTCTGTACCGGTCGTTAGATTATCTTGAAGGGCTGCAATCGGCCAGCAACACTCTTACCGCACCGCTACTAACCGAGTGGC
>CAZYPH010000108.1:0-7246 GCA_964649095.1 uncultured Oligoflexia bacterium | reverse complement strand
TGAAAACGGAAGTGAAAGCTGCCGTACTTGAGGGAGAGCAATTAGAGGCCAATCAAAATTTTATTAAAACTCAGATTGAAATGAATGAGCAAATTCGTTCGTTTCTTCCCAAGACAATTTACCGACGTGTAAGTGAATTGATCAAATATAAACGGTATTCGCCACTACAAGCTGCCGATGAAGTGTTACGACCAAAAAAAACTACGGGTGCCGTATGGTTTAGTGACATTCGCGGATTTACCGGAATGAGTAAGGTTCATGGTGATCTAGCAGCGATCGCAGCGATCATCCCAGCACAAAAAATCTGCACCGATTCCGTAGAAATCTATAATGGCATACCAAGGCTTCAGGGCGATCTAGTTTACGCCTATTTTGATGAACCAACGAGAGATCTAAATGCTATCAGCGCCCTAAAGGCAGCAATACACGTTATTAAAGTAACTGCAGAACTTAATAGCCAACTGCAAGATATGGCCATTACGCGGTATGTGATTATTACGTTTGGTGACTTAATTGTTGGTAACTTAGGTGGAAATGAAGGGTCGCGAGACATTTCTGTAATAGGTAACGCCGCAAATTTGCCTTGGAGAATTGATGCCATTACCAAACTACCGAAGATCAAAAAACTACTAGAGAATGCTCCAGTTATTTTATCGCAAGAAGCTGTTGATGCCTTGGAGCGATCCGGCCTTAGGCTTAACTACATTGTTCTCAATTTGCCAGAGCACTCCATTGCCTTAAAAGACTTTGAAGAAATAAAAAAAATTTATTTGATTCCAAAAAATGAATTTAACTCTGTGATTAATTTTTCCAATTTATCAGATCTTGAACTTAACAGGACGGTAGCAGCATGAATCAGCAAGTAGGTCAGCGGTTATTTAAACAAGAGTTTGAGAATAGTATTGTTTCAATCCATGACCCTATCAACCCGGCAGATGTATATAAGGGAGAAGCTATATCCGCCTATATACAAAAAAATAGCTTTGAAGAAATTAAAGCTACCGTTTATCGATTATCGCCTCTTGGCGTTGAACTAATACTCAACAAAGACAACGCAACGACGTTGACCGAAGGCGATGAAATTAACTTAAAGCTTCAGATTGGTGCTTCAATGTGTGAATTTACAGGCATCAAAGTAGCTTCTGTTCAGATAGGAGAGCACCATACTCTATTTGGTTTTCGGTGGTGTGCACGAGATAATTCATACGATCCGTCCACTGAAAGGAGAGGTAGCTCTAGGTGGATGTGTGGCGAGCACTATCTGCCTGCGGGAGTAGCACCAAATCCGGCGCGGTTTAACGACTATATCTATTTTGTGGTACGAGATATTTCTCTTGATGGAATGCAACTTTCTACAAGCTTAAGAAATAAATTCCTCATTCCTGGAATGGTTCTAGATTCCACGGTGTCTTTCCCTCTCATTGGCCAAGTTAATATAAAATTGAAGATCATAAACACCCGAATCTTATCCAGTAGCGGTAAAGACTCATTGGGGCTTGGTGTCCAATTACTAGAAAAAACGGAATCGATTAATGGATGCCTAGGACAATATTTATTGCAGTTTGGTTCTGGTCTTACTGTTCGAGATCTAAAGGCCTCTGGATTGAAGGTAAAATCGGCCAATGACGCTATTAGTTACTCTTTTGTAAAGACGGCTAATGATTACCGTGACGTTTTAAAGCTGCGTTATAAAGCATACGCCCAAGTTGGGAAGGCCGATAGTAACTCAAGCGAAGAATCGATGAGCGATATGTTTGATACACAGTCCCGTATACTGATGGCTAAACATCAAGGTCGACTGATTGGAAGCTGGCGTATCACCTTCCATACGCCGGATGAAAAAAATGAATATGATCAATTTGTAACATTTCCAGATAACTTTCCACGACGTGATGAAGTGGTTGTTCTTAGTCGCCTATGTACTGATCCAGAATACAGAGGGTCTGATCTGTTCTATGGCTTGATCAAGCAATGTTTTATAGTCGCGCTTCAATCTAAGAGAAGGTACATCCTCGGTGGCTGTACTGAAGCCCTATTGCCACTTTATAAAAAAATTGGTCTTACTCCCTGGGAAATCTTTTACGAACACGGTGGATTACAAAAGGTTAAAGAACAAATCATTGTCGCTGATGTTGTAAGCATACTTACAGGAAAGAATGTTGACCTGACTGTATGGTCCGAGATGTATGCAGATCTTCTAGCTTATCTATCTCAATTCTCTGAGATACCTACAGACCCGCTAACTAACCTACGACTTAGCGTTTACAAAACGCTGGGCTCCACAAGTCGATTTTTTGGTAACATCTTTCGAAAGTAAAAGAATGAAAGCAACGTCATTAACCAATAAGTACATTGAAATTATTTCTGAAGTGTTCAGTAGTTTGCAGAAAACAGTAACAGCAGAAGATGTAGAACGCATTGCCGTTCTATTGGTTAGAGCAATGGGTGGAGAAAGTCGCGACTATCATGCGCCAGAACATTCTATAGATGTGTCAAAAACTAAATCTCCTATAGCGCGAATAGCCGCGCTCTTTCACGATATTATTTATGTTCAAGTGGATTCGTCATGGAGACAAGGTCTTATAGACTGCCTTGGGCCAATGGTACCCGACGACGGACTCAAGTTAGATGTAAAGCATGGGTTGACACAGAGCTCTGATCCATGGCTTTGGGCGATCGCAGTACTATTTGGAATGGAAGAGAACGACAGTGTTATTCCAGGTAAGGGCATTAATGAGTTTTTAAGTGCGTTGGTTGCGCATCATTTTTTAAGTCCATTCCTATCTACCAATGAAATGCTTAGAGTCTTAGCTTGTATTGAATCGACCATACCGTTTCGACGAACTGATACCCGAGGTAACTCACCGGAAAAATTATTAATCTCAAGATTACAGAAAGCCTGCCATTCACTAGCGATTTTAGGCTTTACGGCGAATGAAATTGAAGTGGCGATTGATGATTGCCGTGCGATGGTTTCTACGGATCTTTCATCGTTTGCCGCTAGTGATCCAGGAATTTTTTTGTCAGATACATGGAGCGTAATGTTTGAAAATAATTCTACGCTTAGAAATAATTACTTTTTCATCAATGAATATCGAAAAGCCATATTCGGCGTTCTAGATTTCATTGGATCCCTCGATACGAGTTATATGTTTTGGGGAAAATCCAATCACGCCTTGCAGACCCTAGAATCACAGTCTTTTTATGCTTCTCGAAATATTGAATTGAGCAGTATCTATTTAAAAGCATTTGCCACTGGTCTATGTCTACTTGAAGCCATTGCCATAGAAACGGGAGGCGATCTTCCTTTTGAAACTATGGTTGGGGCACTTAAGAGAAGCCGTGAGCACCTCCCAAAGACAATAGACAAATATCTAAAGATAACTAGCGATCCAAAACTGGTTGGCCATTACAAAACGGCATTTAATTATTTGTTATCTGGTCGAACAAAAAGAGCTCGGTTCGACAGAAAGGAATTTGTTCTTGGTGCCCTAATCTTAAGTACGGTCGAGGCTAAAGGCCTTGATAAATTATTTAACTTTTGTAGGGCATTCAGTAGCGGGTCCATGGGTGCACTGGAACTGCTAAATAAATTTCCACAAAATACTCTAAGACAAACACTAAGTGCAGTTCGGCATACTGCCTATCATCGAAGCAATCGACTATCGGCGCTAGAAAAAATACTATTTCGAGAGTCTAAGAAGGCGGCTTAACAGCCATGAATATTAGAACTGGATTCTTTGACACGTCTAATATTTACGAACGAAACATCAAATCACTGTTAAATAGTGATCTGGTTATTCGCTTTCTTTCATCCATGAGTGAAACTGTTTTAACTCCAACTACACGAATAAATCGAAACATAGTCATTAAAGAAGAACAGCAAACCCCATCCGGAACCTTTAAGTTTCGCGGCGCATCTCTTTTGTTGTCAATGCTGCAGCACTCTTCCAATGCAATGGGCTTAGTGGCTTCGAGTACGGGGAATCACGGTTTTAGTCTTGCAATGATTTGCAAAGACTTAGGATTAAGATTAACCGTCTTTGTCCCTATCGGTACGCTTGAGGAAAAAATCACTAGAATAAGATCACTGGGTTCCGACGTCATAACCGCCGGAGGAGATCTCACGGAAACAATATCAATCGCGAAAGACTTCTCAATTGAGAACAATAAGTACTTTATCAGTTCTACAGATGAACTGTTAGCCATTGGGCATTCTACTCTGATCACCGAGTTTAGTAGACAGGTAGCAGGTACTAACAAACTATACTTTCCAATTGGAGTAGGCTCTGGTGTGGCGGGTCAGATTGTTGGAAAGATTCTTAACGATCTTCCTATTGAGATCATTGGCGTTGTACATGAGTCACATTCTGCATGGGCAGAGTCGTTAACTAGAGGGGCACCTGAGTACGTTAAAGTAAACGAATCGTTGGCTCCTGGATTAAAGATTACTAAGCCAAATCCAGAAGTATTTCATTTTGTACGCCGATACCTTTCTGACTTTGTTGTGATTGGAGACAAAGATTTGTTGAAGACGGCCGAACTTCTAGCAATACAACCCCTGCAAGATTTGACGTCATTAGTATCTCTCTCTGCCGCACTAAAAGCCCGAGAGCGTTGTTTGGCAGTTCGATGTTAGGTATTCCGTCCCGCCATCGGACAACACTTTTTAGTGGTTCATTCCTATATCTTGCACGCGCAGGTCCACTATATTCTTTGACTGAGGCCCTCACATTCTATCCAGCCGTAAATTTAGAATCGAACGTGCTTGTAAAAGACGTAACCAAAACAACTTAGAAGATAGAGTAAATTATATACAACTAATTGTTGCTGAAATACCCGCTTCGACAGTACGAAAATTTACAGGCTGGACAATTGTTCAACCCTAGAAGACGGCCGTGTGTGTAACTAAAGAGCAGGGATTACAGATATTTGAGCTTAGGTTGTGTTTAGTAGTTTTAAAGGGGGGGGCGGGTTATCATCCTCCCCTTTTTTCAATGAGTGGGTTAGGGCTACGTCAAGTGTGCTGGCCCACCGGCCGTTGTTAAGGTATAGTCGTGCAGCTATCGCCGGCCTGAAGGCGTTAATGATATTTTTTTATGAGCGTATTTTGTGCAGAAGTTTGAACCCCTTTACTTGCCTCTTATTCCCAGTGTTTGTTTTGTCCTAGCTATCTTGGCAGAGACTTTGGTCTCGCCACACTTAAATTTCAACGAAGGTATTTTTGTTACTACTGTTGAAGTCATTCTTGCTTGTTGGATTTCGTTGCGTATCGCATTCCGCAAAACTGTTCTGCCGAGATGGTATGCTTTAATTCCAGCTTTAGTAGCAATGGGTGATTTAGCATATGGATTATCGAATTACGTATTGAGACTTCATTATCCCAATACTGTTAAATGTTTAGTTTATATTGTGCCCTATTTCGTGGCGTTGATTTTACTTTCACTTGTCCTAGGCAGGACTCTTCGACGACTGCTTTGTTTGGACCGTTCGCTGCTAGTTATTCTTGTAATAATCTTTGTAGGGATTTCGTACCTAACTGTACGATCGATAATTGTTCCAGCGCTATTTTTCAAAATTCCGAAGCTTAGTAATTTTTTGGTGGTTCTTACCATACTATTTAGCTTCCTCGAGTCATTTGTTACGGCGGCTGCAGCTACTTTGTTAATTGGGGCCACTTTCGGAGTACATCAGTTATTTTTGTTGGGACTCTTATCAATGCATATTTCGGATTTAGCAATTCGCTATCAGAGCGTTCACCCAGCCCTACTCGGTATAAATTTTTTTGAATATGGTTGGTGTTTCGGAATTCTATTAATTCTAACAGCGATACTGCAATCAACTCATTGTAGATCGGTGTCGTTGAAGAAATCTTGGAGCCCTTTACTTAGCCTTCGTGGTCTAATTCTCTTGAGTAGTTTCATGAGTCTAATTACTTTTTGGATTCTATTGCTATGGCTCTATAAAATTCCGGTTGACGTTCATTCTGCAGCCCCGGGGCTTCTCGTTTTAATTGCGATTCTTGTGGTTTCAGTTCTAGTCGCAAACTTCATTTCCTTTCAAATTAGCAGGCTTGCTAATGCCGTGAGTAATGACATGCTCTATGAGCACGAACGTCACTCGACGCTGCCCAAAGAAATTAAAGATCTAGTTACTCGCATAGGTGGGCTCATGAAAAATAGCCAGCAACGTAGTCGTGATGCGATGGAGCTTTCAGCTCAAGTGGTGCACGACCTTGGGTCACCGATTTCCGTTTTGGGAGTTGCACCGGCGATGTTTGTTGATGCCACAAAAGGCTGTAATGTTTGTACTATTGCGATCGCCGATCCACTGCAGGCCTTAACTATTGCAACTAAATCTGTTCAGCAAGTTTCGACGACTCTATTGCGGCAGCGCAGGTACCTGCATGATCTAACTTCGGTTCGAAATGCTGTTTTGGAATCGGTTACACTTTTACGGTTAAAATATCCTAGTCGTAAAATTGAATTAGATTTTGCGACTGCAAGTGAAGGCCCTATGGTTGAAGGGTTTTCTAGAATTGTTGTGAATCTGATTGTTAATGCTATTGAGGCAAGTTCTCAGATGAGTTCTGTTATTGTCACATTTGATGAAGATCAATTCGAGTTCCGTGTGTCAATTCTCGATTTTGGTGATGGAATTCACCACGATACTCTTCAGAAAATATATGCAGGACAAATGGTAACCACTAAGGCAGAAGGAAGCGGATTGGGGCTTGCTAGTATGTTAGATTGGGTCAATAAACAGTCGTATCGTCAACAAATCGTCAGTTTACCAGGATCCGGAACAACAGTGACTATATTTTTCCCAAAACCAACTAGAGCCCCACTATGCAACGCTTAAAATTAGGGTTGCTCGGCGCGAGTCGCATTGCCGTTAAAATTGTGCCTTTGATTTCTAGTCTAGATCGGCTTCAGATCGTTGGTGTCGCGGCTCGTAGCGAAGATTCGGCGCGTTTGTTTGCGGTAAAACATGGCTTAGAAAAAACGTTTCCGACTTACGACAGTTGTTTGGCCGATCAAAGTATTAATGCCGTCTATATTTCGGTTTTGAACTCCGATCACGCGACACTCATCGAACGTGCACTACTAGCTGGAAAACATGTTTTGTGTGAAAAGCCTTTAGTACGCGATGGGCACGAGGCGCAGCGTTTGTTTGAGATGGCGCGCCTCCGACAATTGGTTCTGCTTGAAGGGCTCATGTATCGATTCCATCCGCAAATACAAAA
>CAZYPH010000107.1:0-7340 GCA_964649095.1 uncultured Oligoflexia bacterium | reverse complement strand
GCCATACTAGAGTACAAGACAATTAACATCACTGTACATATAAACGATCTTATATATATTCTGCGCCGATGTTTGTGCGACAAGGAGTGGTCCAACAGCAACGATCGTGCGTTAAAGAAACCTAAAAGCCTCACCACGAAGTCTCGATACCGGTCATTCCAAGTAGCTAATACAATCTGAAGTTGCCCACTAGGGGTCAACAATGTATGGATTTTATCCCTGTTTTTTACCAACAACGGCGTCATCATCGACGTACAAAATACGACTCCCGTTACAACCGAGATCAGATTGAAGGGCAACTTTAGATAGGGATTAACCGACAGCGCCAATATGATTGAAAATTCTCCGTTCTGCCCCATCGATAACGCACTATTAAACGCCGTTTTTCGACTTTCCGCCACCAACAACGAACCAACACCGATTAGTAAAAACTTAAATCCAAAAATTAAAAGAGAGAGCGTTAGAATATACTTATAATCCTGTTTCAAAGCGACCACATCGACCAGCATGCCAATGGAAACAAAAAATACACTCGAAAAAACATTTTTTAAGGGCTCCACCAAACGTTCAATACGTTTCGACTGCGACGACTCGGCTAAGATAGAGCCTAAAATAAAACTGCCCAACGCTTCAGAAAAACCAAAATTCACTGATAACAGTGCCAATAAAAAACAAAGCGCCAAAGCGACGCCGACTAATAGCTCGTCGTGCTCTTCTTTAAAAAATCTATCGATGAAACGGGGTAAAAAGTAATAACCGACAATAAACCAGGTGGAAATCACTAGAATCAGTTGCACCAATTGCCGAAAAATTAACCCCACTGAAGTCATCCACACACTATGACCGTGTGACTGCACCACTAAAATGCTCGGCACCACCACCAACATGGTAATGGCGAGTAGATCTTCCACAATTAAAATACCAAAAACCTTTTGGGCAAAACTCTTAGTCGTCAACCGACTGCTCTCGAAGGTCTTGACGATGATCATGGTCGATGAAATCGAAAAAACCGCGCCGAGTGCCAAGGATTGAATGGTAGATCCCGTCCACGATTTAAAAATTACGCCCAACCCCACAACCATTAGGCCCACTTCAAAGAGGGCTGTGATAATCACCCCAAATCCAAGCCGCATGAGTTTACGAAAACTAAACTCGATGCCTAGCGAGAACATCAAAAACACCACACCCAACTGGGCCCAAGACTCGACAGCGCTTTGGTCTTTGACATCTAAGGCGAAACCAAAGTTTTGGTACAACCATGAAAACCACGGGGTGTTTTGGCCGAGTAAAACTCCGGCACACAAATAACCCAAGGCGGCCGGTAACCGAGCAATACGTGTTACTAAACCTGATAACGCGGCAGCGCCTAATATCAGACACAAGTCTCGAATTAAACTTCCGGCATGATGACTGACCACTGAAACGTTCTGCATGCCAGAAAGTTTATTATAAATGCCTAAATTTTGAGATTATTTTGTCGGTTCCAAATTTTTTTTAGCAAGTACCTGAATCAATTCACCTGTGAGTTTTGATTTGCCACTCACCACAAGCATGTCGCCGAACAGTTTTGGTAACGTGTTAACATCAACCAATTCATCACGGTTTAGAGTGCGCTCCGTTTTCAGATGCTCAAGACTATAATTTTCAAAAACAAGATAGCCCCCAGGCTTCACTAATTTTTTTGCAAGCAACAACGCACGCTCGTCAAAAAAATGAATCATCATAACTAAATCAAAACTATTTTCTTCAAAACGCGTGCGATTAAAATCTCCTAACAATGTACGAATGCGCACACCCTGCTCATGCGCCAACTCTTTAGCACGCTGCAGCGCAACCTTTGACAAATCAATCCCGGTTACGGCGTAACCTTTTTTTGCCAGGAATACAGAATTACGCCCCTCACCCATGGCCACTTCCAGAGCCAATGGTGGTGTGCCAAGCACTGCGTGGGGCGCAATCGTTGGTAGAATGGCTTCCAAAAAGGGGCTCGGCCGTTTGCCGTATAAATAACGAGGGTGTTTTTTATAATAGCGATCCCAACGCGACTGATCAGAAAACGCGTCGTCACCGGTAAGGCGCTGGTAGTAGTTCTGTTGCGCGGCGACCTCTTTTGATACAACAGGGCTTGTATTGATAGCTAAACGACGCAGCGTACTAGACGACGTCTCAGCGCAACTTGTGTTTGAATAAAAAACAATTCCACTAATACAAACCAACCCGAAGGCAATTGCCCGCTTGAAACGACTCATGATACTTCTTAACAACATATGGCGGTACCACCTTTAAAAAAATTTTTGGTTGTCTCAAAAAAAAATCTTACTCACGATGTATTTGAACTCCAACTAGAACGTCCAGCATCGTCAGTATCAGATGACTATGCGTTAGAATTCAAAGCGGGTCAGTATCTAAGTGTCGTAGTACCTGGTGCCGGCCCCGGCGGGCGCAACCTACGTCGCGCCTACTCGATTGCCTCGCCACCCGAAACACCTTACCTCGAGTTGTGTGTAAAATTAGTCGAAGGTGGTCCGGGCACTAATTATTTAAACAGTCTAAAAGTCGGCGATTATCTCGAAGGCCAAGCGCCTTTCGGACATTTTGTTTTGAATCACGATCAAACAAAACCGTGTGTGTTTATTGGCACAGGCACCGGCGTCGCCCCGCACCGCAGCATGATCTTGTCGCAAGAATGGCAGTCAAGGGCGCCCTTGGCGTTTTTATTAGGGGTGCGCTCTGAAAGCGATATCTTGTATCCTGAACTTTTTAATGGTTCCACACCGGTTTTATGTGACCACAAACATGTGACGATTGCACTCTCAAGGCCACAGGCCTCTTCAAGTGAAGCGCTGAAAAAAGTATCTCAACACCACGGTGGCGCGCACATCACCACAGGCCGCGTGACGGCTTATTTAGAGACGATGCGTTCCGACGGTTTTCCAACAGCCGAGGCCCACTATTACCTCTGCGGCAACGGTGCGATGATTACCGATGTAAAAGCCTGGTTAGAAACACAAAACGTCACAAAAGAGCAGATCCATACTGAGAAATACTTTTAGATCCTAGCGAGATTTTTTATGTCGATAGAACACCTGCTCATTCTACTTGTAGTTGTCGGTTTTTTTGCCCCAAAATCATTGCCAGCCCTTGGAACTATTTTTGGAAAAACCATGCGCGGCTTTCGAGATGGCATTGCTGGCTTACGCGATGCGGAATTTAAAAAAATTAAAGAAATTACTCTTAAGAAACACGACGAATGAACGACGAGATACATCTGCAATGGCCTGAGGCGAAGAAGTTGGTCGATTTTTTTTCATCGCACCCGCTAGCACTAAAAGCGGCAGAATCTATTAAGAGCGGTCGATCGTTAGGTTTGTTGTTGGTGCGTAAAAGTGGTCCCAAATATTTTAAAGATATTTTAGGTGAGAAAGACGGTCTTGTACTCATCTTCTCAAAAGAAAAACATGGCCAGCAGTGTCGTGTGGTTCAGAATAGCGAGTTAGCAATCGCAAACTTAGCAAAATGCGATTTTATTTTTCAAATTCCGCAACACACAGCAATACAACTGACCGACCATACACCAGAAAATATTGCTGCGATTGGCCTATTCATTTTTAACAAGATACGTTCGACTGAGGACTCTGAAAAAATTCGAGTGCGATTAACAACTTCTGTTTTAGACGTTGTTATGGGCGGTTACTTGGGGGTTCTCAGTAGTGGCGGACCCGAAATTGCAAAAACACTAGCGGCATCAGGACTAGGCTCGATCGGAAAAATGAAAGATGCGATCGCTAACTTAAAAAAGGGGGATTAAGAAATGTACGACAAAACGATCCTAGATGAGCGGGTTTTTACGAAGTTTTTAAACCGAGATGACATTGAAGCCATTGTGTTAAGCCTCGCCAACCAAATCAATCGTGATTACGAGGGCCAATCGGTCGTGTTAGTCGGCGTGTTAAAAGGCTGTGTGATTTTTATGGCCGACCTTTGCCGCGCACTGAAACTAGATGTTGAGATTGATTTTGTCCGTACCGCCTCATTCGGCAAGGGCCTTACAACACCAGGCACAGTCACTATCGTCAAAGATATTTCCGTCGATATTCGCGGCAAACATGTGTTGATTGTAGAAGAAATCATCGATTCGGGCCGAACCTTAAAGTTTTTGTATGACCGTCTAGCGGCCTCACAACCGGCCTCGATCGAAGTGCTGACGTTTTTAGATAAAAAAGACAAACGCATGGCTGACGTACCGGTAAAATATGTAGGCCGAAAAATTGATGACCAATTTTTGGTAGGCTACGGACTTGATTTGGAAGAAAAGTGCCGCAACGAACCTGAAATTTATTTTTTAAAGTATCCAAACTAAGGGCCAAAATATGCCTCTTTTAAAAAAACGCTGGCCGCTAGTTTTATTAGTTTTAGTTGTAATCGGAGTAGGCACGTTGTTTGTGGCCAAACCCTGGCGTCGCCAAGTCGAGCCTACCGCACAATCTGTGACACCCGCGCCTAACGCATCTGTAGCACCAAGTTGTCTGACGTTATTTCGTGAGACCTGCACGTGGCTAAAATCACAACCCGTTGTGCTCAGTCCCTTTTCTACGCCTCAATTAAAAGTATTGAATCCTACGCTGAACCGCGACCAGTATCAGGGCGACAACGATCGACTGTTGACCTACGACAACACGAATCGCGACAATCTAAATCAAGCGATTCTGCCCATGTTTAACGAGTTAAATCAGCTAGCACGCGCATATGTCGAGACATACACCATTGCACCATTGCCCAAACAGACGCTATTAGAGCGCCTCGGCAAACTTCGTTTGGTCGTACAAGACCGTGAACGGTGCCAGCGCGCCAATCGCCCGCCGGTAGTGGGTGGCAGTGGCGATGATGAGATTACGATTTGTCCGCTGTTAACGCATCAACCCATTGGCCAGCTGTTGACACTCATTGCGCATGAATATGGCCACATTGTAGACCCGTGCACATTGGCCGATTACACATCGGGGCGCGTGAACTCGGGTTCGTACGACTGCACCAAAAATGACGAAATTGAAGCCGACAAAGTCAGTTTAGTTTTGAGCACGCAGTATTTAGAACGCCTGCAACAGACCAACCCCACAGCCACCGCGACGTTATTGCCGACAACGCCGCGCGACCGCATGCTGTATTTAGTAAACTTTCGTATCGATACCAATTGCGACACCAAAGAAGGCGAAGACTGGGCCGCTGTGTGGCTGTCATCAGCTGCGCTGAGTCGGCAGATTGGGTGTGTGCCGGAGGCTTTATGACAACTCGACTTAGGAAGTTAAAACTGTTGATCGCACTTTTGAGCATCCTATCGGAATTATGGGTATCCGGTGCTCAGGCACAAAACCAAGGCCTCTACGGTAGTACAATTCTCTATGAAGATGAGCTACATCTCGTAGAAGCGTGGTTAGCGCGACGGCAAGATTTTAGCCGTCCAGAAAATTTTGATGAGAGCCGAGGCTACGCGCCCGCGATTGCGTGCAGCAGCCGCAACCCAACCGGCACCAATCCACGATGCTCCGTGTTTACGTACTTTTCAACACTCTACTGCCGGCCAAACAGCCCGACCTGTGCCATCTCTACGGCCCGGAACCTTAACTTAACAGAACTGCGCGGCTGGTATAACTTAACGTTCGCAGAGATTGATCCTATGTTAGACGCTTTGCGGAATATGCCCCTGCCAACAACGTATCCACATTTTCAAATGAGTCCCACCGACATTCCTGTAGGTTCGATGCGCGCGCGATGTTGGACCGAGGGACGCTGTGATGGCTTCATAAGCTGCCACCCCACCAGTGTAAAGCGGGGCTGCACGATCTTTTTAGGTCGCTAGTACACCGGCCGACTAACGCCGGCCACACTACAGGTGAGGTCCTGACCGCTAGCGGCTGCATGATTTGTTACGTCGCGCCGACACGCGCCCTCGCCTGCAGAACCGACATGCACGCGTACCGAGGGTTCTAACGTCCAATCATCGGTATTCAATAAAATCCCCGAAGCGCCCGGTTGCACATGGCCGTAGAAAATACCGATAGAATGCCCACCAGCACCGCCGCCGCCGTCACCGCCGACACCTCCAACGCCGCCTACGCCACCAGACCCGCCATGATAAAGTTGCGCGTCGGGCACATCACGCGGTGGCATGACCATTTGTCCACCACGCCCACCAGCGCCACCAGCACCGCCCATACCACCAAGGCCACCGACGCCACCATTGCCGCCGCGCCCGGTAGCAACGGCAACCATGTTCACTTGAGGTCGGTCGCCTAAAAACAATAGGCCGATAGAATTTCCGCCCGATTGCCCTGGCGAACCACCACGACCGGGCAATCCACCGGCACCACCTTCACCACCACTCGCGCCATAATAACGTTTTGGAACGGCATCCCACGTACTGACGTACCCAAAAGCACCGCCTCCGCCACTGCCGCCTTCACCCACGGCGCCATCACCGCCTGCAGAGGCTTCACCAGCAACTAATTCCACAAAACCCACACCATTAAAACTGCCGGTGCGGGCCATCAGATACGGATCGACCACAGCATTACCAAATATCCCAGAAGCGCCCGGCGCCCCTTGTTGACCGGGGCTACCATGGAATGGTTGACTACTAGTCTGCCCCGCAGCGCCCCCAAGATTACCGTTGGGTTCACCCGGCGCTTCGTCTTGCGATGACAAGTAACCACCCTTGTAGGCTCGGCCACCAGCGTACCCCATGGCTTTGTGAACGGTTTCTATACTCGCATCGCCGCGTAACCAATCACCACCAAGGCCGGGGGCGCCGCCAGCCCCTATTTTTGCACGCCCGACACCAAGTGCGCTTAAACGAAAATTTCGGGTATCAGCTAATACAGGCGACGCACTGAGGCCGTCGCTCCCACGCGCACCTACTAAGCCTGGTTGCCCATCGCTACCCTTCGTGCCATCGGCGCCGTTTCCGGCGACTACGTAGGTCGCTTCAAGATGCAGCCCTGGGCACTGATCACAATAGAAGCCATACGACGACGTGCCCAATGTCTGCGCATTCGGCGCTTGAATAACTAAACCTTGAATTGAAGTAGCCGTAAGAATATTGCGGGCCGTGGGCTCAACACCAAACGCGCCAGCACTCGACACGCCCCCCATCACCACGGAATAGTTCGCAAAGTCGTTTAAACTAGCCGCACGCGTTGAATTCAAAATTGCCTGCTGCAGCGCCCGCAAGTCACGCTGGTAACGCACGCTCATCGAGGCCTCGGTAATAGCCGCACTAAGCTGATCGACGCGGCGATAGCCCCCCGCAATCGAAATACCATCACGCAATGGCAGCATTTCAT
>CAZYPH010000106.1:0-7345 GCA_964649095.1 uncultured Oligoflexia bacterium | reverse complement strand
CCATGTCCACATGACTTTCATCTAAGGCCTGAATCAGTTTTGGTGCCTCTAAAAAATCATAAGTATTATCGGCGTCGGCAAACACCACAACAGACCCTTTAGCTTCTGTGATGCCATGCAGTAATGCGGCGCCGTAACCCTTCGTGGGGCAATGTGCGACGCGAGCATTGTGTTGCGTTGCAATATCAACGGAGCGGTCTGTGCTTCCATTATCAGAAACTAATATTTCAACGGAGCGTCCAAATTGGCTTTCTAAGCGATGTTTGACGGTTAAACACTTCTCTAAAACCAAACCAAGGGTTCTTTCTTCATTTAGGCATGGTATAAGAAGCGTAATACTGTCCATTGCACGAAGCTCCATTCAATGTTTTGATAAGAAAGTAACATGAGAGTCAAACGATTAGAAATTCAGGGTTTTAAGTCATTTAAAGACAAAACAGTCGTACATTTCGATGACGGTGTCACCGGAATTGTAGGTCCTAATGGCTGTGGTAAATCGAACATTGTGGATTCGTTCTTTTGGGTCATGGGTGAGCAGTCAAATAAACATATGCGCGCTCAGGAGGCCAAAGATTTGATCTTTAATGGCAGTGAAAAATACTCACCATCAGGCTTTGCCGAAGTTACCATGGTGCTTGCTACGGGCGCTTCACAGAACACGCTGCCTGAAGGTGTGTCGTTGCGAGATTTACCGCCTCATATGCGGTATTCTGAAATTTCAGTAACCCGCCGATTGTATCGTGATGGTAACTCGGAATACTTGATTAACGGTCAGCTATCACGTCTAAAAGATATTCATGAGTTGTTCATGGATACCGGGGCTGGCCCCAAAGCGTACTCCATTATTGAACAAGGGCAGATCTCAAAAATTGTGGCATCGAAGCCCGAAGACCGCCGTGTATTGGTCGAAGAAGCCGCAGGTATCGTAAAATTCAAAGCACGCAAAAAAGAGTCGCAGCGAAAAATTGAGGCCACTAGAGCTAATTTATTGCGCATCAACGACATCATTACCGAGATCGAACGGCAGTTGGCGTTTTTAGAAAAACAAGCAGCCCGCGCGCGACAATTCAAAGAGTTTAAAACCGAGCTAACAGAAAAAGAGACGTTTGTTGGTCGTAAAAAACTTTTTTCCCTGAAACAAAAGGCCGATGATTTAAAAATACGTTTAAGTGAGGCCACAGAACACGACACTAACTACCGTACGCAGATCAGCACGCTCGAGCTTGAGGTAGAAACTTTGAAAATTCAGCTCACCGAAGCGGCCTCCGATGTCGATTCGGCCCAGAATCAGTTGCAGATTGTGCAGCGAGCAATCAATCAAGAAGATACAAAGATCCAGCTACAAAAACGTAAAATCCAGGAAGTAGAAAATTTAAATTTAACAGTAGAAGAAGAAGAAGCGTCTCTTTTCCAACAACGCGAACGCATCGAGGCGCAGCGTAGTGAATTCGAACAAGATATCACCGCAATTGAGACATTGTTCCGTACGGCCGATGACACATTAAAACAAAAACAAAACGAACTTGATGTTGCGAGCAAACGAGCGGCTGAGCTTGGTAGTAGCGTCGACCAAATGAAACGCGAGGTCCTGGCTTCTTTGACTCTCCGTTCAGATATGTCGAACCAGGTTTTTTCATTAGAAGCCAAAGTCGACAGTCTTTCCGTGCAGGCTAATTTGCTCTCGAGTAAAATTAGTGATCACGAGATTGATGTTGAAGTATGGCAGAATAAAGAGCTTTCGGCTCGAGAGTTATTTGAAGAGGCGCAATCCAACGCCATTGAATTGAAGTCGCAAGTAGAAGCCTCGACCGTAGAGCACAATCAGTTGGATGTGCGCGTTCAAGCTCTAAGAAGTGATGAAAGAATAACTGCAGAACAACTTACAAAAGATGAGTCTAAACTCGCAGCGTTGACCGAGCTGTTAGAGAATCGTGAAGGTTTTCAGGCTGACGTGCAGGCCATTTTAAAAGATCCCGCATTCCAATCGCAGTTGCGTGGCGTGTTGGCTGATGTTTTAGAAATTAAGCCCGGTTATGAGCTCGCCTTAGAAGCCGCACTGCGCGATTTTTTAGAGACACTTTTTATTGACGACGTACCTTCGGCAAAAAACCTTCTCAATGAATTAAAGAATCAGGCATCAGGCCGCGCGACATTTTGGGCCTATGATGTTTTACAGCGCAGGGCCAATGCCCTTGAAAATATAGACGTTGGTGTCTCGGGAGCTGTTTCATTAGCTTCTTTATTAACGATTGATAGTCCTCAGTCTGGCGCAATTATATCGTTATTTAATAATATATTTGTTTGCGACAATTTTGACGATGCGTTTACTCTTTTTAATAACTTAACGCAGTCTGGGGCGGCACGCGCATTCCACTCCATTGTGACTCGAGATGGTGATTTAATCGACAGCTTTGGGCGTATCTCGGGCGGCAGTGCTCAAGCATTGGCTGGCGGTGTGGTTTCTCGTCGTGCCGAATGCGCCAAGTTGCAAGAGTCTGTTGTTTCTCTAAGAGAGCATTTGGTCTCTATTCGTTCAGCACTTGTGGCAGACGAAGATTCGCTTCAAAAAATTAAACAAACCCTCAACTCCCAAACACATGAGTTAAGAGAGTTAGAGTTTGCAGTCAAATCAAGTGAGCGCGACTTATCTGCAGCGATCGAGCGATTGTCTGTGGTGCAGCGTGAGTTGACTCAAGAGCGGCAACAGCGTGAACAGTTCGAGGCCGATCGTCAAGAGTTGTGGCTCAAGCTTGATGCTATTCGATCAGAGCTGAGTGGTATCGAGTCGGATTCCCGTGAAAAAGAGCTAGAAATCGATCAAAAGTCTAGCGAGTGGCGAGCCGCACAAGAACTACAGTCTGAAATTCAAGGTGCGATGGTTCAGTTGAAAGTCGATTTTGCGCAGGCGCAAGAAAAGTATCGTGCCGCGAAGTTGGGGCTTGAGCGTATCAAGGCAGAACAAAGTCGAATTGAGCTTCGAGCGAACGAACTATTGTCGTTGCGGTCGCGTCGTGTAGACGAAAAAGATATTTTGTTAGAAGAGTTACACGAATTAGAAACTCGCTTCATCGAAATGCAAGAGCAAGTTTTAGAGCTCGAGTCCTCAGCTCGTCAGAAGAAAAATGACTATGAAATCTTGAATCAACAATTGAATAGTCGGTTTCAACAACAACGAGAGGCTTTAAAACGACTAGAAGAAGCCGCAACCGATCTCAATCGAATTCAAGTAGAAACAGAAAAAGTTGGTGTCGAGTTTCAGATGCTCTCGCAGGCGTTGTTCGAGAAGTACGGCATTGATGAATCCAATATTGAACCCAAGTCGCCCGAAGAACGTGAACGTTTTGATGCTCTATCACCCGAACGCGAAGCAGCGTTATTTGCGGATGTTGATAGATTGCGCGAAAAAATCCGTCGTCTAGGTGAAGTTAATCTGATGGCGGTTGAGGAGTATGATTCTCAGAAAAAACGTCATGAGTTTTTATTGACCCAGCGTGATGATCTGAATCGTAGCATTACTGACCTCGAGCGTGCGATTGAGCGTATTAACAAAACATCAGAGTCTCGCTTTAAATTAGCATTCGAGGAAATTAACAGCAGATTTCAGCGGATTTTCCCGATCATATTCGGTGGCGGCTGGGGCAAACTCACGATGACGAATCCTGATGACTTAAATGAAACGGGCATCGAAATCATTGCCGAGCCGCCAGGTAAAAAAGTGGGGTCCATTCAACTCATGTCCGGTGGTGAAAAGGCATTGACCGCCGTCGCGCTGATATTCTCAATATTTTTGATTAAACCTAGCCCATTTTGCGTATTAGACGAGGTTGATGCGCCGCTCGATGATCATAACGTCGGTAAATTTAATGCTCTATTAAAAGAGATGGCTCAGCGTAGTCAGTTTATTATTATTACACACAATAAACGAACAATGGAGCTTAACGACAAGCTGTACGGCGTAACAATGGAAGAACCAGGTGTTTCAAAAATGGTATCTATACAAATTCATTAATATAATTTGCAGTGTCTAAAAATTGATCGCCGATTAGTCGTATAGAGTTTATATTATTAATATTGTATATATAGTATCAGAAAGCGATCTTTCTCGTGTATACGGGTATGCGTGTAGACATGTACGGCCCTAGAAATTTATCCTTCAAAATATGTTGAATTCAAAAACTGAAAAGACTGGCGATGAGCCCAATCCAGCCCGTGTGATTGTTCCCATTGCTCATATCGACCCTATCGAGGCAAAAAAGCGGCGAAAAGAGCGGTTTTTTATCATCCTGGTAGCGGTGGTTTTTGCGCTTACAACGTATTTTGAGATTCGACTTTCTAACCTTTCGAATCGCCTCCCATTCGTAAATTCCATTTTCTTTTTTGGTCTCATCAACTTCAACATTGTACTCTTGATGGTGCTTGTTCTGTTGATTTCTAGAAATGTAGGGAAGTTATTTTTAGAGCGACGCCGTCAGGTGCTGGGTGCCCGATTAAAGACCAAGCTGGTGGCTGCGTTTGTGTGTTTCTCGATCGTACCCACAATTATCTTATTTTTAATTTCTTCACTTTATATCAATTCAAGCTTTGATAAGTGGTTTAGTTTAAAAGTTCAGAATACGTTGCAGGGCACTTTAGAAATCACAGAGACGTATTATAAAAACACGGGCCGTATTGCTCAGTATTTAGCCATGCAACTAGCGCGTGAGTTAACCGCGCAGAGTAAGTTAAATCCAAAACTTGTTTATAGTAAGATTGCGACAGCTCTAAAAACACCTACGGTCGACGCTGTAGAAGTCTATCATTCGCCATTTGAGACCCGCATCATTGAGATGAACTCGTCAGAGAAAATCTTGTCTGGCGACTTGCCCTACTTGCCCCACGACTTATTAAAAAAAGCATTTCAGGGTGAGAACCAAAATATTGTTCAGCATTTGGGTGGTGCCGATTTGATTCGAGCCATTAGCCCTGTCTATTCATCCAAGGGCACTGTCAAGGCCGCCGTGGCCATTACATTTATTATTCCAGCAAGTGTGACGAGTCGAGTCGATGAAATCTCAACCGTTTTTAACGACTATCGTGAAGTGAATCCTTTAAAATATCCCATGAAAACAACGTATTTTTTGATCCTCGTTATGATGACGTTGTTGATTATGTTTGTATCAATTTGGATTGGTTTGTATCTCGCTCGAGAGTTAACAGTGCCACTAGAGCGTTTAGCGGCGGGTACTCAAAAAATTCGTGAAGGTAATTTAGATTTCGAGATTTCCAATCCGGGCTCCGATGAACTTGCCGTATTAACGTCTTCTTTTAACTCGATGACGCAAGAGTTAAAAGTCCACCGTCGAGAGTTAGAGTCCAAACATGTAGAGCTCGAAGAGAAATCGGCCTACGTCGCTGCAATCTTAAATCACGTGTCTGCGGGGGTTATCTCAGTTGATTTGTTTGGAACGATTACGACTGTTAACGAATCTGCTGAGCGCCTGCTGCGCATTCATTCTGCTGATTTACTCGGAAAATCTATCGCCGATCCTAACGATGTCTTCACTGTGGTCGCAGCTCTGTCAGAGTTGTTCGAGCGCATTCAGCGGCAACCCACAAAAGCCTCGTATCTGCAAAAGCAGTTTGCTGTGGCGCATGAAGCACAGTCGTTTGAACTTATGGTAACAGCGTCACCATTTCCCGGTGGCGTGGTTTTTGTGATTAACGATATGAGCCACCTTGCGAAGGCTCAACGTGAGGCTGCGTGGCGTGAAGTCGCACGCCGTGTTGCTCATGAAATTAAAAATCCGCTCACACCAATCAAGCTGTCGGCTCAAAGATTACAACGTAAGTTTGCCTCAAGTCCTTCCCATGATGCCCAGGTGTTTCGTGAGTGTACGGATACGATCATAAAGAATGTCGATGCGTTGCGCGATATGGTTGATGAGTTTTCGTCCTTTGCGCGTTTCCCGCTGTCGAATCCCACCCCTAACGATTTAAATGCAGCACTAAAAGAGACGTTAATTTTATATGAAGAGGCCCACCGCTCTATTCATTTCGTTTTCGAGCCCGAGCAGCGGCTACCTATTGTGCATTTTGATTTGGGACAGATCAAACGCGTCATCATCAATCTGCTAGATAATGCTGTCGCCGTCTTGGCTGACGGAGTAGGCCAGCTGCTGGGCGGTCCCAAAATTATCACAGTCAGAACGCATTTTAATGAACACCTCGATGTTGTTGCGATTGAGGTCATTGATAACGGTCCAGGCATGACTGACGCGGTAAAAAGTCGGTTGTTTGAGCCTTATTTTTCAACAAAGGCCAATGGCACGGGCTTGGGTTTAGCCATTGTAAAGCGTATCGTAGCGGATCATCGGGGTTATATCCGTGTGGAGTCTCGCGAACAGGGTGGCACAAAATTTACTGTTGAATTGCCGGTACACCTTCTAGATGATGTGGTTTCAGACAAGGTGGTTCAGCCATGGCCCGAAATATACTCGTAGTCGACGATGAGGAATCCATTAGAGATAGCGTAGCTGCTGTTTTGTCCGATGAAGGCTACCGCGTTACCAAAGCAGCATCGGCAGATGAAGCCATTGATTTATTTTCTAAAACGTCTCCCGATTTAGTTTTGTTAGATATTTGGATGACCAGCCCCTTAGGCGAAAAGCAGCAAGCGGGTTTCGATATTTTGGCTACTCTGAAGATCAAGTCACCGTCATCAACAATTATTATGATGTCCGGACACGGTAATATCGAGACCGCAGTGAAGGCTACTAAGTTAGGCGCCTACGATTTTATCGAGAAGCCCATTAGCCTTGAAAAGCTTTTATTATTAGTTCAGAACGCGATTCAATTTCGAGACTTAGCGAAGGAAAATGAAGTACTTCGTGGCAAGTGGATCGACGCCAATATTTTAATTGGTCAAAGCAAAGGCATCCAGGCGTTGAAGCAAACTATTCGCAAAGTCTCCCACACAAGCGCAACAGTTTTGATTACGGGTGAAAATGGTACTGGCAAAGAGTTGGTCGCAAATTTAATCCATTCTAGTTCCCCACGTAGTACACGTCCTTTGGTGGCGGTCAATAGTGCAGCTATTCCAGAAGAATTAATTGAGAGTGAGTTGTTTGGTCACGAGCGTGGGGCATTTACGGGTGCGGCCCAGTTAAAGCGCGGTAAGTTTGATCAGGCTGATGGCGGCACACTTTTTTTAGACGAAATTGCAGACATGTCGCTTAAAACGCAGGCCAAGGTGTTGCGCGTTTTACAAGAGCAGCGCTTTGAACGAGTCGGTGGAAGCACTACGATTGAAGTTGATGTTCGTATTATTGCAGCAACAAATCGTAATTTGGCTGAATTGATTGAAGAA
>CAZYPH010000105.1:0-7397 GCA_964649095.1 uncultured Oligoflexia bacterium | reverse complement strand
AGAACACCATGCCTCAACCCACGAGTGCTCACAGTGAAACTATCGTGGTCTAAGTAGTTTAGCACTTCGGCTAAGATAATCAGGCCGGGGATCATGAGGTCGGAGCGGCCGGACTTTAATGCGGGTATTATTTGGCGTTGCGGGGCAGTAAGGCCGGCTAGGTGTTTGAGCCACTTTGTTACGGCATCTAGGGAGATCTTCAAACCATCAATACGTTCGGGTTGCCAGTCATCGAGCTCTAACTCGAGCGCAGCGAGCGTCGTCGGCGTTCCGGCAATCGCAGTCAATGTGCGCGAACGCAGTGCTTGTGTCACCTCGGGCTCGAGACGTGTTAAGTGATGGCGAACATTTTGGCTAAACGCGTGGATATTAGTGCTTGAAAAGTTTGCATTTGGAAAAAACTCTTCTAAACCGCGCACGCAACCTAAGGGCATCGAGCGTCCCGTACAACGCAAGCCGTCATTGAAATTCGAGGAGCTTGAGGCGTCGGACGCATCTAAAAAACTCAACTCTGTGCTACCGCCGCCAATATCCAAAATAGCGGTTTCGAAACGCGATTGTTTTGGCAAGAGCCCGCCAACAAAGGCCAGATAGGCTTCCTCTTCGCCCGAAATAATGCGGACATCAATGCCTAGTTCGTCTCGAATCGCATCGTAAAATGCGACCGCATTCGCTGCCTCGCGAGAGGCACTTGTAGCCACGGCAAGCACCTCGGTCGAAAGGTCGATATCTAAACGTTTTAAAATCGTCGCGTATTCGGTTAAAATACTATGCGCACGTTGCATGGCCGCAATCGAAAAACTGCCTGTTTTACCAAGGCCCTCACCCAATCTAGCAAACCGCAATTCATCTGCAAGGACCGCACTCGAAACACGATCTTTAGCCAGAAGAAGAATGGTGTTAGTGCCAATATCGATTGCCGCAAGATACTTTGCGTAATCCCTAGTCTTCATTTTTTTCTGATGGGGCCTTCGATTCTGCAGCCTCATCATCGGCAGCATCGTCCGCTGCTGCGGGGTCTACTTTTTTTACCGCGTCTACTTTACCGGCTCGTAGGTACTTCATACGCAGTTTCAGTTGAAAGTTTTCTTTGTCTTTTTTGGCTACCTGTTCTTTTAGGTAACGGACTTCTTCTTCAAGTTCGGCAATTTTTTTGCCACGTTCGTAAGCTAGCGTGTAATAACCTTCGTCAAAATTTTCAGTATCTGGATTGTAGATACCAACACGTGCCTGACCATCAACTAACGACTTGACGCGGTATTTGCCATCGTCGGTTTTAACGGCCACGGTCACCTGAACATAAAAGGCATTACCTGGTGCTGCATTGTAGTTGTAGTACTTAGCGGCGCATAGATAATCGTTATTTAACTAATATTCACAGCAACAAACGACCAAAACAACAATAGCTAAAACCAGAACCGTCAATATATTTACTTTTTTATATATGCATTTTTTCATATTTATAAACCCCTATCTTCCAAACAAACCTTTAAGAACATCTTTTACAGCTTCTTCTGGCTTGGGTGCGGCATTTTGAGCAGGAGCCCCCTCGGCGGCGTTTGAATTAGCTGGACGCCCCAATAATTGCTGCAACACCTGAGGTGCCTTACCGCCTAGGGCCTTACCTAGCTGCTCGGCCGCTTTGCCCTTTAAACTGTTTTGAGCAAGTTTTGCGAGCGTAGAACCCCAATCGAATTTGGGTTCAAATAACGTACCTTTGATTTTTGGCGAAACAGCAAACTTGTTGTAACGGGAGTCCTTGAGTTTTGATTCTAGCTTCGTGATGTCATAGGTATCGATCACATCAAGGCTCATGTCTAAACCATAGGTAACGAGCTGTACGCGCCCACTACCTTTTAAATCAAAACCCTTGTTTGGGTGGGCCTTTCCTTGAAGGTCTTCTAAGTTAAGTACACCGTCGGCTAAACGAAACTTCGTACTAATCGACTCGTATTCGCCCTTCTTTTCACCAACACGGTCTAACTTGGTATTCAACTGCGCTTTGTCAGAAAGGGCCTGCGGCAGTTTATCGACTACGCCTTCTTTTAATTGTTTGTTAAAATCTAGGGTCGAAAACGAAGCATCGCGTAAATCAAACTGACCTTGACCGTTCCAATTACTAAGAATGTCTGCACGATTTAAACCAGAACCATTTAAGTTTAACTGAGCATTAATTTTTCCACTCACTGTGTTTTTGGCGATGGGCATTTTAGATTCTACTAAAGACTTCGTATCAATTTGATTAATTTGAAGTTGAGCACGTGTCGCCGGTTTTGCTGCCTGCGCGTTAATCTGTAAACCACCAGAGATTGTTCCTGAAAAGGCCTGTAAAAGCAGATTACGTACGTCTAAAACCAAACGCTGCCAATTTACCGTCGTCTTAAAAGAATCGATCACGACCCCTGTGGATAGAATTTTTTTCAAATCAATATCTACGGTGCCGGTAGAGCGGCTAAACAAGGGGTTCTCTTTTAACTCACTGAGCATTTTGTTGTAATCCACAACACCAGAACTGGTTGTGGAATTTGGAGCACTAGCGGGTGCTGTCGACGGCGCTGTTGTAGCC
Organism: uncultured Oligoflexia bacterium; assembly: GCA_964649095.1. GTDB lineage: Bacteria > Bdellovibrionota > UBA1018 > UBA1018 > UBA923 > CAZYPH01. Next base: position 4,831 of record CAZYPH010000105.1, on the reverse strand, counting down.
TGAGCGGCTTCTTTCGTACGAGCTTCGCTCGCTGCAGCAGAACTCACTAACAAATCATCTAAGTTCAACTCAGAAGACCGCACTTGGATGGCGACCTGTGGTGCTACAAAAAGATTTTTCACCGACCCGCTGACATCAAAATTAAATTTTGAGGCCTGCAACGCAACACTCAAGGCGTTGACATTGGAATCGTCGACTTTAACCGACGCGGTAAGGCGTAATGTTTGTTTCAGCGCAGCGTTTTTAAAACTGCCATTACTCAAATCGAGATTCGCAGAAAGTTTTGGGGTTTTGACCGAGCCCAGCACTTTAGCGCTCATCTTTAGCGAGCCCTTAACGTCGAGGCCGGCACTGGCTGGCGCCAACTGTTGGAGAGAGACCAAGTCAATCGTATTTGTAATGAGCTCTAGGTCGAGTTTTTGATCGTCCGATTTTAACGCATCGACAGTACCCGATAAACGCAGCGAAATGTCGGCTAATACTAACGAAACATCACTCAATCGCAGGGTATCACTCGATACACGCGCCTTTTCGCTCAGGGTAAATACCACGCCAGCACGTTTTTGAATCGGGTTAGCACCGGTGACCGACAAGTCTAAATCCGTTAGGTCTAGTTTACTATTTAAAAGTGTGACGAAGGTCTCTTGAGACCCTTCCTCAAACTGTAGAGTGGACTCTAGTTTTAATGGGCCCTTTGCAGAAAACCCCATCTCGGCGGGCTTGGCACCGTTCCACTTTACATCGAGTAGTGTATCTAATTTAACTTTAATGCCATCGGATGAAGCTAGCTTAGACACTAATGTTTTTGCATCACTGTCACGCCAAGAAAGACCGGTCACTAGTATATTTAATTTTTCGAATATATAGGTATTTTTATTTGCCGTCTTGTAGCCATCCACAAAACGCACGTTGGCTTCTTCTAATTTGAATGGAAAGGCTGCGGCAAATATCCACCCCGGCACATCACTGTGCTTATCGGCTTCTTTAGGCTGCTGTGATGATGTTTTAGCGTTTCTGGAGGCGGCATTAACATCGTCACTATCATCATGATCGTTATCGTCGTCTTTTTTTGGCGACTCTTTTAAAAGCTTCTGCGCATTGATTGTTCCGTCCGCAAAACGCTCCAAATAAATATTAGGTTTTTTTAATATGATTCGAAGTTCGGGAGCTAATGCCAAGATACTGGTAAAGGGCAGAACGACGTGGGCTTCGTTCACGTCTAAAACGGAGATTCCCTGTTTATCGGCAATCTTTAAACCTTGGACTTTGAGATCAACCCCTCGCCAAAAACTGAGTTTAAATTCTCCAATATCAGCCGTACCATTCAAATAAGAATTGGCCACTTTCACCAATTCAGGGCGGTATTTGTTAACATCGATAAACTGCGGCAAAATTGCTGCGATTAACACGAATACAACAAACAAAACCCCAACGATTGCAGCCACAATCTTTAGAAAAGAACGCCCTCGGGATTTTTGACTTGTATTAGCACTCATGAATTCGCACTCCTGGTGTGATGCACCCTAAATTTCGTTTTTTCGATAACTAGATTTTGGCGAAGGCTTGGGAGCATTGGCAACTGATTTTAAAATGGTCTCAAATGCTAGTGTCTGCTGCGCCTGGCAACTTTGAAACCACGCGGGATGCACAATCAAAAAATTCTCTTCAACGGCGGAGTAGCCATCCTGCGTGATTAGAATATTATTATTCTCGGAATAACTACTCGGATGCTCACGCAGCGCACCGCAAGCGACGACGTGTTGCATCGACCAGCGCCCTTCGTGGTTCGTCAGGGTCTCCCAACCCAACACTTTGACGACGGCACCTTCGATGGGTTTATTATCGACAGTAAAAACAGTGCCCTGAAAATCAAACAGGCCTGTATGCGCAGGCTGCAAACCAGAGCAACTTACAACAAAGGGCGTCAAAAAAAGGCTCAGTAAGAATTTTTTAAAATGGCTAAAGTTTGTGGTCATAGTTTATTTGCGCCTCGTTCTTGATTGCGAAAGACTAGGGTTTTGGTGCCAGTGATTGAATAATCGATCGGCAGTTGCCCTCGACAAAGTCTTGTCGGCGGTGCAACTCAAACGACGGACCACGTCGTTGATCGATGGCAACAACACAGCCGAGCGCCTGTGCCGACTTTGTTATAAGTGCTAAGGCGTCAGGCAGTGAGGGAGACGCTTGGCAAGGCGCTTGACGGAAATCTGTTTGCTCCGGACATTCGTACCACTCTTCAACGACCCAATATTTTTCATCGCCTCGGGCACAGACGGCGATACCCACTTGGGCCGAGGCATCGGTATAAGGCTCTTGAGCTAACGCCGAGTTTTTAACGAAGTGGGCTTTACGATAAAGAGTAACTGGGCCTTTGGTCTCATGCCAGCGCTCAAGCCCAGCTTTCATTACAAGTTGATCGACCGCCTTGCGACCAATGTCTTTATCGCATTGCGAAAACTGATAGATCGACTGCTGACGTATTGGCCGATTGGAACATGCTGAAATGGTAAGCAGCGCGGTCAATAACATTAACTTATTTATATATATCATTTTGATAATTTTTCTTTTAACAAATCATTCACTACGGCTGGATTGCCTTTGCCAGCCATCTGTTTCATGACCTGTCCGACAAAAAAGCCAAAGAGTTTATCTTTGCCAGATCGGTATTGCTCTAACTGACCAGGGTTAGCGGCCAAAACCTCATCGATCACTTTCAGAATGGCTGATGTGTCAGAGACTTGAGCCAGGCCTTTATCACGAACGACATCGGCTGGTTTTGCACCCGTGCGATACATCTCTTCAAATACTGTTTTCGCAATATTATTAGAAATCGCTCCTGACTTAATGAGGTTAATGAGATCGCCTAGGCCTTGCGGATCTAAAGCAAGGTCGTCGATATCTTTGTCGTCCACTTTTAATAACCGCAACGTCTCGCCCATCACCCAATTCGATACCATTTTTGGTTCTTGGCACTTTGCCACCGCGGCTTCAAAAAACTCGGCCAATGTTTTGGAAGCGGTTATCACGGCAGCATCGTAAGCCGGGATACCAAATACAGTGACGTAACGCTCCCGCTTTTGATCGGGCAGTTCTGGCAAATTATTTTTCAACGTCTGCACGAGGTCGGCGTTTAGTTTTAAGTGAATGAGGTCAGGCTCGGGGAAGTAACGATAGTCTTGCGCCTCTTCTTTTGAACGCATCGAAGAAGTCGCATTTTTTGCACTGTCGTAAAGACGCGTCTCTTGTACGATTTTTCCGCCAGACTGCACGACCTGAATTTGACGGTAAATTTCATACTCAATGGCTTTTTCAACAAAACGAAAACTATTGACGTTTTTTACTTCAGCTCGTGTGCCAAACTTAGTTTCGCCAATGCGACGTACAGAGACATTGGCATCGCAACGAAAGTTACCTTCTTGCATGTTGCCGTCGCACACACCCAGGTACATCAACACCGTTCGCAACTTACGCAGATAGGCTCCAGCCTCTTCCGGCGTGCGCAGGTCGGGCTCCGACACAATTTCGATAAGAGGTGTCGCGGCTCTGTTTAAATTTACGAGAGAATAACCATCATGATGGACGGATTTACCAGCATCTTCTTCTAGATGGATTCGAGTAATACCGACGCGTTTCACTTGCGCCGTTTCGGGACGCTGCGGCGTGCCCCCAACATCGATATCAAGATAACCACGTTGGCAAATTGGCAAATCAAATTGGGTAATCTGATACCCCTTGGGCAAATCAGGATAAAAATAGTTCTTACGAGAAAAAACACTCGTCATCGTAATCGAACAGTTCAAAGCCAGTCCGGCTTGAATAGCCGCACGAACGGCCTCGCGGTTTAGAACCGGTAGCGTGCCTGGGTGCCCAGCACACATCGGACACAAATTCGCATTCGATGCCGCATCAAAATTAGTCGAACACGCACAAAACAACTTTGATTTAGTAGTCAGCTGCGCATGCACTTCTAAGCCAATAACAGGTTCAAAACCCATGTCTAACCAACTCATGACAACACCTCTACTTTAGGCTCCGCGTAAATATGATTTTCAATTCTATGTGCCGCCGCCAGCACTTTGGCGTCGTCAAAATAGTTTCCGATAAACTGCATGCCGATCGGCAAATTTTGTGGGTCGCGACCCACAGGTACCGATACGGCTGGCAAGCCGCTTAAGTTGGCTGGAATCGTTAACAAATCGTTGAGATACATCTCGAGTGGTGTGCCCGATTTTTCACTTAATTTAAATGCGGTCTTTTGTGTGACTGGTCCGACAATGAGATCAACGTTTTTAAAGGCCTCCGTAAAATCTCGACTAATCAAGGCACGCACCTGACAAGCCTTGTTATAATAGGCGTCGTAATAACCCGCGCTCAAAGCAAAGGTACCGAGCAGAATTCGGCGCTGAACTTCATCGCCAAACAGGGCACGAGTTTTTTTATACATCTCCGTCAAACTTAAATCGCCGCCAACTCGCTGCCCAAAACGCACGCCGTCAAACCGCGATAGATTCGAAGACGCCTCACTCACAGCGACAATATAATAAACAGCAACGCTATACTGCGTATGCGGTAACGTGATGTCGACTAATGTATGGCCTTGTTTTTGAAGCGCATCTAGCGCCTGTTTTACTGTGTCGGCAACGGAGTTCTGGATGCCACTACTGAAGTATTCTTTTGGCACTCCGATACGCCACTTCTGTTGCGATGCAGCGTGCATGGCCTTGGCATAGTCAACACCTGGTGCATAGTTGGGATGCGATGTCGAATCGAGAGGATCATAACCGGCGATAGCTGATAATAAATGCGCCACATCTTCACTACTGTGGGCCAT
>CAZYPH010000104.1:0-7419 GCA_964649095.1 uncultured Oligoflexia bacterium | reverse complement strand
ACCACAGCACCAAAAACACCAACCGAAGCGCAAGAGGTGTTTAAACTAGAAAATGGCATGTACCCCGTTTTTGTTGGCAGTGAGCTTGCGTTAGAACTGAACGTCATGCCGGGGGATACCGTGCAAATGATCTCGCCCGTAGAAAACGGTGGGGCCCTGGGTTTAGTGCCTCAAATAAAATCATATTATATAAAAGGTATATATAGAACAGACTTGGCCGAACAAGAGCTTCACGAGGTATTTACGACCACACGTGCGGTACAGAGTTTTTTGCGGAAACCAAAGATTTTAAATCAGGTCGAAATATTTTTAACCGACCTTAGTGCAACCGATGCGATCGAATCGCAGGTGCGTAAGATTTTAGATCAAACAGCGAGTGGTCTCACACTAACAAGCTGGAAAGTATTTAACCGCCAGTTGTTCTATTCGTTACGTTTAGAACAAATTGCCATGTTTATTGCGTTGAGTTTTATCGTGTTAGTGGCGACGTTTAATATCACCGCACTGCTTACGATGAACGTTTTAGAAAAGCGCAAATACCTTTCGGTACTGCGAGCCATGGGGGCTAGGCCTCGCCAGGTGTCGGCTATCTTTATATGGAAAGCGATATATATAGGAGCGTTGGGTTCAGGCGTGGGGTTAGTGAGTGGTCTCGGGATCTGCTTAGGGCTCAAACGCGCGGACGTGATTCAGCTGCCGGATTATTTTTACGACCGTTCGTTGCCAGTTGTGGTTGATCCACTGAATCTATTTTTTATCGTTTTGTTGACGTTTGTCGTCGTCGTTCTAAGTGGTATTTTCCCCGCCCGGCGAGCCCTGGAAATCACGCCGCTGCAAGGCGTTCGGGAGTAATTCTGTTTCGCGGATCAAGTTGTATCATCTTGTAATGAAAGCGGTTTAATCGTGTCGATTTTAGATATTTACACATTTACACAATATGGTAATATCTAGGGGTGATTAAAACATTTGGGAATAAACTAGCGCGAGATTTGGTTGAGGAGCGTTTCAGTAAAGACGTTAGATTTTTTCCAAGTGAGTTAGTGAGATTGGCCAGAAGAAAGCTTTTTAGTTTACACGCAGCGCATGATTTAAAAGACTTACATACTCCTCCAGGAAATCGTTTGCATAAACTTAAGGGTTCCATGAAAGACCGCCACGCGATTTCTATTAACGATCAGTGGCGCATTTCGTTTGTGTGGTCTGATGGCAATGCCTTTGAAGTGAAAGTAGAGGATTATCATTTATGAAGTTCGATAGATTTTCTAACCCGTTTCATCCCGGTGAGATTTTATCTGAGGAATTCTTGGAACCCATGAATCTTACGCAGTCGTTTTTTGCAGAGAAGCTGGGTTGGTCTGCACGTAAGTTGAATGAAATCATTAAAGGCAAACGCAGTGTTACGGCGGCTTCAGCGTTAGATCTGGCCGAAGCACTCAAAACCACGCCCGAGTATTGGATGAATCTTCAAGTCGCGTTTGATTTGGCGCAGGCCTATCGTCAGCGAGAAAAAGCAGCGGCCTAAGGTGCTGTTGCGGCGTGCTTTCTCGGCTTGCGGGTTTACTCTTTAGGTTTGTCCCTAAAAATCAACCGTAAGATTTAAAATAAATAAGTGCGACATACGATTGAGGCCTGAGCCCAATAAATTAAGAAACTGATTCATGTACCCGGTACGCAGTACCGGTACTTGTGCGCGCAGCATGGCACGCAAGCGATGGGCGATTTCATTGGGGCCGACTCCACGAAATCTTTGCTCAAAACGTATGCGAGGAATGAGCAGCACGCGACGCAGATTCAAATTGCCTTGCACCTGTTGCCAGCTGCGGTGTTCGACCGATTCGATGCCGTCGTTATTCCAGCGAGGCATGGCCAGATACCCGACTGCGCTTGAGAGTTGAGGAGTGATCTGAAAAATGAAACTAGGGCGAATGAGTAGCGTCTGTAGTTGGCTGCCGTTTGAGCCGATGCGTGGACTAATTTCCAGTTGGCCCTGCGTGGCACTTCGTAGTTGCGCACGCAGAAATAAAAAACCCCAAGCGCCGGAGTCGTGGTCTATGGCAGGCGTGCGATCATCAGTGGCTGTTTGTTGAGCCGCGCTGAATAAACTGCAGTACGTAGTTAGTGCCAATAGACAGGCGATATAAAGTTTCAAAATGCGCATTGTTGTTACCCTCTTTTTTGACGGTGATAACGCAGAAGGCTCGCATGTTGAAGGCTTGTGTATAAGATTTATCAGCCCTTGTATTTTAGTAGGTATGCTTTTGGGTTGCCTTGCACGAATAAAAAATAGAGGTTTCAATATATATCGAAACCTCTATTTTAAAACCTTATTAGTCAGTTTATGCTAATAATTAGTCGCCTCGGAAAGTTGCAGATTTTTAGTTCATCCGCAAAAAGGTCCAGATGCGCGAAGCAAACGATTTTCCCGACCAAAGCGACCGAGGTGGTCGCTGCGGGAGCGGGAAATCGCTTTGCGACAAAGCAGATGGGCCTTTTTCCGGGTGAACTAATTAGATTCGAAATGTGAGACCTAAGAACGGATTATAATCATCCGCCGGATCCGTCACACCCAAGTTCAGACCGGCATCTAATTGAATGTCCTCGCCAATGCCGTACGTCAGACCCATATCGATCGTGGCTGTCCAACGCGCGCCAACATCGTCGCTCGCTTGGCTATAGAACTCTAAATAACCAGCTAACGAACCAATAATGTCGTGGCCAACGGTCATCGTTGTTACGAATTCGTTGTGTGTAGAGTCGTTCAGTTCGTTTTTGTTGCGGTTGTACTGCAGCATCAAGCCCATACCAAAGTCGTTGGGGAGTTCAATGCCGACGGGCATCATAATGCCGAGTTCTGCTTTTTTGTTGCCGCGGTTATCCGTGTTGGTAGGCAGTTTTATTGTGGGCATGAGGCCGATGGCTACCGGTCCGCCGTCGTTACCAAGAACGTTCATTTTTAGTCGCAGGGTGGTGTCACCAAAGCCTTTCTGTGTGGTCGACGGCTCGTTGCCGACAGTCGTTTTTGTGTTGGTGTACGACTCGACGACGACTTGAAAGTCCATCCAGTTCGTGACGCCAATTTTTGCATTCATTAAGTTATAGGTAGCGCTGCGTGTTTTTGTAATGGTGGTCTCGCCGGTGGTTGCATCATATTCGCTGGCACGGTCGATCGACATAATCACGATGTCGGTCTCCACTTGAAAGTGGCCCGCGTCGACTGTGATAGGGCTTTCGGTTTTGTCGGGGCGGTCAGTATTGAGTTCGCGCATCAATGACCGCGGTGTCGGATTAAACATATGGTACTGGTGTTTGTCGGATAGTGTCGGTGGTTCAATTGCCGATTTCTCGGGCTTCTTGGCAGTACTGGTGCTGCTTGGTTTGCGGCTAGATTTTTTTTGCCGGTTTTTTTGATGGGTGTGTGGGCGATTTTTCAGGTGCCGAGAGTACGTTGCTTTCTACTAGGCTTGAGTCGTCGATGGTCTCACCGATCGTCTCTGTGGGTTCGATCAAGTCCTCGGCGCGGATTGTCTGGGTTGGCCCGAACATAAGGGCGGCAAAAACTAACCCGCCAAAATAGAGATGGGACCTTAAGTATTTCTGAATCAGGGTCGAATAGCTTTTGGAATGAGAGTGTTGCGGTTGGTTGTTGTGCACGTTGGGTTTTCTCCTCTCATTACAGCGTAAGGGATTATAGGGCTTCTGCAACTGCGATCTAATATAAATTCAGGCGGAAAAATGACGCATCAGGACACTAAGAGACCATGGACGATTGGAAAAAAAATATTCCTGCTGAGTGGGGCTCTGCTCATCAATATTCTTGTGGTGGGTGGTGTCGGCTATTTTAATACGACACGCTTAGTTAGGCAGCTGCGTGATATTTCCGCGATCCAGTTGCCGGCGGTTCGCAACATGACTTTGGTTGACATGATGCATGACGGCCTCAGAGCAGTTGCCTTGAGTGCGATTGTTGCCGGACAAACCAAAGACGCCGATGCGCATAAAACCGCAGTTGAGGAATTTAAAGAGTTCTCGGCCAATATCCGCGAGTATCTTGATAATCTAGAAAAGTTAGATATTCAGACGGCGACTCGCGAGGCTATCGCAAAGTCGAAACCAAAGTTAGATGGTTACATTACCAGTACTGGTAAAATTATTGAACTGGCGGGGGCTGATCAAGTAAATGCCGCCATTGCAAAGTTGCCGGAATTTCAAAAATCTTTCGAAGAGTTAGAGACCGAATTAGAAGCCTTAGGTGGCCTCCTCGAAGTCGATGCTAAACATAGTGAAGAAGCCGGTGAAGTGATCACGTCGCAGACAACGCTGTGGAGTATTGTATTAGTGACCTGTGGCGCGTTGATTGGATTCTTTCTGTCAGTTTGGATTGCACGTTCGTTACTCGCCGAGTTGAGTGTTTTGGCGCGACGCTTGCGAGGTGAATCTGACGGAGTCGGCTCTGCCAATGCTAGTATTTACACGGCCTCACAGAATCTTTCACAATCAGCTGTCGAGCAAGCATCAGCGTTACAAGAGACGGCCGCGTCAATTGAAGAGATTAGTTCCATGGTTCGAAAAAGTGCCGACAATGCCACACGTTCGCGTGAGGTGTCGCAAAACAGCCATAACCTAGCCACACAGGGTGAGCAGGCGGTGCAACAAATGGTTCAGGCTATCGGTGAAATTGATCAAAGCAACGAAATGATTATGCGTCAGGTAGAAGAAAGTAACCGACAAATTGCCGAGATCGTAAGTGTGATTACAGAAATTGGTAATAAAACAAAAGTAATTAACGACATTGTTTTTCAAACTAAACTACTGTCATTTAATGCCTCAGTAGAAGCGGCTAGAGCCGGTGAACACGGAAAGGGTTTTGCGGTAGTGGCCGAAGAGGTCGGTAATTTGGCCCAAATGAGTGGTAGCGCGGCCAAAGAAATATCTGACATGTTGGCTGGCGGCATCACCAAAGTCGAAACGATTGTTAATGAGACCAAATCAAAAGTTCAGGGTCTTATTACAACAGGTAAAGATAAAGTAAAAATGGGTATGGATGTTGCGCACCAATGTAGTGCCTTGTTGAAAGAAGTCGTAGAAAACGTCTCAGAAGTGAACATCATGGCCAGTGAAATTGCTACAGCGGTGAATGAACAGTCTTTGGGTATTTCAGAAATTACAAAGGCGATCCATCAGTTAGATCAAGTGACGCACGGTAACGCCACTACGGCTCAACAGACGGCGACGTCGTCGAGTCAGTTATCGGCGCAGTCGCAGGCGTTGTTAGAAGTGGTTGGTTCGCTGGAGAAGTTGGTGTTTAGTAACCCACCCAATTCACAACCGAGCCGAGGTGAACCAATGAGTGCGTCGGCACCAGTTGTCGCCATTCCAACAGCGGCCGAAAGCGATTCTGATCAGGCTCCTAAGTTAGCAGCATAAAAAAAACCGCCAGGCAAAAGAAGTGTTCTGCCTGGCGGTTTTCTACATTTATAAATATATATATTAATATCTGTATGTTTCTGGCTTGTACGGGCCCGCAACCGGCACGTGAATGTATTTCGCTTGATCGTCACGCAATACCGTTAGTTCGGCATTGAGTTTTTTCAATTGCAAACGAGCTACCTTTTCATCCAACAATTTTGGCAGTGTGTAGACACCGACCGGATATTTCGAAGGATTCGTGAATAGTTCGATTTGTGCAATAGTCTGATTCGCAAACGACGACGACATCACGTAGCTTGGGTGGCCAGTGCCGCAGCCTAAATTCACAAGACGGCCTTTTGCCAACAAGATAATGCGTTTTTTGTTCGGGAAAATCACGTGGTCGACTTGTGGTTTGATTTCTTCCCACTGGTATTTTTCCAATGCCGCTACTTCGATTTCGTTATCAAAGTGACCAATGTTACAAACAATCGCTTGGTCTTTCATTTTTAGCATGTGGTCGTGTGTGATGACGTGGTAGTTGCCCGTAGCCGTTACAAAGATATCGGCTTTGTCGGCTGCGTAATCCATAGTGACTACACGATAACCTTCCATAGCGGCTTGTAGCGCGCAAATCGGGTCGACTTCAGTCACCCAAACCTGAGCAGATAATGCACGTAGTGCTTGTGCTGAGCCTTTACCCACATCGCCATAACCGCACACAACAGCTACTTTGCCGGCAACCATTACGTCGGTTGCGCGTTTGATGCCGTCTACCAAAGACTCTCGGCAGCCGTACAAGTTATCAAACTTCGATTTTGTGACGGAGTCGTTTACGTTGATTGCCGGAAATTTTAACTCGCCACGTGCGTGCATTTGAATCAAAAGGTGTACGCCGGTTGTCGTTTCTTCTGTTACGCCCTTCACGTGTTTTAGGCGTGTGGAGTACCAAGTAGGGTCTTTGCTAAGTGTTGTTTTAATGGCTGCAAACAAAACACGTTCTTCTTCAGATGTTGGTTTTTCTAAAACACCCAAATCTTTTTCGGCGCGGGCACCCAGGTGCAATAAGAGTGTCGCATCGCCACCGTCATCTAAGATCATGTTCGAATAAACACCATTCGGCCATTCGAAGATGCGGTGTGTGTAGTCCCAGTACTCGGCTAAAGACTCGCCTTTAACAGCAAATACGGGTGTGCCCGAAGCTGCAATAGCCGCTGCGGCATGGTCTTGAGTTGAAAAAATATTACAAGAAGCCCAACGTACGTCGGCGCCCAGAGCCTGAAGGGTTTCGATCAAAACGGCCGTCTGAATAGTCATGTGCAATGAGCCCGTAATGCGAGCGCCTTTTAGAGGCTGTTGTGCGGCATACTCTTCACGAATGGCCATTAAACCTGGCATTTCGGTTTCTGCGATTTTGATTTCTTTACGACCCCAGTCGGCCAAATTGATATCGGCGATGACGTAGTCTGTTTTCGTTTTATTGTGTGTTGCGTGCATAGGTCTGCTCCTTAATAGGCATACAAACAATTAAATTATTTGTATGCGTTGGTGCATAACCGCTTATAAAATAATATATATTTAATAAACAGTATGTATAACACCAGTTTGTATGTCAGCAATGACGTAGTCTGTTTTTGTCTTGTTATGCGTTGCGTGCATAGGTTTGCTCCTTAATTATGCATACACGTCTATTAAATAAATTATATTCAATAAACTATATATATAGCACCAGTTTGTATGTATTATTGAGCGCCGTTACCGCAGTCGTACGTGAGTACAACTGCGATTACATGACCATGTCGGCCACGTATCTAAAGCTACGGCAGTACAGAATGTAGCTCCAAGCCTGGGGTCTCGAGTCCACTTAGTAGAGTCGACCTTGCAGCGCTCCTTGGATGTTTTTCAGTATAAACAAGGCCATCTCACATAGACTACAAAAATCGCTGATTTTTGTAGTCTATGTGAGATGGCCGTGTTTATACTGAAAAACATACAAGGAGCGCGGCAAGGTCG
>CAZYPH010000103.1:2199-7524 GCA_964649095.1 uncultured Oligoflexia bacterium | reverse complement strand
TTTAACATCGCGATCAGATTACGAAAGCCTTTGATGTGCCCCTGTGGATCAACAGGGTCGCCATACCGACCCAACCCAAAATGTTCGATGGCGTGTAGGCACGAAAGCGAGTCGGTGATTTCTTTGGGCGAGTTTTTTTCGTCCATTAAATCGGCCTTTGTGAAAATAATATTCTGATGGCCCGTAGTCGCGAGATGGCGCACATCAATCACTTCAATAGGCCGAAAGGCGGCCACATGCGCGACAAATCCATCGACTCGAGACCCGACATCAACGTGCCGCGTGGGATTTTTTTTAAAAATCAACGAAGCCACCAAAAGATCTTGATGAAAGTAATGCCCTCGAGCAGCACCAGCCTGATCGTTAAAATCTTCCAAAATCACATGGCGGTGGGTGATTACTCCGCCGAGTCGTTGAAACTCTTTTTTGTGGCCGCGATATTTAAAATAGTGCCGCCATGCCACAATTTTTCGGACATCAAATCTCTAAATTAAATAGAGATAAACGTAATTTTCTATATATATTTAATAGTATATTTCATAACACCACTAACTCCACAACGCCGCTAGCGGCACGGCCCAAATTTTATCGGCCAATTTTACGACATGGCGACCACGATACAACACACACCCGCGCACAAAGTCGTTACCTGCTAGTGCTTGCAACTCTATCAACCCCACACAGTCGCGCAGACTCACGGAGTCGGCCGTTTTCACTTCAATGCCAAGCAACGTGTGATCAGCAAATTCAACAACAAAGTCGACTTCTTTTCCCTGACCCGTTCGAAAATGAAATAGCCCGGCCGGCGATGCAGACTCCGAGAGCTGCTTTAACAACTCTGTAGCCACAAAGTTTTCAACCAAATGCCCAAACAAAGTGAGGTCCGACGCCATAATACTCTGCAGACTGCGCCCTAAAAGATAAGTCACAAGATTGGTGTCGATGAGATAAATTTTTGGGGCCTTTACCAGACGTTTTCCGACATTACGAAACCAAGGTGGTACCGACACTGTTAAAAATAGGAGATCTAATAACGTACGGTAACGTTTTACAGTAACTGCGTTTTCCTGAACGCTGCGTGCCAGGTCGACATCGTTTAAAAGCCCGCCTACTCGGCTAGCTAGAAGATTTAGCAACTGCGGCAAGAGATTGGCCTTTTCAATATCCATGATCGACCGCACATCACGGCTAACAAGCGTGGCCACATAAGAGCGGAACCAAAGCAACCGGCTATTTTCATTCAACTGACGCACTTCAGGAAATGTCGCGTGCTGCATCATCTCGACTAATGAAAAAGTATTGTCTATAGCAGCACTTGCGATTGCACCATCGCGTAGGCGCTCTAAAAACGAGGTATTTGATAACGCCGTACTGTTATCGCACGCGCGAGCGACTTCTAAAGCTGAGAACGGGTACAACGTTTTAACCACCATGCGCCCCACCAAAGCATCGGATAGCCTAGGCAACGCTAAAATATTAGTAGACCCCGTCAGTAAATATTTTTCCGTGAGACGTCCTTGATGGCTTTTTCTCTGGCGATCAATCGACGCCTTTAGTGAACGGTACAACTCAGGCACCAATTGAATTTCATCTAAAATCAGTTTTCCAGGATACGTCTCAAGAAAACTATCCGGCGCTTGTTTGGCAGCGGTAATCATCACCGGGTCATCGAAATTAACATAAGGGGCCTCGCCCCAAACCATTTGCGCCAGAGTAGTTTTACCGGCCTGACGGGGCCCGTTGACATAGACACACGGAAAATCGACTAAAGCGGCCGTAAGTTGCTGAGTTAACCGACGTTTTATTGTCATAATAACAATTACTTATCTCGTTTTGTGCAAAAATAACATTAGACTTTATAAATTCTAACACGTCGTATTCATTTTGCACACCCAGCAAAAATAGCCCTATGCACCACTTTAAAACGACCACGCACTAAGCAACGATCGTTTACTAGCGGCGTTCGGCGCGTGCTGAAGTCACGGTCTGGGCTGCGCGCTCTAGCTCCTGAATCCGCGATTGTAGTGCGCCTAAAAAGCGTTCTGGTGACCACTCTAGGCCCACAGCGTCCTCAGCGTGCCCCCGTGCCATTACGATGCCCTCTAGAATGGCCTGCAACGACTCCCCGGAGCGCAAGCTCACCCCACCGCGCCCGGCATTGGGGGGCAATTGGTAGATCACACCGTCTTCTTGCAACACATTTTTTAGCCACTCCGTTACGACGTCGCTAGGCGCATCCCCACCAAAAACCAGGCGTTCAAACCCAAAATGCACGATGCGATCGAGTGGCCAACGTTCAAACGAGGCTGTGGTTGGCGCCGCCATGGTTGCCAGACGACCGACATCCACACCAAAATTTCCACTCGCCACATCAAACCGCCTGGCTAACGCACGTACGACGTACGATTCGACAGCATCAGAAACCCCATAATTCTGTTTCAGCGTCTGCACTACAGCCACCACCAGGCGATACTGGCGGATCAACAAATGCAATATTTCAGGTGGCAATAACAACATTGCCGTATGGACCGCCCCGTCATGCAGCGCCAGCGGCCCGTCCTGCGCGAGAAGAATGCGGGGGAAACTACCAATCAACGCGTTTACGATCTGCGCAGGGTCGCTAGGCTGCAAAGCCCCATCCGAACGACGCCCTGGCACACCCTCTACCGTGAAGGGGATCTGGCGCGCCGAAGGTAATACAGTATTCAATTCGGCAATACGAGTCTGCCAACCCGCGATGGTCGGCACCATCATGATGCGCGCACCACCTAGAAAGCCGAAGTACCGCGACAAATCGGCACCGGCCAGGGCCATAAAATTGCGGGGATCCGAATACGGGGCCGAGGGCGCCGCACTCAGTAAACTAGCCCACGCCCCATCCGGACGATTCGTGGCCAGTGCAAGCACCTGCGTCAATGGTTCGGCCCCTTGGTTTGTATTTTGGGGGACCACGTTAAAGGGGGCCGATTCTGGAGCAATAAAGTCAGTCGCAGACACACGCTCTAACTCGCTCAAATCCACTTCACGATACGGCCACTGACTGCCATACCAGGCACCCCTTCCTGCAGGCCACAACTCGGGGTGGGTAAAACCCATGGCCGTCAAATCTAAACCCAAACCCTGCGCCCACCACAACCACTGGAGCGAGGTCTCTAAGTGGTGCGGCGAGGGCATTTCTAACTGCCACTGCCGAACCACAGTACCACTGCGTGAGGCCTGCACCAGCACGCGACGCAGGCGAACGCCTTCATTGGAATTTGAGGCTCGTTGTGCACCCCCCGGCGGCGTCGGAGCTAACACCATCGGTGTCAAGCGGTCACCCAAACGGTAGACGGCCTCACGTGGAACCCCATAGAGTTGGATGTCGTATTGTAGAGCATCTGCAGCAACCACACCGGACTTCTCAAAAAAAGCCTCAAAATGCCTGACAATTTCTATTAGTGCCATTCGCCGACCGGCCTGAATTGTAGAGGCATGGTAGTTTTTGAAAGCAGCTGTCACACTTTCTCGGAATCGATTAAATCGCGCCACCGTCACCACCGGCCCCGTCGCAGTTAATGCCTCGTTACAAACAGCGCGCTCAACGGCCCAAGCCTGCACACACCCCACACTGACCAACACACCCACGACGAAACAAACAAAACTCAAAATTGTTTTAGATCGAAAAATATATTTATCTTTTTGCATATATAGAAAACCAAATTAACGAACTTAAAAACACCCCATGTGACCGCCACGAGTACCACAAATCTGGTTTAAACACCCCACTAAAACACTGCAAAAAATACCGAGTGTTTTCGCCAAAAAAGCCCCCTAAACTAGCCGTTAGGGAAACGACAGTCATGGAAGACCGTTCAGATAACGATAAATCTCAAGCACGTTGGTATGTAGAAATCCACGGTGTAAGCCAAGGGCCGCTACGCTCTGAAGAGATCATCAAACTCATCACCGATGGCAGCATTGGGCCTGATACGAAAATTTACGACATTGTCTCGAACTCCTGGCAAGCCGCTCACGAGGCAGTACCTGACTTACACGAGTCGCTAGAACAGGCCGAGCAGGCTGCCCAAACCCCAAACCATAACGAAGAACCATCGCGCCAGAACTACTGGAATGCCCCACCCCGACCCCGCTCGCTACAAATCGAACGACCAGCCCAGACCAAACCCACGTCGAGTGGCATTGACTACTTTGCTTTGATCGGCGCCAAAAAGAAGCGTTCGGCCAACCCCAACGCAAAACGTGGTAGCAGCAAAACAGATGACGCGCCCTATTCTGAAAACACGCCGAATCTCGACGGCCAGGCTTCTTCGGACGCTTCTTCGGACGAGTCGTTTTTTGAGATTTTCACCCACCCTCAGACCAAACGCTGGGTCTCAGCCGCGTCTCTAGTATTGGTTGTGGGGGGTGTGTATCAGGTCAGCCAAGTCATGCGCGAGCGCGCCCGCGAGCGCGAGCCGGCATCGCTGACTCCCGGCAATTTAGAAAATATTCCAACCGAACAACTTCCAAAAAGCGTGGTCAAACGCCCCATGCGCGCGCGTGCACAGTCAGAGAATGAAGAGGTTGGTTTAAACGCCGGTGGCGAAACCAATGTGCGACGCCGCCGCAATAACAGTATCGGCAGCCGGCCGGACGAACGTAGTTTGGCCCCTTCTGCCATGCCTAGCCCAGGCCAGATCGTCGGTATTGGTCAGCCGACACCGCCGCCGCAAACAATCAATCCACCGGACGCGAACAATCCCCCCGCCGACAACAACTACCAGTCACCAGAGCTTTCATCGCAACTATCACCGGAGATCCCCGTCATGGCCATGCCGCCCGGCGCGGTGCAGCCCCCGACACCAGAGTACTCGGCCGACAACGGCACACCCTACGTAGCACCCATTTTAGAGAATTATTCTAGCGAGATGCCCAACCCACCGAGCGAAGTGATTCTGCCGGAGTCTGGCCCGCCCCCAACCGACTACCCTTAGGCCGTTAATTTAGATCTTTTTTTATTACGGCAGGTGTTCTTTACTAACCAGTTATGAACGCCTTCCAAAATACCCGCCCAACCCAAGCCCACTTCATCACGTTTGAAGGCCTTGACGGTTGTGGAAAAACCACACTTTTAGACACGCTCTTTGAAGAGCTGCAAAAACAACACATTCCAGTCCTTAAAACCCGAGAACCAGGCGGCACCCCATTTGCCGAAGAGATTCGAAAATTGATTTTAGACCCTCGGGTCAAAACCTCGGCACGTTCTGAATTGCTGTTATTTCAGGCGGCCCGGGCTCATCATGTTGACACCCTAATTCGCCCGCAGCTTGCCCAAGGCGTGTC
>CAZYPH010000103.1:0-2099 GCA_964649095.1 uncultured Oligoflexia bacterium | reverse complement strand
CCCGGGCTCATCATGTTGACACCCTAATTCGCCCGCAGCTTGCCCAAGGCGTGTCGATATTGTGTGACCGTTTTACTGATTCTAGCATCGCGTACCAGTCTAGTGGCCGCACCCTGCCGTTAGAAATGGTTCTGCAAAGCAATCTCTGGAGCACGCAGGGCCTGCAGCCCGACCTGACCATTTTCGTCGACACGCCCCTTGCGATTGCAGCCCAACGTGCTGAACAGCGTGGGCAAAAAAACCACTTAGATGCCGAGACCATCGACTTCCGCCAGCGTTTGCAGGCCGCCTATCAAGAACTGGCGCGCGCACATCAGGAGCGTTTTTTGGTGGTCGATGGCTCGGGTGCCCCGCACAGTTTGGTTCAGGCTGTTATGCAGAACCCGCGTTGGAGAGCCTTATGGCCCTCCCCATAACCCTGCCCGAGGGTGTATTGACCCAATTATTACAAATTAAAACACTACCCAACGCCTTATGTTTTGTGGGTGACAACCCCACCGCGCAAAAACAACTTTTTGTAGAGTGGATAAAAACACGCGAATGTCAGCAACAACCAGCTGATCAAGGAGCCCAGAACAACACTCAACCGACTTCAAGCTGCGGCGTGTGTAATAATTGCTCAAAAATAGACCACAATCATTTTTTTGGAGTGCACTATATCGCACCCGACTCTAACCACACCAACCCAACCATCAGTATCGAAGCAATTCGTGAGTTACACACTCTGGCCCATATAAAACCATTCGATGCCGACATTCGTATTATTTTTATTGAACAAGCCCAACGACTCAACACCAATGCGGCGAATGCGCTTTTAAAACTCTTAGAAGAACCACCCAAATTTAGCCGTTTTGTTTTAACCGCACCTTCCGTACATAGTTTGTTACCTACGATCCGTAGTCGCTGCCAATTTGTGCGCTTGCCGCATTTCGATAGCGAGGCCGATGTTAGCAAACAACAACAGCTGAAATATATACATGAAATAATATATATATTTAAAAATATATCTCTTACAGACCCGAACGTAGAAAAAGTAACAGCTATTCTAGAAAAAGATTTTTTTTCAGCATCATCAACAGCAACAACGTCAGACGATGACAACGAAACAGGCTCGCGATCGAACACTCCGGCCGCGTTCCGCGAGATTATTTTCGAATTATTACGTGATGAACTTATTAAAAACACCTCGAATGCCGCGCCATCAAATGCACTAGCTAAGCGTCGGCAGCTCTATGAAATTTCGAGGCAATTTAATGCTCTTTTTCACGCACTCGATAGGCAAGTGAACAAAAAACTACTAGCCTTAGAGGCTACTCATTTACTGCGAGATTTAGCATGCCTCTAACACGTTCCACACTAAACCCTCACCTACGACAGGCACCAGACGGTGCTTTGCCACTTATGGTAACGGCCACCAACGTCAACAAAGCGTTCACTGCGACAGCGGTATTAAGCGACGTCTCGTTTAGCGTCGAAGCGCAGTCTAGTTTTGTGATTTTGGGGCAAAGTGGTTCGGGCAAATCCGTCTTATTAAAACTACTCGCGCATTTAATGACCGTTGATAGTGGCAACATCACCATCGAAACCCGCAACGTGGGTATGTTGTTTCAAAAAAATGCTTTATTCGATTCATTGACCGTTCAAGAAAACTTAGATTTTCCGCTAAAATACCGCTCAAAATTATCGTTGAAAGAACGCTCCAAAAAAATTGATCAATTTTTAGAATGGGTAGAATTAAAAAACACCCACACGTTATTTCCCGATGAACTTTCTGGGGGCATGCAAAAACGTTTGGGCATTGCGAGGGCCTTAATCGTCGAGCCCGAACTTATTTTTTACGACGAACCCACAGCGGGCCTTGACCCCATTACGTCGCGTTTGATCTGTGACCTCATCAAACGCCTAAAAGAAGAAATGAAGTCGACCATTGTGGTAATTACAAGCGAGGTGCAACGCGCCTATCAACTGGCCGATCAAATGGGTATTTTGATTAAGGCCAAACCCTTTCAAGAGACCATCGAAAAAAAAGAAAGTAATTTGATTCTAACGGGGTCCCCTTCGCAAACCGAGGCTAGTCAAGATCCGCGCGTAAAACAGTT
>CAZYPH010000102.1:0-7542 GCA_964649095.1 uncultured Oligoflexia bacterium | reverse complement strand
GTTTTGGAATACCTCGCCCGCACTATTAGGGGAAATTTCCCTTCTGCGATCGCCGCTGTTCTTGAAGGACCCGTGAAAGATCTACCTTGGTGGCTCCAGGAACGATATACTTCCTTTAACTCGGTAGTCGACAATACCGTTGATAGTACCCGCGCTGGAATGGTCCATTCTGACAATAGGGGAGAAATCCCTATCGATTCGAGAGAGTTCGCGGCATTTTTCAGAGCCCTTGCCGCGAATCCTGAAACGGCTAAAATACTAGCCGTATTGACCAATACTATCGATTCCAATTTGCTCGCCACGTTTAAAATGACGCCCGATCGCGCTGACGCCATTAGACAGAGTAACGAATTCAATCCCCGACAACTATGGTCCCGTGACGAAGCCAGGCTGGAGATAGCGGCTTTTGAGGCCAAACACCTCCCAACTTTAAATCTAATCAAAGGAAACATGGCCATAATAGCCGAGTGGTATCGTAGTACTGCGTTTGGAAGCCACTTGGCAATTTCCACCGAGTATGGACGAGAGTTTCGGTGGGTAGCGTATGAATATGGGGGTCCTAATTTCTTTGAGTTAGTGTTCAATAACTGGCGTAAAAATCGTATTCCCTTTGATCACAGTTATTTGATTGTCGAAATTGCGAAAAGGCCGCGGGGCCCTAATTGGCAGGGACAACTACAGTCTTTAATAGAAAGCAGCCCCCGACTACCGGAATTTGTCTGCCATGCACTCTTGCACACGACGCTCGAAAGAGTTCCATTTTACGGAAACCAGGCAGCGGACTGGATTGACATTATGACGCTAGCCATTCATAGAGCACCTGAGCCTGCGCTTCTGCTTATGAAGGCAAACATCACCGGCAAATTAGCGTGGATAAGAAGTAACATTGAAGAACATCGATATTCTGGTAGAGCATTTCCAGAGCGCGTCGAGGGGAAAGCCTTACTGGAAAGACTAATTACCATCCTAGAAAAGGAACTGTCATCACGACCATGACAGATGCGAGAGCGCGCTTTAAAGGGTTTGGAAACGAACCCCTCTTAGCTCACGGCACACCACAAAACGACAAATTTCCTAGACGATAGCATTCCACGGTACGACATAGACCCCGTCGTCCATCGTGTGCGTATCTTGACACGGGGCCAGAACCACAACGGCAATATCAGGGTGTTTTTTTCGGAAGGCCTGAGCCGCACGAAGGCCGTAGGTACTGGGCGCTTCTTCGTCGGTCCAGGTAAACGCCAGCACTTTCTTGGGAGTTTTCACTACAAAATCAATCTTAGCACCACGAGCACTCTGATAGCGGTACACCTCAGGGCGCATGTACCCTGCATACGAAAACTGCGAAAATAACTCGTTTAAAAACCAAATGCGCGCCGCACGTTCTAAAGGCGCCCCCGAAAAGCGCGCCACGCCCGCATCAAACGCATAGAAGACCGATTTCCCCGTACTCGTCTGATAGGGCGGCACCTCATACAAAACAAAGAGACTTTTAAACGCTTCAAGATAAGGGTCAATCTGCCGTGGTAGTTTTGAAACCGCCGATGCGATCTCGCTACGTCCCGGCTGATCCAGTTGTGCGCAGGCAAACCAGATAGCCCGCGCCAACTCAGGGTCGAATCGCCGAATGTCGAACTGCGCCACGTCACGCGTACACGTCGTTTCGAGCCAGTTTTCAAACGAGGCATTCTGAGCATCGTGATCGCGCACGGCAAACATCCCTGGCATTCCACCGCTGTGAAACCATTTTTCGATGCTACGATTGTCTATAAAACTCGATAAGTCGCTCGATGAACGTCGCTTGAGTACCGAAATACCGGCCCCCTCAAACAAACTCGGTAACGGATACGACAACGCCCCAACAGGCGACGACTTTGAACCGGCACGCGCTTTCGATAGTTTTTCATAAAAAATTTCTGCGATATTCAAGGGAAACAAACGTAGTAACGCAATACGCCCTGTAAGCGACTCGTAGATGCCTTTTTTCTTTGAAAACTCTGTCGAGCCTGAAACTAAAAAACGCCCCGGACGCCGCTTTTCATCGACCTCGGCCTTCAACGTATCGAACAAAACAGGTACTTTTTGGATCTCATCCAGACAGACGGTTTTATAATCGGGCGACTCTAAACCCTGCAGAAAAAGCGTCGGCTGCCGCGACGCACGATTGCGATATTCGAGACGATCAAATGTGACGTAATTTACATCTCTTCGCGCACCCAACAAATCACGCAACAGAGTACTTTTACCCGCCTGCCGAGCACCCAACACACCAACAATGGGGAAGTGGGCCAAACGTTTTTCCAAAACACTTAAAAGAGCGCGCGGTCTTTGATGAGGCATACAGTTAAGTGTACTGGCGCATCCAAAGTATGTCGATTAATTTCAAAAACCTGCTGTAAAGCGACATACTTACGAAGGAACTTTTTGACCTTTCATCAGAGAATTTTCGTCTTTAACCCGCGCCTAGAGCGTTATTACAGGCATCTGATAAAGACCCCAATGGTCCACTCGACGTTTGCAATAACTCACGCACCACTGCCAGATCAGCGGCGGTAGTACGGGTAAACGCCCCCACCTCGGCCCCCAACGCCGACTGCACAAAAGTACGCTGCCCGGCCACATCACCCGACAACCCCACGGCGCGTATCAAGAGACGATCGGCTACACCACCCACTGCAAGTGCTGCGCTTAGGCGCCCTAATTTAGCCTCAAAAAAAGCACTATCGACATCGCCCCTCAAATTTCCGCGAGTGGCCTCGAATTGAGCGTTGAGGCGGCGCCACTCGAAGCGCCACAACATGATTTGATACGCCAATAGGCGCGTGATGCCGTTAGTAGATTGCTCCCCCGTAAGGCCTTCTAAAACCGGGCCCAACTCATTAGGTCGCAGACCTAATAAAGCGACCAAAGCGGGCTCTAACGCAACATTACCCTGCTGCTCGACCCGCACCACCGCGCCGGACCTAAAGCCTCCCCTACCTATCAACGAACGAATAGCCCCACCAAGCCCCGCCCTCGGTTGGGAAGGAACGACAGTCAGAGCCCCTAAATCGACAGCCCAATCAGGGGCCACACCTCTGGTCAGACCGCTCGCAACGCGACTAGCCCCACCCAGAGGAGACAACTGCGCTAAATCAACACCGGCGACAGTTTCTACTGCAGCGCTACGACTCTCCAACAACTGCTCCAACGCCGTTCGAGCCTGCTCATGGCTACCAATCGCTCGAACCAGGCCCGCGCCATACAAATGCCGCGCTCCAATTCTCAACAAAGGCCGAAGATTGGCTAACCCCACGACTGCCTGATTGCCCTGAACTCTCTGTGTTAGGCCCTCAAGCTCGCCTTGAGTCACCCACGGCAGCGCCGCTTCCTGCGCAACAGTGAGAGGGTCCAAAAGAATTCTCAGCGCGCGCGCACTCGGCGCTCGGGCCTGAGCACGCCGTAATACGGCGTTTGGAACGATCATAAACGGCCTACCGTTGAAGAACTGCACTTCAATCGGAAAACGCACCACCTCACGCAAGCCCGAGACAATCGTATCGTTAAAAAACGTGCTAAAATTCTGCCAACTTGTACCCCGCCGCGCCTCGGGAATATTTGAAAACGACAAGTGGCTGCGCACGACCGCAAACCAAGCGGTCATAATTTTGATGGGAAAAATAAGCATCGGTAGCACGATATAATCCAAAACATGAGAGTGCCCCAAGGCCGCCCAAGGCGCCATGATGTGCGCATCACCGATACCGAAAGCCAAGGATACGGTTGGAATTAGGTGCTCCATCGCCTCCCACGACAACCAGGTAACCAGTGCGGCCGGACCATAACGCCGCAACACATCACGCCCCGAGCGGAGAAGATTTACCGGATTCACATGAGTCAAAAAATCGTGCCGCAACCAATTGAGGGCGCGCTCTGATCGTGTGATAGCGGCGTAGTGTGCACTGAGTTTTGCTAAGCCGCCATGAGCTACTATCCACAGCGCATTTTTTATCTGATCGTTTTGAGCGGCAGTTAGTGGCGCTCCAGTGGCTAAAGCCCCCCCAGTATTACGATAATAGGCCGCAGTATCGGTAAATAAAAACTCGGACAATCGAGCCAAAGCCGACGCCTCTTCTGCAGAGACGACGCCGTCGGGCACGTTTAACAGAGTCGCTCCAGCCAGAACTCCAGACGGACCATGATTACAACCAGCATGATGGTGATGCGCCCGGGACGCGCGGCTGCTTTGCGAACCTGGTAGACTCGACGCACCCGATACACCCGATCCAGCTTCTGCGGTTGGCGCTCCTGAAGACTGATCAACCTGCCCCCACGCTGGAGCCCCCACCAAACTCGCAAACACCACACCACTCGAAAGCAAACTCAAAAAATTAGTACGCGAGCGTTTATAGACGTTTTTTCTTTTAAATAAACACATAAACATACGTTTATATGTCTAAAATTCAAAGTAGATGTCAAGTTTCTAACGTTGAAAGTGTCAACAATGGAAAAATGAGGCCCCTATAAGATAAAAAAATATTATTAATTTTAATAATTTATACAGGCCTCATTGTTAGAATCTTAACACGGTAATTTCTACCCCACACCCCGTAATCTGAAAGCGTATGTCGGTACTGGGGTTTAAAAAAATTGTTTTAGGAATTTTGTTCATCATCGGCGCCATGTTTATGAGAGCCGTGGTTTCGCGGGCCGAAACCGTGGTCCATTACTGGCACGACGGAACGTTACGTGAAGAAATTACGATTCAAAACGGCCAATGGCATGGCGTTCGAAAACGTTATGACCTAACCGGTAAACGCCTGGGCGACGAATGCTGGATCCACGGCGAACGCGCCGATCGCGACCAATGCGCAGAAAACACTCTCATAGCGCGCTCAATCGCCTCAGACGAAGCAGTGGCTTTCAAATCCGGTAACGCAGCCCAGCCAGTCAGCTCAGCAAAAGTCACCCACAAAAAGCCCCGCCTAAAGCCCCAACGATCGATCCAACGCTCTATTGCGAGTCGACCGATAGAGAAGTCCAACACTTTAAAATAATTCATTTTTATAAAGAATTATACAAAGTATATTTATAAATATTTTTTATTTATATTTTTTTTGATTCGTAACTCGAAAAATGTTAGAAGTTGCGTATATGAAAGCCGCTCTTGAAACTCGCCTAGGAGCCATCGTTGCATTCTTATTCAATGCCGCCGCATTCCTGTTTGGGGTCTGGTCCTCTTTGGCACAAAACACTCTCCCCATAGGCGTGCACCACATTCTCATTGATGCCCGTGACTCCCGCGCGGGCAACGGCGACGTAGCAGCCGGCTATCTGTTTGCTATAGATCTCATCGAAACTTATGGAATCAACAGCGACCAAATCACCATAGTCGTTGCGCCTCCGCGGGCAGACGGCCGCAGTGCATCTGCTGGCATATTAAAAAACCTCCTGGGAAAACGATGGCAAGGTCATGCCTTTCAGTGGAATGGCAAAAACATTCGTGTCGCATTGGCCGCGAGGGATGGTGTACTTACCTGCCCGCAATGTCCTGCCTTCGATTGGGTGGTATCGCTGGCCAAACCATCAGGCACCCCAAGTACCCTTAAAGTTCAACCCGAGACAGTATTCAAACCAACGACGGTCTTCACCAATCAAACTGTATTAGGAAATACGGAAAATAGAAATTCATCCAACCCTCTTGGCAGTATTCAATACCGGGCGCTTACTATGGCAACGCAAGCGGCAGGACTCGCAAGTAACGAGGCAGGTATTCACCGCGATGTGGTGGCCCAACATTTACGTACTCTCTCGCACGAGCAGCGACGACAGTTTCTTTTCGACGAAATCCAGCAAATTCATCAGACCCTAACGGCCAGCGCACTGCGGTCTATATTCGCCGACAGAGCGTCGCTCTCTGCTCAACAAGCGAAAAGAAAAACCGCTGTTCTTTACGGTGTGTCAAGCAGAGATGTGAGCAACGATTTTTCAGATTACCTCAATGGCCTACTTGCAGAACACCAACGTTCGGGTCAGACTTTTCTATTAGTTACGCCCTCCCATGTTCGCGATGAGGTTCTTTCAGGACTGCCTTCATCGAGCGTAAGAGTCATAGCATTAGATTCCGACACAGACTCAACACCAACCAATACGTCGGCAGAGAGCACCCTCAATGGCCTGTCATCGTCCGAAGCACCTATCGTCATCGTAAAAACACCCACGTTGCCACACTCAGTATTCGTTAGCTTGATGGCGTTGTCAGAAATTCCTTACATTGTGGCCGGTGATGGCGCGATGAGCGCTGCCATCATACTAGGTCTGCCCTTTCTTATGACCACGGTAAAATGGAACGAAGCTAATGCTAGGCAAGTGGCTGGTTTACTGTCTAACGCCGGAGACGCACCGCAACTTCAAGAACTTATAGGCGGGGCCTTTAATGCTACACCTCACCCTCCAGATCAAAGGCCCTTTCTGCGAGCACTGGATTTA
Source organism: uncultured Oligoflexia bacterium (assembly GCA_964649095.1). GTDB lineage: Bacteria > Bdellovibrionota > UBA1018 > UBA1018 > UBA923 > CAZYPH01. The sequence goes on along the minus strand of CAZYPH010000102.1, from coordinate 1,074 downwards.
ATGCCTCTCGCTAACCGCTACCTGGAATTGGGGGAAAAAGTACGATTCTTACCAGACACCATGGTAACCAACCTGGCTATGGCCCTTGCTCAAGAGGTAGCACACCCTGACCCCGAGCATCAGCTAGACCGTTCTATTTTACGAGCGCTAACCTCGGGAAATAGTCACCCCCACGATGTGCATGCACTACTAGAATGGCTCAGGCAAATGCGAGAGCAACATTACCCAACCCTACCAGCACAAAATAAGGCCACGCCGCTATCGCTACTCGATGCAAGACTTCGGCGTCTCGACCTGGCGCGCGCTGGAGCCCCTTCGTTAACACCGGGTCAGCAAGAGACACTGGCCTCAGAACTCTTTGAGGTTACAAAACATTTTTTATTCCATCCGAGAGGGACCCCTCCGAACGCGAGTGGGGAGCCCGGCCGATTAGTAAAACTCCTAAAACAATTCAATATCCGCCATAGGATCCCCGACTCGACCATAGAGAACTTCACCCTACAATTATTACACTCTACCATTGATGGTCACACCGAGCTGGCTCTAGCGTTTATCAGGGACTTCAAACTGCACAGCGATGCCCTCGAAGATGCTTTGGTGCGCGCCATCGCCGGTGAATTTGGCCACACCGAAGGCCAGAGGGCATACCTCGTTAACGACGCCGTATATACCGCTAAACAATACTGGCATTGGTCGGAACAGCGTTGCGCGGCATGGCTGGTTGCGCTAGCCATTCAGCCATCCACACGAGCCCCCGCTCTTAACTACCTCCTTAGCGATTCCATCCAGGCGCCCCAATTGATCCCAACCCTCTCAGGCGCCTATCAATTATCGAAATCCATCCCCACGCTGGAATATCTTATATTTCTTGAAACACGCGGGCACGATGCCTTTATAAGAGGGGGCCTAAAGTCGTTGGAAGCAACTCTATTGAGACATGTGCGCAATACCCCAGAGCATATCGACAGCGTTATGACTTTCGTTTCCAAGTACAAGCTAGCCATGGGATCCAGCTTTTGGTCCAACCTTACAACACAACTGATCGCAACCCTCACAAGCTCCTATGATCCAAAT
>CAZYPH010000101.1:0-7579 GCA_964649095.1 uncultured Oligoflexia bacterium | reverse complement strand
TTTATGTTGGAGCTCTCTAAAGCCGCCCATCGCGCGCTGGGCTTAAGTTTTCCCACATCGACGTCGCAAGCCTTCTCAATCGCCCCGGGGCGGCTAATGTTTAATGGGGGCTGGTTTGTCCACTTGCAACACCTGGCCTCAAATGGTGAAGCCAAGATTCTAGCAGAACCTATATTAGCCTTAAAAGAGGGCTCTAGTGCTGAACTCGAAGCGGGCGGGCAAATCCCTCTAAAAATCGTGGGGCGATTTGAAAACAAGGTCGAGTGGAAACACTACGGCCTCAAAATTAATATCAAAGTAAGTGGCACAAGCGGTTCGGTCATTCGTACACAAATTGAGTCCCACTCTAGTCAGTTAGACGAAGCAACAAGCATCGACGGCATACCGGGAGTACGATCGAGCAGCGTAAAAACGGAAGTCGATGCCGTTATCGGAGAACCGATTTTGCTGACTGGGCTATTTCAGTCAAGTGCGTCGAAGGACATCGAACGCCTACCCATTCTGGGCGACATACCAATTCTGGGTGAGCTTTTTAAATCACGAAAGTACCGCAACTTTGAAAGCGAACTTATTGTGGCCATTCTACCCTCGTTCGGCGCTACGCGGGCACAATTGCCGTTAAGCTCGATGCATGGGCTAAAATTTGATCAAAGATGGGGCCTAAACGAATGAAACATTCTAACGGCGAAAATCAGTCGTCAAAAGTTACGAGTAAAACTATCCGAATTGTCATCGAAGTCTTTGGGGAACCGAAGCCTACTGCAAAAAGCAAGGCCAATCAAAATCTATTGGAACGAGTGGTTTTGAATGAGGGGACTCATGTGATTGGCCGATCACCGAATGCCGCCGTAGTACTGAACTATCCTACCGTCTCAAAGAAACATGCCGAAATTTATATATATGAAAAAAACAATTTATTGTTAGTTTCAGATTTTAGTGCCAACGGAACATTCATGGCCTTATCGAAAGAAAAAACATCCTGGATTCGAAAAAAACTAAAACCAAAATCACACGCCAAATGGCATAAAGAGCATTATTTGGGTATTGGGCCCTATTTGCTTAAATTTTGTTACGAACCCATGAATAATCAAAACGCTGCCTCAACACCTCAGGGTTTAGACGTTACGAGCGTATTACAAAAACTGACCAATAGTTATTATCAAAAACTTAAAGATCTCCCAGGAAACATAGCAGCTCTTTCAAATCCACAGCATGATCTCTACGACTATGTAGCCCAAACAGTGGGTGAACTTGGATTCACTTTGATAGACTCAAAACAGATTCAAACTTTGGTAGAACGATTGCATTCGGAGCTTTTTGATAATGGTCCGCTGGGAGTACACTTGAAAAATCCGGCTTGTCGCGAGATTTTGATTAATGCTCACGACGATATTTTTATCGATATTGGTGAGGGTCTAAAAAAATCTAGCGATGCCTTCTTATCTGAAACCTCGTATGAGGCTTGGGTAGTTCGAATGGCAGTGAAACACCATCGTAGATTGGATCAGCAGAATCCGATATGCGAGGCTACGTTAGAAAACGGCTCTCGATTTCACGCAGTGCTACCCCCAATTGCAGCGTCGGCACCGTCGGTCTCTATTCGAAAATTTGGTAGTACACCCATGTCTGAAGAAAAGGCGTTGCTCTGTGGCTGGGTCGATGATCAATCGTTAGCCATTTTAAAACAGGCCATTGTAAGCAAAAAAAATATTGTAATCTCGGGTGGAACGTCGACGGGGAAGACGAGTCTACTAAACTTCCTATGTCAGTACGTTGATCAAACCGAACGCGTGATCACTGTCGAAGATACGATCGAGTTAAGCCTCAGTCTTCAAAACTCAGTACAACTACAAGGGCGCAAAGCAAACGCTGAAGGCGTTGGTGCCGTTGGACTAAGAGAACTCGTACAATGCGCCCTAAGAATGCGACCAGATCGTATCATTGTGGGCGAATGCCGAGGGGGAGAAGTACTCGACATGTTACAGGCCTTAAACACCGGCCATCCAGGCAGTCTCACAACAGTACATGCTAACTCGGTTCAAGAGGCTATTCACCGCCTTGAGTTGCTGGCCCTTCTGGGGGCTCAGAACTTAAGTTTAGATGCTATTCGTGAGTGGATATTTTCGAGCGTAAATTTGATTGTGAATCTCGATCGCGACAATACTGGAAGACGATTCGTTCGCCAAATTGCTCAAATTAAATCAAGCGATTCTAAAAAACCATTTTTGGATTTGATTTATGATCGTCAAAATATAAATCAAACCAACAACATCATACACCTCACGCAAAAGGTTCTACACTCATGAGCGGTATTTACGTTAGACGAGTAACATTTGCGCACAGAGACATTTCTTCTGCCAGCAAGATCATTAGAAAACTAAATCATATAAAAGACCTATATATATCGGGATGTAATATTATTGATAATATATATATATTATCACAAACCTCAAACCTGACGACTTTACTAATTAGCGAAGAGCACCGAAACGGCAACTTACTGAGCAGCATTAATAACGAACAATTTAGAATTTCCGAACTCCGCATAATTTATACTCGTTGGCGCAGTTTCTTACGCGACACTTCGGAACACTGGAAACAGTTAGATTTTATTCACGGAGATCTGTCGGCAAAAAATATAATCTACGATCACAACAACCAGACGTTCTGTGCCATCGACTTTTATGATGGCGTCGTAAAACACAGTGGCATCATAACAAAGTACTTTGAGCGCCAGCACGAACGCCTTCGCTGGATACAGCTCGATCAGTATATGCAAAAAAAGTGTCTGCATTGATTATACGAGTGTTTGCCCGGAATTTTACGCAGCAACCACCTACTGGCCCAAGTACAACCGGCGGGCAATTTTCATTTTTGAGAAATAGCTCGGCATCGTAATTTATCTTCCTGAGTCAGTCGAATGCCCGCATCCCGCTCCATCTGCTGCAATGTACGGCACAACTCTAACTCTCGACTCAAATGCGACACTCCAGGTTTTCTTACAACAGGCCGCTTCACTTTATTCAAGTCTTGTTCTGGCTCAGTTGCCGTTTCTACCTCAACCGGTGTCGCAATACTCGCCCCTGCTTGCGACTCGGCCGATTGCTCTGTTGAATCACTAAAAGAAAGTACACAAAAAAATCCCCCAAAACACACGCCCAACCCAAGCACGACATGGCGTGCATACCGTGCATAGAATCGGTTGTACAAATGCTCTACTAAATAGAACGCTACCACTCCAAAAAAGTCCCGCAGCATGCGTGTCACAAGAGAGTTTCTACGTGTTTTGACCGTAGCCTGTTCTAACGACTTCCACTCTACCGATAGTCCCGATTGCTCATCATCAACCATATTATAATACCGCTATGACTTCTTGATAGACCGATCCAAATAGAACCAAAAACATGGCTGGCGCAAAACAGACACAGAATACTAGCGACACCAAAGTTGGCAATTGGTTCAAACGATTCTGCACCTCAAAAAGACGATCATCCGAGGCATTGTCCAGCCAATCGATCAAAATCGTTTGCACGCCGGCACCAGAACTTAAGATACGACGCAGTAGCTGCCCCACTTCAGGACTATAACTGGCCTCGACCGGCCACTGGTGCTGGCTATCATGGCGCGTATCAGTAACGATATGATGCAACCACGATTGCCACCAATCTGAAAACGGCTCGCGATAGAGCTGTGGTCGTTTTAAAGCCTCAGCCAAAGCCGCATGCAGATGCACCCCAGCAGAACAACTTAACCAAACATCCATTATGAGGTTAAATAGAAACTGACGCTCGAGATCGCGATCGCTCATGACACGTTTTATAATATAGTAAAAAATAAATATGCCGACGGCTTGACTGGCAAGCGCCAATCCAAACAAAATATTCCAGCGTAAACTAAACGATGCCACCGCGACAAACCAAGGCAAAACAACTCCGATAGCGGCTTGCAATGCAAACTGGCGCTCCACACCAACAAGGCGCTCTAAAAGACGTTCTTCTTCCCGAATAAAGCGCTTCAATTCTTTTAAGGCGGGGAGTAAACTAGCTCCCAATCGTTCGGCGGTCTTCAGTACATCTAGAATTTTTAGTCCACGATCTACCAGTAGCTTTTCACGCCCAACGGCCCGCACGGCAGAATAGGGTAAAAGCCACGCCTCAAAGTCGCGTCGAACACGATGTGTTGACTCACCACTCAACAACAGCGCTTGAATTTTTGAGATCTCAAATGCGAGAGATATTTTTTTTACCACCTCGCACTACCTAGCAAATACTAGGCCGAGACAAAACCCACCTACGCTGAATAGTAGGTACTGAGTGGCACCTCGCCACCAACAACCATTTCTGGAATGCGCATTGTCGGTTGTGCATCGGTTACAGGAGCCCCTTGACCGTCTTTTCCGCAAGTCCCCATAGCAAATCCAAGATCGCTACCCAATTTATCAACAGACTTTAGAACCTGAGGACCATTCCCCGTAAGAGTAGCCCCACGCACCGCTGGACCAATCTCTCCATCAATGATCAGGTACCCCTCTGTGACGGCGAACACAAAATCACCGGTAATAGTATTCACCTGACCACCACCCATCGACTTCACATAAAGACCCTTTTTGGTATTCGCCAAAATACTCTCCGGATTATCACTTCCAGAATCTACATAGGTATTCGTCATCCGTACGATGGGTTTCTTTTTGTAACTTTCTCGTCGACCATTTCCTGTGAGCGGGCAGCCAAACTTAATTTGACTTAAACGATCTGACATATAGGCCTTCAAAATACCATTTTCGATCAATACATTTTTTTTACTAGCCACGCCTTCGTCATCAAATGCAAAACTACCGCGCTTCTCAGGCATGGTACCGTCATCCACTACAGTAATCAGTGGACTCGCAACCTGTTTTCCCAACGAGTCTTGATACACGGACATGCCGTTGTAAGCTAAGTCTGCTTCTAACCCATGCCCTACGGCTTCATGCACCATCGTGCCACCAGCCTCTGAAGCCAATACCACTGGCATAGTACCTTGCGGTGCGGGTTTAGCATCTAACAGTATTTGCAAACGCCGATTCGCTTCATCGACTACCGCCTCGGGCGAATGATTATCAAAAAACTCCAACCCGTAAAAGCCACCCTCCACTTGATACGAAGTCTGAGTATTTCCCAAACGCGTACCCACCAATTCTGTGTAGAATGTAAGATAATTTTTAATGTCATTGGCATACTGGCCAAAAGAATTAATGACTTCAATCTCACGTGAACTTTCTAAGTAACCCACGGTTACCTGAGTAAGATCTTGACTAATACGACGCGCGTGAGTGTTAGCCTTTTGTAAGTACTGCAAACGATCTTTTAGAGTTTGCTCAAGTGGACTTTTCTGAATGCGATAGTTAAAAGCCGACGTACTTTCTTGCATTGCAAAAGGGGTTTCTTGAAACGCGATTTTGCCAGCAACAACTTTTGAAAGCGTCTGAGCTAGTACTTCTAGCCCTCTTTGACTGAGATCGGTCGTGTACCCATATACTGACTGATGGCCGTATATAATACGTAGACCAACTCCAGCATCAATGCCCGAGCTAATACGATCTAAACGATCGTCTTCGTAGAAGAGTTGATTTGATGCTGTTTTCTCAAAAAAAAGCTCTGAAAACTCACCACCGTTTGCTAACGCCAACTTTAAAACCTTTTCAACATTGAGCGTAGGCACAATTAATTCGGACACTTTTCTGCGATGCTTCATAAAAATTCCCCTAACTAAATAATAACTATTTAAGAGCGCCATCAAGATAGATGACTTCAAACCGTCTTTGAAATGACTCTATCACCGCTGCCACGTCCTGTTCAAAATCTTTGGGAATATAAAGCTCAAGATCTCGAAACGCAGTGTTCCAATTCGAATCACCATTCCCCATAGTATCCAAGGTAGAAAAGCTTACCCAACCCTCAAGGCTTTCTAATATCGCGTAGACAAAAGCAGAGTTCTTTCGATGAAGGCGTATTCGCCTGACAATAGTTTGATTCATAAATGACGCATCCCTGATTTTCTTTGGCGCAGGCCACCACAGTGGAAAATTTTACCCTATCATTTTCTACCCAGATTCAGCGTTCCCAAAAGTCACACTACACTCATAGACAAGCAGTATAGTGTCTGGACCTCTGTCCATCAATATTCAAGCAAGTAGTGGCTAGAACGAAAGTTAGCTCAAACATGAAAAAAATATTTCAATTTAATGGTATCAGAAGAGAGATATATATTTTTGCTCCAACCGCAACTGCCATGCTTCTAGCGCTTCTCTTGATTGGTTGTTCTAGTGCACCATCGGCATCAGAGCAGCCGGCTGAGACAGCTGCAGGGACATCCGCCGAAGAGGGTGAACTAACCCCCGAAAAGCGCATTAGTATTCTGAGCAACCAACTATCCCGAACACAAACTAGACTTGAAGAGCTCGATGCAAAAATTTCGGCACTTACCGACAAAGTGCAATCACATAAAACTGCAATCGACAACCTTGCCGGCGCTAAACCTATAACCGTAGCGCACGTTGAAAACCCAGAAAAGCCAGAATTGGCCGTCGAAACAAAATCTAAACAACCGGCCCCAACAAACTCAAACGAACCAATTCAACGTGAATTTGAAATGGCCATGAGCTTATTTAGAAAACAAAAATTTACCGATGCCGTGCTGGCCTTCACTCGTTTTACAGAACATAACCCCGACCATATTCTTTCAGGTTCTGCCCAGTTTTTTGCCGGCGAATCCTACTATAAACTAAAAGAATATAAGTTAGCCCTTAACGAATTTGCGAAAGTGCCTTCTAGGTTTCAATCAAGTCCACGAGTGCCAAGCGCATTGGTCCGTATGGCCCACTGTTATCAGGCGATTGGACAGGCGAAAGAAGCCAACCGCACCATGGCCTTGGCACGCGACTTATACGATGGCAACCCGTCGTTAGACCTCTCGGATACTGTCAATCACTCGGAGCACTCGGAGCACTCGGGTCACTCGAATAGTCCTAAAACACAAAAACACCAAGAGACTACCACGCCTACGTCGGCCGTCGCTCAGCCTGAACACTCGCATGCAAACAAGACAGTAAATGCAAATGACGCGCTGAGTATTAGCCCCCTAGAGTTAGAAAATACAAGATTAGAATCAGCAAAACGTGAAGTTGCTAGCGACGAGTCGGCTCTTAAACCACATGAACCTGTCACAAAACATGAAAAATAGAATCCCGCGCTCTAATAATCTAAGCACTATTTTTTTTGCTGCACTCTCATTGAGTCGCAAGATCATTGTGGCATATGCACTCTGTCTGAATACGGTCCTAGCAGACCCCCTTACGGACAAACAATTGAGGGAAGTTTCTAAGCACCTCAAGCCCATTGATGATTCAAAGTGGAGCACCATTACCTCTACACAATCAGCTGATCACTATGAGGTTCAAAAAGGCGATACGCTCTGGACGGTTAGCCAGCGGATCTTCGGAAATGCTTTCTATTGGCCAAAAGTGTGGTCTATAAATAATATCAATTTACATAACCCACACATTGTCTCACCTGGTCAAAAGTTAGTTTTTACAAATAGC
>CAZYPH010000100.1:2600-7629 GCA_964649095.1 uncultured Oligoflexia bacterium | reverse complement strand
TTATTTACTAAATTAAACATATTCCCACCCTCTAAAGATCTCATAAATAGAAGGCTGCAAATTCAGCACCAATAATTACTGCTCTTTATCGATACCGAAATTCAGTACTTAGCTCACACGACGCATGTGTCGATCGTGCAGCAATGGCACACGTGTTTAAAACTTAAACAGAAATTGTAAATAGTGTAGAAAATCTACACGGCGTTTATTAGAAATAATCGTTTAATTTTGAGTTCTTAGATTTGTTTGCTGGTGATTTAACTTTCTTGGCATCTGTATTGCTCCTTAGGTAAGAGAAGAACAGAAGTTAGAAAGATTTTTATGCAGCTAGTACAGAAAGTTCTAAAAAAGGGTCTCGCAAAATACCAACAAGATAATTATCGGTCTTATGCAGGTATTTTATATATATTTTCTGTAATATGTCTTGCTGTATCAATCGTATTTGGTCAGGACGTACTAGAGGCTACGATTGATAATGCTCGTACCGTAGCTAGCGTAAAAGAGTTAAAAAACTGGGGTCTATTAAACAACTCTTCTATTAACTCACACATTCATGCCCCTGATGCTTGGAAAATCGAACAAGGTAGTCGTGATATCGTTGTCGCTGTCATTGATACGGGTATTGATCCGACACATCCCGACATTAAAGCTAATCTTTGGCATGATCCGAAAAACCCAGGGGTTTACGGGTATGACTTTGTAAAAAACAAACCAAATCCAACCGACGAACACGGTCATGGTACGCACGTAGCTGGTATCTTAGGCGCTACCATGAATACAAAAGTAGGCATCAGCGGTGTGGCTCACAAAGTTTCTATTATGGCCGTAAAGTATTTTGCTGAAAACAATTCTGGTGCCGCAAACACACGTAATAGTATCGCTGCTTTAAACTGGGCCATTGATCATGGTGCGCATATTCTAAACTACAGTGGTGGCGGTGCTGAGTTCAGTGCAGAAGAATATATGGCTCTTAAACGTGCTCGCGACAAAGGTGTGCTCTTGGTGGCTGCTGCTGGCAATGAAAGACAGAATACTGATTTGGCTGAAAACTTCTATTACCCTTGTGCGTATCGTTTAGAAAACATCATCTGTGTCGCTGCCACTAATATTAAAAACGAAATGCTCTCAAGCTCAAATTGGGGAAAAGTACGTGTCGACGTAGCGGCCCCGGGTGAAAATATTTTCAGCACTATTCCAAACGGCAAATACGCTTATATGTCGGGCACTAGCCAAGCGACCGCTTTTGTAACAGGGTTAGCAGCGTTGTTACTTTCGAAGAACCGCACTTTAAAGCCCGATCAAGTGCGTGAGATCATCCGCCAATCGGCCGATCGTTTGCCAACGCTACGCGATAAAGTGTATGCGCAAGGCAAAGTGAATGCCCATGCCGCATTGGCGCTACTCGAGGCCGCAGAAAAATCAGCCCAAAAACGCCTGAACACAATCGACGCAACAACGAAAGCTTCTCAGCACAGTGCAGCCAATCGTAAAATCAATCGTGGTCGTGAACTATCAGGGCGCTAGACTTTAACGGTCGCTCTTAGTTAATCTAAGAGAGTGAAAAAACTCATTCATTGGTTTACGACGAACTGCAATCATCCAAAACTTTTTTTATTTACTGTTCTCAGCGCCTTATTGCTCGTTTTGGCGTTTCCACCTTACGGTATTTTTCCGTTAGTAGCGTTAGGGCTTTTACCCTGGTTCTATACGTTAGAAAAACTTTCAACCCACAAACACCCCTATAAAACAGCCTTTATACACTCGCTATTAATGGCCGTGGTATTTTGTTTGGCGGGTTTTTATTGGGTGGCTGGCGTGGCCGCTTCATTTGGAGAATTGCCCTGGTATGCAGCCCTAGGGGTATTGGTGGCCTTTTCGTTTGTGGGCAATAGTCAGTTTGTATTTTTTGGTCTCGCTTATGTTTATTTTAGGCGAAAAATGCGCCACCAAACGCTGCGTGTGTTCGATGCTTTTGGTTTTGCTGCTTTGTTTGTTTGGATTGATACGTTGTTTCCAAAAATTTTTGAAAATGAATTGGGGCACGCCTTAATTAGTAGTAACGGCCTATCGTATTGGGCCTCTGTGGTAGGCGCACGGGGGCTTTCGTTTGCTGTGGTCACGATGGCGTTTTTGTGGTTTACGGTCATACTTAAGTTTTATGATACACGCCGACTTAAACGCGCCGATTATTTTTTATTAGGTGCTACGATAGCCGTAGTCGTTGGTTTCTTTATTAGTGGAAATCATTTCAGTCATATACTGGAATCTAGATATCAAAGTCTCACCGAAAAATTTAAAATTGCCGCAATACAGCCCAATATTGGTGGAATAGAAAAAATCGCTGCTGAACATGGCGAAGCGTATGCCGTCGATAAAATTACGGACCTCTACGTGGAGATGACGCGTGCAGCAGCGTTGGAGTATCAACCCGATGCTATTTTGTGGCCTGAAACGGCGTTCCCATTTTATTATACCCACTTTCAAGATGCGAATGCCAACTTCGATGGCTTAGCGCGCGATCAGGTCATTAAAGATCTGGTCGGCGAGACGAAGACCACACTCATTTTTGGTTCATATTTTTTACAGAACAAAAAACCTTATAATGGATTATTTATCGTCGACCCCAAGTTTCAGCTCGTTGGGCGTTACGCAAAAACGATACTGTTGGCGTTTGGCGAGTATCTACCGCTCGGGCCATTCAACGATTTAGTTTATGCTTTAGTGCCAACCATCTCAGACTTTGGTCGTGGGGTAGGGCCCGAAGTCTATTCGCTCGAATTACCACAAGGTCGCCATGTCAAAATTGCGCCACAAATTTGTTATGAGGCTTTAGATTTTAACCATACTCGTGTGGGGTATGAAAACGGCGCACAAATTTTAGTGAACATCACTAATGATTCTTGGTTTGGGGCTACGAACGAACCCATTTTGCATCTGGCGCTCACACGCTTTCGTTCGATTGAGACGCGTCTCCCCATGATTCGTTCTACAAATACCGGCATTACGACCGTGATTACACCGACAGGCCGCCTAGCTCCAAATACAACAAAGACTTTTGAACAAACTATTTTTACCGCCGCAGTACCGTATGGTGACCTAGGTAAACCATTTATATTGATTATTGGCTACCGTGGTATTCTGTTAATTTTGAGCATCATTTTAGGCCTTTGGTTGGTCTTGAGGGTGCTGCGACCGGCGAGGAGTTTAAGGTCGAGTACTGCTATCGGTCATTCTAAGCGCGGTTAAGGGCTAACGGGGTAATCTTACTTGTCTTTAAAAGACTAACAATTCTAGTAATTTTATATATATAGCAAAATGATATATTTTTTATTGCTTATAATATTGCATTTTGCTATATTTTAGTTGTGCACCTGCTAGGTAGAAGCATCATTGAAAAATTTAAGAAGAAACATGCCACGAGTAGAAAAGCTCTCAGTCGTTGGGAAATCGCGATTGAAAATTGTCATGCTAGAAATTTTGTAGAACTAAAAAAAACATTTCCCGCCGTCGACCTAGCCGGGAATGCGATGATTTTCGATGTTGGTGGTAATAAAGTTAGAGTAATTTCTGTAGTGTATTTCGATATTCAACAACTGTTAGTTACCCATGTGCTCAGACATCAGGAATACGATAAAAATAAATGGTAAGAGGCGTTTATGTTAACGGCAGCAAAAATAATTGATCAAATTAGAACCGAAATCGCAGCTGCAATCACATTAACACCTGTTGGTGAAGCCTATCTCAAGCTAGTTGAAGCTTTTCCATTAATGAAAATTCAATCGAAGAAAAAGAACTCCGAGGCTCTTAAAGTTATGGAGCGCCTGATTAGCTATTTAAATACTCATGATAAACAAATTGATGCCGACACCAAACGGCAGATACAGCTGTACACGACGTGTTTAGGGAATTTGATTCATGATTTTGAGAGGCAAGCCTATCCAAAAGGAAAAGTAACTGGGGCTGAGATGTTGGCCTATTTTATGGATCTCCATGGTTTAAACCAAAAGGATTTGTCAAAAGAGTTAGGTGGGCAATCAGTAACCAGTCAGATCCTTAGAGGGGAGCGTAGTCTTAATAAGAATCAAATAGAGAGGTTATCCAAACGATTTAATGTATCTGTAGAAGCTTTTTTTGGTTGATCACCCAATTACCGCTAGGCAAAAAAAACCTCATTAAGCCCCCGCAGCAAGACGTCGAAGACGTAGTGTATGTTGCGAAGCTGGTGGCTGCTGATAGCTCTTTCTGTATATAGTTTTTTTAATGTACCAGTAGCATTCGCCAGTGATTGCGACATTTCGAAAAGTATCTCAGACGACGATGCTTCAGTCCTGATCGGCACTCTCCAAAAAACCCAAACCGGTACCCGCATCATAAATGAGTTTTTGTCGATATATAAAAACTTTAATACGTTAGATTTGCGTTGGGATCGTGCTTCGTTTTCGCGTGTATTACCACGGACTGAAAAGACATTCGCCCGCATAAAACAAGACTCCAAAAGTAACAACCGGAAGCCGGCTTCAATTTTTTCACCAAACATGAACATGTTGGCATCACCCCAAACGATCGCCCAAAATCGAGCGCCCTTGGGTGACAAAGTGTGTATCCACCTAACAGAACAACTGCCGCCGATTGAACGCCTGGCCGACCTCATTCATGAACTAACGCATGTCACATTTTTAAGTTTTGAGGTGTTACACGGCAAAGTAAAAGACGTAGAAGCATTTATCGCAGCCAGGCTTATAGGTCCTGGCGGCGAAGTGCACGCCTTTCAAACCGAGTGTGAGTTTAAACACGACTATTTAGGGGAGTGGGATCGGTTTTGTAGCCCCTATATTACAAACGATCACTTCGATTTTGAGAAGGCGGTAGAGGGGTTTACTTCAGGAACGCTTTCCACATCGATTACGGGCGAATCGTACCCTGATTTACTGCGCAAACAATTTGCTGGTCTTCGAGTTGCGGAAAAATAAAAAAGGCGTCATTCTGCAATAAACAGGAGCGCCTATGCCCTCATCTTCTCCCACGCGTA
>CAZYPH010000100.1:0-2590 GCA_964649095.1 uncultured Oligoflexia bacterium | reverse complement strand
TAATTTAACGAACAAGAAAGTAGTAATCTCCGTTTCGGGGCGCGATAAACCGGGCATTACCTCAAGTTTAACAGCGTTATTAGACCGCGAGGGGGTTGAGCTTTACGACATTGAACAATCACTCACACACGATATTCTTTCGTTGTCTATTGTGATTGGTTTGCATGCCGACCACTCGCATTCCGATTCGGTTTTAAAAGATTTATTATTTAAAGCAAAAGAACTGCAGATTGGTCTCGACTTTCAAGTGCTTGAAAATGACCTCTGGGTGCGTTCTAGCCAACAACAATTTGCTATCACGCTCATTAGTAATCACTTACAGCCACGGCATATTGCCGCTATTTCGGCGGTGCTGGCGAAACGTCACATCAATATTGATCGCATCCGCAAACTCAATGAAAGTGGTTTATCGTGTTTAGAACTCATTGCCTACACGCACAATACGGTTGAGTTGAACGACTTAAAAGATGACCTATTAAAAATTGCCTCGCGTTTTGCCCATCTTGATATCGCCGTTCAGCGCGAGAATTTGCACCGTCGTTCGAAACGTCTGGTGGCGTTTGATATGGACTCGACGTTAATTCAAGCCGAGGTCATCGATGAATTGGCACGCGAGGCGAATGCCTATGAACAGGTAGCACGTATTACCGAACACACCATGCAAGGCCACATTGATTTTGATGAAAGCCTACGCCAACGAGTGGCGTTACTCCATGGCTTGCCGCAAGCTACGCTTGAACGCGTGTACCAACGAATTGAATTAACTCCGGGGGCCGATGTCTTAACTCGGGCTCTAAAAAAATTGGGCTATAAAACAGCGTTAATTTCAGGTGGTTTTACGTATTTCGCCGAACGTTTTAAAGAACGCCTGGGGCTTAATTATGCGTATAGCAATCAACTAGAGATAGTAGATGGCCGTCTAACCGGCTTAGTTACAGGCCCGATTGTGAATGCCACACGCAAGGCTGATTTGTTAGAACTTATTGCCCAGCAAGAGGGCATCCCGTTAGAGTCCGTAATTGCGATTGGCGACGGCGCCAATGACATTCCGATGCTCAAAAAAGCCGGGCTAGGCATCGCGTTTAATGCAAAAGTCAAAGCACGCGAGTCCGCCTCGGCGGCTATCAATCAAAAAACACTAGCGTCTATTTTATATTTGTTGGGGATTACTGAAAAAGAAGTTGTAGCTTTGTAATCAACGCACTACTTCGCGGTTCGCATAAGAAATCTTATGAGAAAATCCATACATAATCAGACAATGCCTTGGTGTTTCCACTGTTCAGATTACTATTGATGCAAATATTTCCTATTAAGGAAGCATCCTTTGCCCAAAACCTAAACATACTAAATGACAAAACTACTGTTCCAACTAAAATAAAATGTGGGGAGAGTGTTCTACGACATTGTTATGAAAATAAATAGTTTAGGAGCACGCGGTATTGTTCTGATTGTACTGGCGACTTTAAGTGTGTCGGGCTGCCTGTTAGCAAATAATAGCCAAATACCCCAAATAAGTACTTCTTCAAGTGGTGCAACTAGTTCACCTGGTGTAGCGGCCTCATGCCCAACGAATGGTACAGCAGTTGAGGGTGACGTGTTAGCGACTAAAACATTTGTAAATTCATCGGGAAGCATAGCTACCGGAACTATGGTCAATCACGGAGCTTTTAACTTAACTGGGACCTTTTCTGGTGCAGGTTATGTATCGAGTTTTACAGGGCTGGCCGCCTCTGCCGTCTGTTCCACAACTAGTTTATTAGGGACTGCAGGCACCGCTGTCTGTCAGGTTGGTACCACCGCGGATGGCGCGGTCGCAGGTAATATACAAAACAATAAAGAGTGTTGGACAAGCACAGGCACAAAAATTACAGGATCTCTCAACCCCACTGCTTCAACTATTTGCTCTGGCACTTCAATTGCCGGGGTTAATGGTAGCGCTACGTGTGTTTCATTTCCGGTAGTCGGTATTACTGGCAATTTAAGCTGGGGATCCACAACAAGTCAGCAAGCCAAAACCCTTACTTTTTCTATCACCACTACAGGTAGCAATTTTGTGAAACTAAGTTTTACAGGCACGGGGTCAGGAAGTTTCATTATCTCTGAAATCAATGGCAAGTCAGTATCACAATTGGCTTCGGCTTCAGATGTTGTGTTGGGATTAACGTCAAACGGACAAACATCCGCAACTGTTAAGATTAAACCAGCTTATGCTGGTGGTGCTGCACAGACGATGACTGTTACAGCAACCGATGCAAACGGAACAAGTCAGACTATCTTGGCAGATGCAACTATCACGGGGCCAACACTGACGGATCTTGCTCTCTGGTTAAGCGCTGATCGTGGAGTGACTTACGATGGGTCCAACTTTGTATCACAGTGGGATGATCAAAGTGGTAATGGTAGGCATGCCACCCAAGGTACTGGATCACAACAGCCTTTATATATTGCTTCAGGTTTAAACAACGAACCTACCATTCGATTCGATGGAAGTAACGATTCACTATCGGTGAGTGGTGGTAGCTTCCTTGTGAAACAGGTAGTTTTTGTATTTAAGTCGAAAAAAGAGTGTCGAAGGTTGATGGATGGTATT
>CAZYPH010000099.1:0-7877 GCA_964649095.1 uncultured Oligoflexia bacterium | reverse complement strand
CCTCCTAATAAAAATCCTCCGCAATGACCTGGGGTAAAGTGAGGGAATATAAAATCTTTTGATAAATGGATTTTATTTAAAAATATAAATCGCAAAAAGAGCATCAGGTCGCCAGTGATGCCCGACAGACTTATTGCGAGTCCGATAGTTACTAGCCCACAAGCAAACAGAACCGCCTGCCATCTATTGCGTTTTATTTGCACTCCCCCACCTACTCCCGCACTTTATCAATTATTAAATTCAAATTTAGCTCACCGGCTTTTGCTGGGTTTTCGGCATAAACGCCTTCAAAATCACCTGGCTCTCCAATCGCATTTCCGGAGTGGCTGAGTCGGGCCGTTAGAGTAATGGGTGTACCTGGTTCGAAGCCTGTAGGAGCCCCTGCAGGTGGTTTAATCATGGCGTCTTCAGGACCAATCTCAAAGGCAAGAGGGAAGGTAGGTTGCGTAATGCGTTTGACTGCTGTTGGGGGGCCAATTTGTTGGGTGCGTGCAATTACATATAAAACGTCTGTGTTTTTCACTTTCGATTGCAGGGCAGCACTCAATTGAATTTTACCACCTAGTTTGTGGGCCTTATTTGCACCGGTAATTTTATCGCAACCGAAGGTAGTAACTAGTAGCCCTGTGGTGACTATCATAACGAGTGTGTGACTCAGACGCTTCGAATTGGCGGGTCGCGGCATTGGTTTTGTGTTCGTGAGCATGGAAATTGGTGTGGCAAAGTTAGACATAAGCAGAAACTCCCTCGGGTAATTGTTTGATTGATAGCGCGAGAGTTTTAGATATTCCAGGGTGTGTTCTTCGCAGTCTAATTTATCTTGGGGGTGATATTCCACTTGATTCAATAATTGAATTTTTTACACTCAAAGAGTGTTCTTCCAAAAACAAGTAGGGAATGGAGTCCCATCCGGTGGAAAAATCTTACCAGCTCATTGATGATCTTTCGACGCATAGCGGCCTTTCAAAGGAGTGTATCACGGGTGAATTACGTGATGTGTTGGCTCTAGTAGGCTCAAACCCAGAAAATTTTACTTTAGAACAGTTACAAGAAGCGCTGGCACAGTATTTGATGAGAGAAATGCTGCAGGCAAAAGAATTACCCGAGGCTTAAGGAAACTTAAGGGTGGCTTAATATCCTCGGTAAGTTTTGACTGTTGGCATTATTCGTTATCGCATCGGGGTGCTAGCCATGTTGCGTATTTCTGCTAAACTTACAGTTACTGCAATTTGCTAGCATCTTTGAGGAGATCTTCTAATGAATCAGAAACAAGCTCTCAATGTTCTTCATGATCACAATTTATTTCCCGATCGTGTGTCGTCATACATCCCCAACCCAACAGTCATTGAGCAGACGGCGCGTGGTGAGCGTCAGTATGATATTTATAGTCGCCTGTTGTTAGATCGGATTGTGTTTTTAGGTACCGAAGTCAACGATACGGTAGCTAACTTACTAGTGGCTCAATTATTTTTTTTAGAGAATCAAGATCCTGAACGCGACATTCATATGTACGTAAATTCTCCAGGCGGTTCCGTATATGCTGGGCTAGCCATTTACGATGTCATGCAATTTATAAAGTGTGACGTAGCCACCTATTGTTTGGGAATGGCAGCGAGTATGGGTTCTTTGTTATTAACAGCGGGCGCAAAGGGCAAACGATCGGCTTTGCCACATAGTAGAATTATGATTCATCAGCCTTTGGGCGGTGCTCGTGGTCAAGCTAGTGACATTGAAATTCAGGCTAAAGAGATCCTGTATTTACGCGAAAAGCTAAATGGTATCTATGCCCGCCATACTGGTCGTAATGTCGATCAGATTAAGAATGATACCGATCGTGATAACTACCTATCGGCCGAAGACGCAAAAGCGTACGGACTAATTGATAATATTCTAGAAACAAGAAAATAGTAGAAGGCGAGATTTTTTCATGACTCAAAAGTTTAGCGATGGCTTTGGTAATCTCTTATGTTCTTTCTGCGCAAAAAATCAGCGAGAAGTAAAAAAACTGATCGCAGGTCCGACCGTTTACATCTGTGATGAATGTATTGAACTTTGTAACGACATTATTGCAGAGGAATCTCACAAGGAAACTCAGAAGAACATTGCTGAGCGATTGCCTAAACCAAACGAGATTAAAACGACGTTAGACGAATACGTTATTGGTCAAGAACGCGCCAAAAAAATTCTGTCGGTTGCGGTTTATAACCACTACAAGCGCATTCAGCATAAAGCGGCACAAACTGGTAAAGAGAAAGATGTCGTTGAATTAGCAAAGTCTAATATCTTACTTATGGGCCCAACAGGCTCGGGGAAAACGTTGTTAGCGCAGACGCTAGCGCGTCTTCTTAACGTACCATTTGCGATGGCCGATGCTACCACATTGACTGAAGCAGGTTATGTGGGTGAGGACGTTGAAAACATTATTTTAAATCTTCTACAGAATTGCGACTTCAATGTTGAGAAGGCCCAGCGCGGCATTGTTTATATTGATGAAGTCGATAAAATTTCACGCAAAAGTGAAAACCCTTCGATCACGCGCGACGTTAGTGGTGAGGGTGTGCAGCAAGCCTTGTTAAAACTCTTAGAGGGGACTGTGGCTAGCGTGCCTCCAAAGGGTGGGCGCAAACACCCTCAGCAAGATTATATTCAAGTCGATACCACGAATATTTTATTCATCGTCGGCGGTGCTTTTGTCGGATTAGATAAAATTATCGCAGGGCGCAAAGGCAAGCGGAGCATCGGCTTCGGAGCTAAAAATGATGAGGTTGTAAAAGACAAAGCCGCGTTAACGCTTGCGGCCGTTGAGCCCGAAGATTTGGTGCGATTTGGCATTATTCCCGAGTTTATTGGCCGTCTACCGGTAATTGCAGCGCTTGAAGAGTTAGACGAAGCGGCCTTGATTGAAATTTTACGAAAGCCAAAAAATGCGCTCGTAAAACAATACCAGAAGTTAATGCAGTACGATGGCGTCGAACTAGAGTTTACCGATGATGCTGTAGTTGCCATTGCTCGTGAGGCCATAAAACGCAAAACAGGTGCTCGTGGATTACGCGCCATCATGGAAACCGTAATGTTAGACGTCATGTACGAAGTGCCGATGAATGGCAGCATCAAGCGGGTCATTGTGAACAAGAGTTGTATCGAAAATAAAGAAAAACCTACGCTCGAATACGCCTCCGATCAGAAGGCAGAAATTGCCTAGTTTTATTCTTGTTCGCTGAGTTGATCTAATACTTTAACTGTGTTCAAGTTTAACAAGGGAGACGAGGATGAGCCCTCATCCAAACGCTGTAAAAAGCTGCAACCCTCATCCTCAAACAGTGAAATGACGTCAAAAAAACCTGTCCGACACCAAATGCCGTTATTACCATTACGCGATGTCATTATTTTTCCGCATATGGTTGTGCCGCTTTTTGTCGGCCGTGAAAAATCCATTAATGCTTTGGAAGAAGCCGTTAATAAAAAAATCGATTTATTTTTAGTCGCGCAAAAACAAGCAGGCACTGTCAATCCCTCAGAGTCCGACATCTATAATGTCGGAACGATTGGCACGATTCTACAAATTCTCAAACTCCCTGATAATACCGTAAAAGTACTTGTCGAGGGCAAACGCCGCGCCCAAATCGTAAAACACATTGAAAATGATCGATATTTAGAGGTGGAAGCCGAAGATATTGTTGAACGTATCGATGGCACAGTTGAAGTTGAAGCTTTGGTACGCTCTCTAAAAGCTACGTTTGAGACATATGTAAAATTAAATAAACGTATTCCACCAGAAATGTTGATGAGTGTTTCTACGGTAGAAGACCCCTCACGGTTGGCCGATATCATTGTGGCCCACCTGAATCTCAAGTTGGAAGACAAACAAGAGATTCTTGAAGTTATTGATGCTGCAAAACGCCTAGAAAAACTATTGTCACTCATGCAGGGTGAGATTGAAATTCTGCAGGTGGAACGTCGTATTCGTACGCGCGTTAAGAAGCAGATGGAGAAGTCTCAAAAAGAATACTATTTGAACGAACAAATGCAGGCCATTCAAAAAGAGCTTGGCGAGAAAGATGAATTCAAGGCCGAGTTGGCCGCGTTAGAGAAGACGATTCGTTCGAAGAAAATGTCAAAAGAAGCCACAGAGAAGGCTCAAAAAGAGTTAAAGAAATTGCGCATGATGTCGCCGATGTCGGCCGAAGCCACTGTGGTGCGCAATTATATCGATTGGTTAGTTTCGATTCCATGGAGCGAAACAACGGAAGACAAAAACGACCTCACTGCAGCAGAGGCCGTGCTTGACGAAGACCATTACGGTTTAGAAGACGTAAAAGAGCGGATTTTGGAGTACCTAGCCGTGCGTTCTTTGAACGAAAATGCTCGAGGTTCGATCTTGTGTTTTGCGGGGCCTCCTGGTGTTGGTAAGACATCATTAGCGCGCTCAATCGCAACGGCCTTGGGTCGAAAGTTTGTACGAGCGTCTCTGGGTGGTGTGCGTGATGAGGCTGAGATTCGTGGCCATCGACGTACTTATGTAGGTGCTTTGCCAGGTAAGTTAATTCAGTCGATGAAAAAAGCAGGCACGGTAAATCCGGTCTTTTTGTTAGACGAGGTCGATAAGATGTCGATGGACTTCCGTGGTGATCCGTCGAGTGCCTTGTTAGAAGTTTTAGATCCTGAACAGAACCACAACTTTGGAGATCACTATTTAGAAGTCGACTACGATCTTTCGAAGGTCATGTTTGTGTTGACCGCAAACTCGCTGCATAGCATTCCGCGTCCGTTGTTAGACCGAATGGAAGTCATCACCATTCCGGGTTATACGGAACTTGAAAAATTGAACATCGCGCGGCGTTATTTGGTTCCGAAACAAATTGTCGAGCACGGCTTAAAACCATCGCAGATTGAAGTAACGCCACAGGCTTTGGCAGCAGTGATACGCAGCTACGTTAAAGAGGCTGGCGTGCGCAATTTAGAGCGCGTGTGTTCGACGCTATGCCGCAAAGTGGCCCGAAAAGTAGTAAAGCGTAAAGAAAAAGGTCAGCCCGAGAAAATCATTCGTGTGACGTCTAAAAACTTAGAGACGTACTTGGGGCCGCCAAAATATCTCACTACGATGGCTGAGGAAAAAAACGAGATCGGCTTAGTAAACGGTTTGGCGTGGACCGAAGTCGGTGGTGACATGTTACAAATTGAAGTCACAACGTTTCCAGGCAAAGGCAAACTTACGATCACAGGTAAACTCGGCGAAGTCATGCAAGAGTCGGCACAAGCTGCGTTTTCGTACGTGCGTGCTCGTAGTGATTTGTTGAATTTGGATAAAGAATTTTTTGATAAAAACGATGTGCACATCCACGTGCCAGAGGGGTCGATTCCAAAAGATGGCCCATCAGCCGGGGTTACGATGGCCACGGCGATTGCGTCGGCTTTTACAAAAATTCCTGTACGTCGCAATGTTGCCATGACGGGCGAAATCACTTTGCGTGGAAGAGTATTACAGATCGGTGGATTAAAAGAAAAACTTTTAGCCGCCAAGATTGGTAACGCTGACACGGTAGTGATTCCTAAGCAGAATGCGCCAGATTTGAAAAAGATTCCGAAAGAAATTCTACGCGGTTTAAAAATTGTACCGGTAGAACATGCGGATGAAGTCTTGCGTATTGCGCTCGATTTACCAAAACCCGAAGACTTCATGAAACGCCTGGCAACGGAAGAGATGACTCCAAATGCTGGGAAGGGCCCAGTAGATGGTGCCTCTCCTGTAAAGGCTTCTTCTGAAAGTGTTGCCCATTAACAATGTCTGTTTTTCAGCAGTACACGTCGTCGGCACAGGCACGAAAAATTTTAATCGTGCATGTGCCGTACGAACATCGGGGTGGTGAGGACGTTCACGTTGACGCTCTAGCACAGGGTTATCGTGAAATAGGCATTGAGCCCGTGTTGTTCCCGGCCTCGCGTCGTCCAAATAGCACCCACCTTCAGGCGGCGTTAGAGTCGCTTATGCCTTTAGATTCAAGTCCTGAGATTGAAGCTGTTTTTCAGCGCGAGCAGCCTATTTACATTCATTTACACAACGCCTTTCCAAACCTAGGGCCACGTTTTTTTCGTTGGGTAGTAAAAAACAAAATTAAGATGGCAATGACGGTGCACAACCACCGCTTCTTTTGCACAAACGGCCTCGCTTTACGCGATAAAAAAATCTGCAAAGATTGTTTTTCTGACAAAGTGCCGTGGCGTGCCATTCGTTATAATTGTAATCAAGATATTAAGAAAACAGTATACCACGCGTTGGCCTTGTCGCAGATGCGATTGCAAGATCTTTACCCAGAAGCAGTGTATCGTTTTGTAGCGCCTTCTCCCTATTTGCAGGGCGAGCTTGTGCGTGCTGGCATGCCCAAAGATCGTGTGATGCATATATTGAATCCGGTATTTTGGTCTGAGGAAAAAGGGGGCTCGAATAAAGCTAATAAAGTAGTTGCCCATTCCGAGGCGCGTTTTGATGCTATTTACGCAGGGCGCTTGTCACAAGAAAAAGGCATTGCCGAGTTTTTGAAAGCTATAGAGTTATTGCCAGACTCCACGTTTGTGGTTGCCGGTGATGGTCCAGAACGGCCCATGGTAGAGTCGGCTGCCAAAAAAAATCCTAATATAAAGTTTGTTGGTGCCGTCACACACGAAGAGGTGCTCGACTTGATTGCCGCTGCCAGAATCGCTGTGCTGCCATCGATTTGTAACGAGACGCTTTCTACGTTTGCTTTAGAAGCTTTTTATCAGGGACGGCGTTGTGTAGTGCCAGCTCTTGACTCGACCTCGTGGTTAGCAAGCACTGAGTTTCCCGGAGTGTTGGCCAAGGCCGGTGACCCGGTCGCACTGGCAGAGAGTATTCGCACCGCCTTGGCCTTGGGCCCAATTTCTGAAGATGATATTTTGCGTCTTAGACTAAAATTAGGTTTCCATCGATTTTGTAAAGAATTGAACGATCTCGTGCAAGAGATGATGGATTGAGGTTTGTAATGCCATTTAAAGACCTCAACAAATACATTAATATATACATATATATAATTTTATTGTTTCTAAGTATTTCTCCACCGATTCAACTGGCCGGTCGTAAACTCTTTATTTCGGATTATCTTTTATTTGTGGCGTGGTTGGCTGCTTTTTTTTTGTTACTTATCAAACGCGGTGCGGGTGCTCAGCCATCATTGAGAAAGAACCGTTTTGTGTTCTCAGTCGCTCTCTTGAGCGTTCTATTTATTATTAGTTATGGTTCGGGTCTGCTTACTTTAAACGACCGTATCGACGGCTTGGCTGCAGTGTTAGGGGATTTGTTCATTAACAATACCACCATCAATCGAGTGTTGTTTCAGTTGTCGCCGCTAAAAGAAGCGTGGAACTCTTTGCGTACGATCATGTGGTGGACGCTGCCAGTATTTTTGTACCAGGCGCCTTTCATCGTCAATTTGTCGGCTTTGACTAAGCGGGTGCAGGCCATTGTATTAGTTCTGTTGCCGGTAGCGGCCGCGGGATTGCTATCGAAGAAGTTTCATAACTTTATTCTTGGCGTTTATGATTCAGACTACATGTACGATATATGGTTTGGGCGGGAGTATCTCACACAACCCAGTCCGATGGAGGCGGCTATGCTGGTTGCCGGATTAGTGGTTCCGCTGGTGAGTTACCATGTATTTTGTAAGCGTACAAAAATGCCTATTTCATGGGTATTTCTGGGTGCGTTTCTTATTTTCTCTACAAAGACTTTAACCCTCCTATTTGCTTATTGTTTGTCTATGGTCACTATTCTGTTGTTTACCCGTGGGGCGGGTTTCAAAAAAGTTTCTCGTTGGGTTGTGCCAGTCGGAGGGGCGGTTGGTTTGCTCGTGCTTTTAGCGGGG
>CAZYPH010000098.1:0-8096 GCA_964649095.1 uncultured Oligoflexia bacterium | reverse complement strand
CAGTTCATGGACTCGACACTGACAAGATCTCCCTTTTTCAAGCTTTTGACAGCCGACCCCACCTCAACAACCTCTCCTGAAAACTCATGCCCAGTGATGATAGGATATTTGCTGTGGCCATCGTGTTTACTCAAATTTTCCTGGGCGGGGTTGTCAGTTCTACGTATTCTGGGCTCGCTTGCCTAGATTACCCAACCTGTAATGGCGAGTGGTTTCCCGATCTGGTTGGTAGTATTGGATACCAATGGCGCCACCGCACTGGCGCGATTGTCGTAGCTGTAATAGTGCCTGTCTTAGTTTTTGTGGCAGGGCAGTTAAAAGATCGTTTAACAACTCGAGCCCAGATGATGCGCGTATTAAGTATTTTATTGTTAACTCTACAAATTAGTTTGGGAATCGGAAGTGTTTTCATGAAACTTCCTATTCTGATGAGTGTTGCCCATTTGGCAACAGGCGTGGCCTTATTAGCAGCTTTGGTGGTGTTGGTTTATGAATTTAGGCGCAGCTGAAGCAACTTTCGAAAATACGTCGAGTGCTTTGTCGTGGTCACAACGTGTCCGTGATTTTGTGTTGTTAACAAAACCACGCATTGTTCTATTGTTTGCATTAACCGGTTTAGCTGCGATGGTTTTGGAAGGTACCATTCTGTCGGATTTTCCGCGTGCATTCTGGGTCTTTGTCGGAATGGTGTTAACTGCGGGGTCAGCTAACGCGTTAAATCAATACCTCGATCGCGATATCGACGCCGTTATGCCGCGTACGCGTGAAAAACGGCCGATTCCAGCGGGTCGTATGCCGGCGGAGCATGCCTTATATTTTGCGATTACGATCGGTCTCATTGCGACCTATCTGTTGCTACACTTCGGTAGTTTGCCAGCGGCTGGCATTGGCGTGTTCACGATAGCATTCTATGTCGGTGTGTACACCCTTTGGTTGAAGCGTACTACTCCGTACAATATCGTCATTGGTGGTGCTGCCGGTGCTACGGCACCCCTCATTGGCTGGGCCGCTGCTCAAGGGCAGATTAGTTTTGTAAGCTTCGCCTTGTTCATGGTGATCTTTATGTGGACGCCAGCCCATTTTTGGGCCTTAGCCCTTTGTTTGCGTGAGGAGTACGCCGAAGTAAACGTTCCCATGTTGCCTGTCGTTGCTGGTGTGGAAACTACGAAGCGACAAATATTTTTGTACACGTTGGCTACGATTCCATTGACCTTTGTGCCCTACTGGTTTGGTTTGAGTGGTGCGGTCTACGCATACAGTGCAGGGCTTCTGGGGCTATTATTTGTCTATTTTGCCTACAAAGTGTGGCGAGATGCTTCAAACGCGAAATCGCATCAGTGGAAGATGTTTGCCTTTTCGATCGTGTATCTTTTGGTTCTGTTTTCGGCGCTCATGGTAGATGTAGCATTAAAACGTTCTTAAGTTGGGTGAGTTCTTTAAGAGTGGGTAAGCAGCTTCGATTTTCAACAATACACGCCCTGCAATTATGTCTAGGTATCTGGGCGTGTTTGGTATTCTTGACGCCTGTGGCCCACGCTTCCAATACAACATCTGGTGTGGCTTCGGTGGGCAATACGCGTCCTCTCGGGTTGAGCCAACCGACCGCGGTCAATGCTCTGCCACAGCCCATTCAAGACCATCGTGAAGTAATTGGTATCGACGAAGCGTTGGGAAAAAATATCGATTCGACGCTGACATTTCGTAACGAATCGGGCGTTGTTGTACCGTTGAGCCAGTATCTGGCCGCCGGTAAACCAACGATTCTCTTATTAGCCTATTATTCGTGCCCCAGTTTGTGTGGTTTGTTTTTGAATGGGGTCTTAGATTCTTTTTCAAAATTTGATTGGCTGCCCGGTGAGAAGTTTCAGGTCGTAACAGTCAGCTTCGATGCGACGGAAGATCCTAGCATCGCCGGAGCGAAACGTGAAAACTACATTGCGGCTCTTCGGGAAAAGATAGTTGAGTGGCGTAAACAGAATGGGGATTCGAAAGTTGATACAGCACTCGAACAAAAACTGGCTTCGATTGAATGGCATTTTTTAACGAATTACAAAACACTTACTGAAAAGCAGGATTCTCTTGTCGTCGAGAAGCTGCGTACGCAACTACAGTCAGGTCCCGAGTTGGATTCTAAACTGAGTGCTCTATTTGCCGATAATCACAGCTTAGCGTTAGCCGATCAGGTGGGGTTTAAATTTTGGTGGGATGAAAAAAACAGCCAATTTAACCATACCTCAGCAATGGTTTTACTTTCACCCTCCGGAAAAGTTTCTCGTTATTTGTATGGCATACATTTTCCGACACGCGACCTTAAGCTTGCACTGGTTGAAGCCGGTGAAAACAAGGTGGGCTCGGTGATCGATCGTTTAGTATTATTTTGTTACCACTACGACCCTGCCGACCGAAAATACGCATTGTATGCGATTAATTTAATGAAGAGCGGCGGTGCACTCACTATTTTATTCTTAAGTTTTTTTATTTTTAAATTTTTTCGACGTGGACGAGTCGAAGAGAAGTTGGCGAACCGTTGATATATTTGCAACAATGTTCAACATCATCAGCTAATTGAAGTTACGTTCCAATAAAATTTTTTTGATAACTCTTGAGTAGGAGTCTTATAGCATGTTCGGTCAAAATGCATATGCAGCCGTTTCTATTTCACTGCCACAGGCATCGACCATTGCTTCTAGTGTCGATAACTTACACGAATTTTTATGGTGGTTAAGTCTTGTAAGTTTAACAGGCACCATGATTGCAGTGTTCTATTTTGTGAGCAAATTCCATCACACCAAAAAGGGCCGCAAGACTGAGATGATTCGTGAGAATCATAAACTCGAAACGCTGTGGACGGTGATTCCACTCATCCTCTTGTTGGATGTTTTTGCTTGGGGATTTTACGTTTATCGAAAGATGCGTGTTGTGCCGGCCAATGCAATTGAAATCAACGTATTCGGCAAACAATGGTTGTGGAATTTCGAATACTCAAACGGCCGTAAGACTTTGGGGGAACTAGTTTTACCCAAAGGGCAACCTGTTAAGTTAATCATGACGTCTGAAGACGTATTGCACGGCGTCTTTTTACCGAACATGCGTATTAAACAAGACGTTGTACCGGGCTTGTATTCGTATTTATCGTTTACACCCACTTTAGCTGGAGAACATCCGGTATACTGCACAGAGTTTTGTGGTGCGGGCCACTCCGACATGTTGGCGAAGGCCTATGTTGTCGAGCCGGTCGAGTATCAAAAGTGGCTGGTGACTGGTGAGTTGTCGGGGCTAAAGAAAGAACCATCGGCAGCTGGTTCCGGTGCCAATGCACCGGTGGCATCGTTGGCAGACCAAGGAAAAGAATACTCGAATAATAAGGGCTGTGTTGCGTGCCACTCTGCCGACGGAGCGCAGCGTGTTGGACCAACATGGAAGGGCCTTTTTGGAACCGAGGTCGAACATGTTGACGGTTCTAAAGCGACGGCCGACGAGAATTATTTGAGAGAGTCTATTTTAAAGCCCAACGCCCACGTCGTGAAGGGCTTTGCTCCAGGACAAATGCCGGCCTACGAGGGTGTTCTTAAAGAAGACGAAATCAACGCGATTATTGCATATATTAAAAGTTTAAAGTGATTTTTGGAGTGATACTTAAATGAATACAACACATAGCTCAACACATTCCAGTACGTCAGCCGCATCCTCGCACGGATCGCACAGCGGCCATGTCGACTATTTGCACGAGGAAAAAGGAATTTGGTCTTGGTTAACCACACTCGATCATAAACGTATTGGTGTGATGTATCTGTGGACGACACTTCTGTTTTTCGTAGTTGGTGGTTTGTTTGCACTTGCGATTCGTATGGAGCATTGGACGCCGACCAAAACAATTATGGAGTCGGACACCTACAATAAAGTGTTTACGTTACACGGCGCCATCATGGTGTTTATGTTTATTATTCCGGCGATTCCGGCAGCATTGGGGAACTTTCTTTTGCCACTCATGATCGGCGCAAAAGATGTGGCCTTCCCACGTTTAAATTTGGCGAGTTACTATGTTTATATCGTAGGCGCCTTGATGGCCTTGGCCGCCATCATTTTGGGTAGCGGTGTGGACACTGGATGGACGTTTTATACGCCTTACAGCATTCGTACCGGCACTAGCGTTGTCTTGGTCGTGATGTCGGTATTTGTGATGGGTTTTTCTAGTATTTTTACTGGATTGAATTTCATCGCCACCATTCACAAATTAAGAGCGCCAGGCATGACCTTCCACCGTATGCCACTGTTTATTTGGGCGCAGTATGCGACTAGCATTATTCAAGTTTTAGCGACACCCGTGATTGGTATTACGATGGTATTGTTAGCCATGGAGCGTGTGTTCAAAATTGGTATTTTCGACGCGAAGTTGGGCGGCGATCCGATTTTGTTCCAACACTTTTTTTGGTTCTACTCGCACCCAGCGGTCTACATCATGATCTTGCCGGGTATGGGTATTATTAGTGAGTTGATCACTACGTTTTCTAGAAAAGTAATTTTCGGATATAGCGCAATTGCCTACTCTAGCTTGGCCATTGCGGCGATTAGCTTTCTAGTGTGGGGCCACCATATGTTCGTGAGTGGTCAGTCAGATTTCTCTAACTTTCTATTTTCATTTCTGACATTTTTAGTGGCAGTTCCGACGGCGGTAAAAATCTTTAACTGGACTGCAACGCTGTACAAAGGGAAAATTACAATAACCACACCGATGTTGTATGCACTGACGTTTATTTTCTTATTTTCTATCGGTGGGTTGACGGGTCTGTTTTTAGGCTCTCTATCTACTGACGTGCATTTGACTGATACGTACTTCATCGTCGCACACTTCCACTATGTAATGATGGGCGGTACCGTAATGGCGTTGCTTGGTGGTTTCCACTATTGGTGGCCGAAAATTTTTGGTCGCATGTATAACGAAGCCGGCGCGAAGTTTGCTTGGTTTTTTGTATTCGTTGGTTTCAATCTATTATTCTTGCCACAATTCTGGATGGGTAGCCACGGCATGCCACGCCGTTATTATAACTACCCAGCACAGTTTGAAATTGCGCACAAACTATCTACCGTGGGTGCCTTTTTAACGGCTTTTGGTTTGTTCGTGCATTTCGCAATTTTAATCTATGCCGCGAAAAAAGGGCCAAAAGTTACCGTAAATAATCCGTGGGATGCAAAGACGTTAGAGTGGACCGTAGAGTGTCCACCAACCCTACACAACTTCCATCAACAGCCGATTGTTACGGAGCCGCCTTATAATTATCAGCCGGAAAATGTTTAATTCACTTGGTAAATTTTAGATTTAGTTTGAAGGAGACGGACAAAAAATGAGTGCACAGTCAGAAGTAGCAGTCGATCATAAGCACCATCATGCCCACCATTTTGAAAGCGCTGATGCTGAGTTTGTCGCTTCAAAATTTGGCATGTGGTTATTTTTAGTAACGGAAATCATGCTTTTTGGTGGTTTGTTTGTGGGCTACATCCTGTTTCGAGGCATGTATCCTGAAATGTTCCAAGAGGCGCATAAAGAACTTAATCGCGTGATGGGTGGTATCAATACCATTGTGTTGATTTTCTCGAGTTGGTGTTATGCGCGCGCGGTCGGTTTAGCACAGCGAAATAAACCGAAAGAATCGGCGCAGATGATGGTCGTGACCCTAATCTGTGCGGTGGTCTTTCTAGTAGTAAAGTATTTTGAATACACCCACAAATTCCACGAAGGGTTATTGCCAGGCGGTTTTTTCGACGCCACGAAAAACCACCTGACGCATCCAAAAGCGAATCTGTTCTTTTCTTTCTACTTCATGATGACGGGCTTACACGGGATACACGTGCTGTTGGGGATGGGTCTGATTGGATGGGTTTTGGTTCGCACAAAACGTAATGAGTTCTCAGAACACTATTACACTCCGGTCGAGATGGTTGGTTTGTACTGGCACTTAGTAGATTTGATTTGGATCTACTTGTTCCCTCTATTGTATTTAGTGGGTTAGGGCATTTTTTATTATTAGAATGGGTAACTATGACAACATCAGATAATAGATCAGATTCTCAGGGGAAAAACAGCGGCCACGCATCGGTGCATCATATTGTGCCAATGTCAGTTTATAACCGTGTTTTTGGTATTTTGATTGTTCTGACAGTATTGACGGTAGCCGTTTCGTACGTTGATTTTGGTTCGTTCAACGTATTTATTGCGATGCTTATCGCCACAGCTAAAGCCATGTGTGTGATTTTATTTTTTATGGGCCTTAAATACGATGGGCTTGAAAATAACGTGACGTTTTTTGGCACGTTCTATTTTCTAGTTCTATTTGTTGGGTTGTCAGGCGCCGACTTGTTTTATCGTGATGAGCCGTTGCCTGCACGAGTTGATGCCTCGGAAAACCCGCCTCAGAGTAGCGGTGGTTCAGTGGACGTCAATGCCTTGGTGAAGCCATCGGATGACGCCTTAGCAAAGGGCAAGGTGTTGTTCTCTCAAAATTGTATTACCTGTCATGGAGCCGGTGGGCATGGCGACGGTGTAGCGGCGGCGGCATTGAATCCGAAACCACGGAACTTTACTGTGACCGATGGCTGGAAAAACGGCCATACCGTAGCGGCTATTTATAAAACGTTAACAAATGGTCTGGGTACTATGCCAGCGTTTGCATTGCCGGTAGCCGATCGATTTGCGTTAGCGCATTACGTGCGTAGTTTGGGCGCTGAGGCAAGCGGCAGTGGTGCGGGGTCAGCGGAAGAGTTGGCGGCTTTAACCAAAGAACTTGGTGCACCACCAAAAGCCCGTATTACAATTGATCAAGCGATCGAGAAATTAGCTCAGGAGTACGAAGCGCGTGAGGGTCAGAAGTAGAGCGCATTGATATTTGGATCATAATTGCAACTCACAGCGTGGTACTCGGTTCCGTGTAACGCGCTGTGAGTGCGGAAATCACGAAGGGCTCGTCGGGTGTGGTTATCGATGACCGTACCCCTTCTTCCTGCAACCTGTGTTGTAATAATCAAAACTTTTTTAGGCCGTGGCAGTGGGTGACCCAATTCCTGGCTGCTGTCGTAAAGACTACGCAGGATGCGATTCGAGTAGTGCGCGTTCTGAATCGTGCTCTGCGATCTATTCTCGATGAGACTACGGTCGTTTGGAGAAGTGTCTTGGGCAACTTCCTGAGTGTGCTCTGATCGATTCTCCGGTAGTCTCGCCGGCCGTGAGTTCGAGTTTGCGTGGCCCGGCGTCGCGGCTACCAACCGATCTTTGTACGTACTAAAAAGATGCTGCATGGCTTCGGCTTCGCCATGGCCTCCGGAAAAAATCACGACCGGTTTTTGTCCGTAGTGTGTCAGGGTTTTAAAAATCTGTGCGGAAATGTACGCTCGTTGTTTCAATGCTAGCGATGGTGTACCTCGATGGAATCGCGCACCAAGGGTCACGATCGCATGCGGGCCAAAGCTTCGCACGCGTTCAACAATGTTTTCGGGGCACAGCGTCCCTTGAAAATTTAAGTCGGTGGTTGGGTTTTGTAGTTGAATGGTTTTAATCGGGGCCGCTCGATAGCGACGGCTTTGGTAGGGATTTTGTAGCAGCCGGTCTTCAAACGAAAACGACGCCGGAGAACGTCCTCTGCTGTGGGGGCGCGATGCACTCGATGATACACTTCGCGGCGTAGCGCTCGATGAGACACTTCGCGGCGTAGCGCTCGATGACACACTTCGCGGCGTAGCGCTCGATGACTCATTTGACGGCAGCACCGTCTGAAACAAACGCTCTTGATGTTTATTAATAAATTCGATCTGCAAGCCTCGAGTCGTGGGCGTAAGCTTCAGGAAACCTTTTGTTTTGATAAAGTTCTGGCAGTGGTCGTCGCAACACGATTGGGTTTGGCAGCGACTGTCACGTAACCCGGCACCACCTGTTCCGACTATAAATTGTGGAAACAGAACGGTCGAAGATTCGGCTATGCGGTTTGAAGTTGCAGCTTCATTTTCAAGGGCGCTATCTCGAATCAGGGTGTATTCAAAATTATGATCATGCACCGCAAGATAGGCCGTGGCCCCCTGCATAGCGGCAGCCCAATGTCGGCGCTGTC
>CAZYPH010000097.1:0-8139 GCA_964649095.1 uncultured Oligoflexia bacterium | reverse complement strand
ACTTCATCTTTGAGCCGTGTAATATACGGCACATCGATTTTTACCGTACGGTCACGAAGCGCTTCCATGAATTCGTTGTTCTGGAGTTTTTTAAACTCGGGTTCGTTCGTATGCCCTAAAATCACCTCATCGATATCGGTTTGTGGAAATTTTTTGGGTTTGATTTTGTGTTCTTGCGACGCTCCCAAAAGATCATACAAAAACGCGACATCGAGTTTTAATACTTCAATAAACTCTACGATACCACGGTTAGCGACGTTGAATTCACCATCAAAGTTAAACGCACGAGGGTCGGAGTCCGAACCATACTCCGCAATTTTGCGATAATTCACATCACCGGTTAATTCGGTAGAGTCTTGGTTTTTTTCGTCTTTGGGTTGGAATGTGCCAATACCGATACGATCGCGCTCAGACAGAATCAAACGCGACACACGAATGTGGCTAATCACTTTGTCCCAATCACCGCCATAGTGGCGCATGAGCTCGCGATAAATAAATCGCGACGGCGGACACAGGTCGCCTTTGATCTGAATGCGATAGTTGCCTTTATAACCACGCGATAATTCTTCGACTAACGACGCACGCGCTTCATCGGGAATTAATTTCAGGGGCTCATCGTGCATGGGGTCTGGAAACTCGGTCACGTTGCCCAAAATGTGTTGGATTTTTTTATCAGGATCGACCCACTTAAACGTATACAAACGGCCTTCATCGCGGCGCGAATACTCTTCGATACCTTTTTTTAACAGACGCGCAATCGTCGATTTGGACGACCCTACCGGGCCATGTAACAACAACACGCGTTTTTCAGTGCCGTATCCAAACGCCGCACTTTTGAAAAAATGCACCAACTTCATGAGTGGTACATCGAGACCAAAGACCGCGTCTTTGCCGTTATCCATGGGGTCTGAGAAGAATTTATATTTTACGATGTTCTTTTTAAAATCAGTAAAATTTTCACTGCCGTAACCCAAAATCATGTCGTACATGCGTTGGAACGCATTCCGGGTGATGGCTGGTTGAGCCTTCACTAAATCAACGTACTCTTGAAATGACCCTTCCCAATTATACTCTTTATACGTTTTGGGCTGAATGTGCCCTGAAACTAAACCAGAAATGTTTATCTTTTGTGATGCTGAAGTCGATGCCATGCCGCTACCCCCCCTACCTATTTAAAAGAGTAACGAGAAGTTTCAGCTGTGTAAAGAATTCACGTTTTAAGTTGCTGAAAGTTTTACTAACTTGGGGCGCATGGAACATACAGAAGAAAACACGTCCCAAAATTTGGCCCCTATTACAAATCCTAACATCGTCGTCACGGCACCTAACGCGGCAAACGCAACCACCGACGCTGAAACTCCAGCCAACCTTTTAGGCCTTGCTATTGAAAAAGCCCACGCCAAACTTTTTAAAAAAGTACAAGACGCTGCCATTGATGCTTTTGAAGTTTATGGTGAACGCACCGAATCAATGAGTTTAGATGTCAAAGATTCTAAACTCGATTCGTTTTCACAATCCACCAATCAAGGTTTGTGTTTTCGTGTGCTCAAAGACCAACGCACGGGTTTTGCGTATAGCTTCGACCTCAGTGAATCGGCCATTGATCAAGCGATTACAACCGCAATAGAGACGGCCGAGCTCATGGCTCCGAATGAATTACTGACGAAAGAAATTTTTGAACGCAGCGCAAGCTACGGCGTAAAACTAGTGCCAGGCAATATGGAACTTGCCGATAATCAAGCCCGTCAGCTTACATTTGAAGAATTGAAAAAAATTCCATTCGCACTCGAAGCTCTCGCAAAAGAGGCCTCGCCGGTTGTAGCACGGGTTCATCAGGCCAGTTTTTCGCAATCGGTGGGCGAAACCTTCCGCATTGATTCAACCAATAAGTTACAGACCTATATTCAGACGGGTTATGGTGCGTCGGTAGAGGTTGTGGCCCAAGACGGCACCGAGCAAGAGACGGCGTCGGAGTACCAAGGCTCCACCAAACTAAGCAACATTAACCTGAAACAAATTGCCGAACAGGCTGCTAAAAATTTAGAAGAAATTTTTAAGGCTGGGTCGATTGAAACCATGCAATGCCCCGCTATATTTAAAAACAGCGTCATGGCGCAATTGATTGGCTTTTTGGCGGATTCGTTTTCGGCAGAAAATATCGACAAAAACTTTTCAATGCTGCAGGGCAAATTAGGCGAAAAGATATTCGCCGATTGCCTGACCATTGTCGATGACGGCGTACTACGCCATGGCTTAGGTTCTAGCCCATTTGACGATGAAGGCAACCCTCGCCAGACGACTACCCTGGTCGACAAAGGCGTTGTGAAAAACTTTCTCACCGATCGTTTATATTCAAAAAAATTAAACTTACCACTCACCGGCCATGCGCAACGGGGCTCGTTAAAAAGTCCGCCAACCATTGGGTGCACTAATTTGTATATTAAAAAAGGCGAGCAATCATTGGACGCTCTTATAGAGAATATAGAAAAAGGGGTATATATAACAGACCTCTTAGGTCTACACACAGCGAATGCCGTAACCGGTGAGTTTTCTGTCGGCGCGCTTGGCGTATTGATTGAAAATGGAAAACGAACCCGCCCAGTACGTGGTTTTGCTATTGCTGGTAATATTTTAGAATTACTAGCCAGCACAGAAGCCGTGGCGAACGATCTACAGTTTTGGGGTAGCGTTGGCGCTTGTGCGGCAAAATTTCCGCGACTGTCGGTATCAGGTAATTAACTGTTCGATCGATTTATCTCGGCGCAATAAATAGTTGAGCCGTAAGATAATAGCTAGTGACGTCACTACCGGCACTAGCAGCGCAAAAAAGTCTAGCTTTTGGGTCGATAGTACCGACACAATCGACCCAAAAGCGAACGCTACGAACGTAGCCAAACGTGTGTGATTTGTGCGTTTGGTGAGTAGTTTTTCGCCACTCTCTAATTTTCCGAAAAACACACGAGAAAGATCAGTACCAATATCGGTGGCAATGCCAGTCAAGTGCGTGGTGCGAATTTGACCACGCGTCATAGTAGCAAAACACGCATTCTGCAAACCACACACAAAAGACAACGTTAGTGGCAAAATAAAATCGTGTGCGTACTCTAGTGGTTCACCAAAAGCACCTGCAATGCCAGACACTCCAATACCCACACAAAACAAGAGCAGTACTAAAACCAGACCCAATATAAACTTGTACTGCGGGCGCCCCCCTTGTTCGATGCGGGCAATCGTAAAAAATCCATTTGTGAAGGACCCGAGAATAAACGAGAGGGGAAAACCCAACATCTCAATCGCCAAAAGTAGATTTTGGTTACCCAGCGCCATACCAATCTGGGTACCAAAACCCGTCACATGCGAAACATAACGACCACAGGCTAAAAACCCAAACGCGTTAATGTAGCCCGCCTGAAAACCAAGCACCGACCATAAGGCTAAAAATCTTGTTTTTACAAAATCCGTGCGTTCGAGGCGTAGTAGTGGGTTGTCTGTCATGGTTTGATGCTCTTAATGAGATGCTCTTGCTTATTAAAATCTACCAACCGTTAGAGTCTAGTTCGTCGGCAAAAAGGTCCAGATGCGCGAAGCAAAAAACTTCCCCGACCAAAGCGACCGCGGTGGTCGCTGCGGGAGTGGGAAATTTTTTGCGACAAAGCAGATGGGCCTTTTTCCCGATGAACTCACTAGTCTTGCGGGCCTTCGAAAAACTCGACCTGCCCAGTACTAATATCGAGCAGAGCCCCAACGACTTCAAGTTTACCGGCTTCTTGTAAGTTACGCACAATAGAACTCTGTTGTAAAATTAGGCGTCGGCTGTGGTGTACATTTTCGATGGTAGCGCGGTGAATAAAATCATGCGCGTCAAGGGAGCAGTGCCCTTGTGTGCGATCAACCGCCGGGCGAATACGACCTACTAACTCTTCTAGATGCGCTGATGGCAACGCTTTCGTAGGTTGCTGTGCGTGTTTTACCGTAGCATTTACAGCACCGCATAACGTGTGGCCTAAAACCACTACAATACACGAGCCAAAGTTAGCAGCAGCAAACTCGATGCTAGCCAAAAGCGATGGCGCTACAACATTACCCGCCACACGCACCACAAATAGATCGCCCAAGCCTTGATCGAAAATCATTTCAGCCGGGCTACGCGAATCGGAACACGTCAACACGAT
Organism: uncultured Oligoflexia bacterium; assembly: GCA_964649095.1. Taxonomy (GTDB): domain Bacteria; phylum Bdellovibrionota; class UBA1018; order UBA1018; family UBA923; genus CAZYPH01. Next base: position 3,967 of record CAZYPH010000097.1, on the reverse strand, counting down.
AGCAAACGGCTTCTGGCCATTGACGGCTAGCTCTTTCATTTTTAGATGGCTTAATAGCGGCTCGACCGAGCGCATGCCCGTTGTAAAACGCTGATTGCCCTTTTTGAGTAAGTCTAGTGCTGTTCTTGGTGTGAGCGCAAGATTCTCTGGATTTGCTTGTGTGTACATAATGCCCCCAATGTTTAATTTATCGACCACTTCATAGTAACTAGAGTCACCATTTAATAAATTTTATAATTTAATTAGTTTTATTTGATAAAATCAAACCATAACAATCTATGAAAATTACTCTCAACAACAAACACATCTGGATCAACTACCATCACCTCTATTGTTTTTTTGTCATCGCCTCGGAGGGTTCCATAAAGGGGGCCTCAAAAAAGCTGCAGATTGGTGTGTCGGCCCTGTCTATTCAAATCAAACAATTTGAACACCAACTAGGGTATTCATTATTTGAACGTAGCCATAGAAATCTGAACCTGAACGAAAACGGCCGAATACTTTTGCAGTACGCCAGCGAGATCTTTCGACTTGGTACGGAAATGGTTCAAACGCTCTATAATCAAACTACACCGAACCACGTGCCTCTTAATATCGGCGTATTAGATTCCATTCCAAAACACCTTTCAGTACAAATCACCCAACAAGCGTTGAAGACTCACCGATGCTCAATAAGTATTATCGAAGGCAAACTCACGGAACTAACGCACCTGCTGCTTCAACACCATCTAGATCTGATTGTGACAAACTCTACCCCCAGGCTACAGCCCGGCAGAGTGTACTCGAGAAAAGTAGCCCGGTGGCCGTTAGTAGTTGTGGGCTCGCCAAAGTTTGCCAAACTTCGAAAGAACTTTCCAAAGTCGCTGAATGCAACGCCCATGATTGTGCCCACGGCTGATAGCGTCGTGCGTCAGGAAATTGAAAGCTATTGTAAACACCACGAGATCCATCCTGTTTTTTTGGTCGAAACTCAAGATGTGATGACACAAAAGTTGTTAGCGATTCAACATGTTGGGCTTACGGTCGTGCCTAAAATGGCAGTTGAAGAATATCTACACAAAAAAGAACTCGTCACCATTGGGGTTTTAGAAAACTGCTTTGAAGAACTATTTTTGACCTCACCGTCGCGCAAAATTGAAAACCCCGTTGCGGCACATTTGATGAAATCGTTTATTCAATCAGCACGCAAAGCTTGAATTACTTGTAGTCTTTTAACTTCACGCGCCGGCAGGCGCCCACTAAAATACCCAATACCAATCGCCATACCTAAACCCGCTACGATAGCCCATCCATCGAATACCCACTCAAACTTTAGAGCGGGAAGAAAAAAACCCGCCCCCAGTAACAGAAGGTGGCAAAACACATAGGCCGCCACAATGCCTATCACAGCTCCAGAAAGCGTCAGTAGCTGCGACTCCATCATTACAATATCAGCTAAACTTTGGGGCGTGGCGCCTAACGACATCTTTAAACCAAATTCGCGCATCCGTTCGTTCACCGAAACCTTGAGCATATTATACACACCGATACCGCCGACAATTAACGACAACACGCTGACTAAAATCAGAAGCACCGAAAATAAAAACAACATACGACTCATCACCCGATAAATAATTGTACCGGACTCCACCCAAAAGTCGCCGCTATTACCGTAGATAAAGCGAATGTATTTACGTATCTGCTCATCAAGTTCTAAAATTTTGCTCCCACTACGCACTTTTATTTCTAACGCATTGAGTTCTGTGGCCCACCAATTAAAATTCTGTTTACGAAAATACGTATACGGCATGAGAATGTCGCGATCAGCGGGTCGACCACCAAGGTCGGTCACACTGTCTAACACACCCAAAACACGGCACGAAAAAAGGGCATTGTTGTTATCACTCAATAGAATCAGTTGACCCAATACGTCCGACGTATTCGTGATGCGCTGAATATTGCGCGCGATATCGCGACCAATCACACACACGCTAGCCTCACGCTCGACATGCGCGGGAACAAACGGTCGACCGGAAAAGAACCTCGCGTCAGCGATTAAAAAATACTCGGACGCCACACCGTACAATTTTAAATCCTCACCCAAACTCTTGCCGCCAATACTGGCTGACGGCCGGTCTAAGCGGTAACGCGGTGAAATCGATTCGATCTCACTAAAATAGTTTTTCAGTCGTGGAATATCTGTGGCGAGTGCAAATTCGCGGAACTGCCGTTTATAATCGTCGATAATGGCTTTTGACGATCGTTTCTGTTTGCCTTTTTTATGCACAGGATAGCCGTTTAACGTCAAACGGTTCACCCCAATCGATTCGTACGAGGTACGAAGCTTATTATCTAAAAAACGTCCCATAATAATCATGGCGACCAACGACATCACACCGATGAAAACACCCAACACGTTTAAAAACGATTTTACGCGATTTGCGCGAATATTGCCCCACGCTTGCGCCCAGATACGCTTGAGGTACTGCGATGACACCAATGCGCGGCGTGGTACTAAATCAATATTATTTACCGCCCGGGGACTAGGTTTGGCCTCGCGAACGACTTCGCTTTTTTGAAACGTACCATCGGCAAAATATAAAATGCGATCGGCCCTAGCCGCTACGGTAGGGTCGTGCGTGATCATAACGATCGTATGACCTTGGTCTTTTAACGTCTGAAATAAGTCTAAAACAATGGCTGAATTCACCGAATCTAAACTACCCGTCGGCTCATCGGCCAAAATCAATTTGGCATCTTGAAACAAAGCTCGCGCCATAGCCACACGCTGCGCTTGCCCGCCCGAGATGGTATTGGGCACTTGTTTTAAGATCGTATCAATTTTTAATGTAGTACTGATGTGCGCCAGTGAGGGCTGCTGTGTGTTTTCAGTGGTTATTTCTAAAGGAAAATATTGCGATAACTGTATATTCTCAGCCACCGTAAGTTTGGGTAACAGATGAAATTGTTGGAATACAAACCCAAGATACTTTCTTCGAAACTGGGCCTTTTGTAATGCGTCGAGTTGTTTGACCTCACAACCAAACAGGCGAATGGCGCCATGGTAGGTATCACCACCTTCTAACAAAAGCCCCAACAGATAGAAGAGTGTGGATTTGCCGGAGCCTGAGGGGCCCTGAATACACACCCACTCACCTTGTTCGACACAAAAACTCAAATCGCGCACCACAGGCCCCGCCGCAGGCAGCCCCGTCGTGCTGGGATACGCAAAAGTTAAGTGTTCTACTTCGACAGCAAAGGGTTTAGTCACCAGCAGAATCCCCAGAATCGGGTCCATCGGTATCTAAAAAATCATCACTCAACAACTCATCTAACGATAAGAGTTTAACCAACTGACCCTCTTTTAACGACAACACTTCAATATGTTCATCGTCTTGGATGCCCACATCGATCGTTAGTTTCTTTTTATTGGCCAACATGACAATGCCCTGACGCGTTTGCGGGCCCGACTCGGTAGTTTTTTTGCGTTTTTTTAAAAGACGCACCGACTCTAGCGGTAACCGCAAGACGTTCTTTTTTTCGGCATGGATCATATCTACCACACACGATAATCCTGGCGATAATTTATCAAACGAGTTGTCTTCGTTTTTTAATAAAATGCGCATTTGAAAATCGACTTTTGATTTCTCCCAATCGCGTCTATCTAGCGGCGCACGATGCACAGAATAAACGGTGCCGGGAATACGAATATCGAGGGACGATACCAAGACACTAGCAATATCACCCACCTTGATATTTTTAACGTCAAACTCGGGCACTAAAACATCAACAAAAAATTGGCTCAGGTCATCGACACGCAAAATATTGGCGGCACTATCGACATACTGACCTTCCGTTTTGAGGATCGCGGTAACTAGGCCTGCAATAGGCGAACGCAGTGGAAAAACCTCTTCTTGCGACAACGAACGCGATTGTGAAACCGATGCTAAACTATCGCCCTCTTTGACACGATCCCCCAACTTCGCAA
>CAZYPH010000096.1:0-8209 GCA_964649095.1 uncultured Oligoflexia bacterium | reverse complement strand
CTAACGAAAACTAGTTTATATAAATATGTATATATAACGCTGATGGTATGTACTGCCCCATTAGCGGCCTACGCCGAAGTCAGTGCGTCGTTAGAAGTCGAACCGTCTTCGACCGAAGTAGCGCTTGATGAAAACCTATCGTTAGAGTTCCGCACCACAGTAAACGGCGGGGGCCTATTAGGTGGCCGCATCTCAGAGCCCGAATTCACTGCGCCTGATTTTGATTTGGTCAATACTTATGGTTCTACCACTAGCGTCCAGTCGACGTATATCAATGGTCAAATGCAGACGCGCAAGGTGCACGGTCTGAGCATTGTGGTGCGTCCCAAAAAAGTAGGTACATTAAAAATCTCGAATATGTTTGTGATGGTCGATGGCAAAAAAGTATCGGCCCCTGATTTAAGTATTCGTGTAGTGCCGGCCGGGCAATCTACAAGCCCCTCGGGCAATGCGCGCCATCAAGGTCATAGTCAACCCTCGTATACACCACTACCCATGTCGCCTCTGCGCGGACAAAAAGACACCGTAGGGCGCAATCTTGTCATTCGTGCCGAACCTAGTGCTTTACGTGTTTACAAGGGGCAGCAACTTATTTTGACCTACGCCTTGTATACTCGCTTAAAACTTGCTGGCATTTCTGCTGAACGCTACCCGAATGCGAACGGGTGTATCAAAGAAGAATTAGATATTCCGATTGTGCGTCAGGGTGGCTTTTCACTAAAGCCCGCAACACTAAATGGGCAATCCTACGCACGTGGGGTGCTAGCACAGTATGCGTTGTTTCCGTTGAAAGAAGGTCCGTTAGAGCTCGATCAGTTTGTGAGTAAAGTGCAGTTCTACGTGCAGGCGCCGACGCAGTTAGATGAAGACGATGATTTTGCGCAGTTGTTCAATCAAATGTTAGGGCAGTTTTCGACGCGAGTGGAAAGTGTCACCAGTGATCGTGTGCGCATTGAGGTCATGCCGTTGCCAACGGCAGGGCAGCCAGCTGATTTTTCAGGTCTAGTCGGTGATTTTGATATTACCGCTGTGGCCGATAAAGATGTCGCGAAAGTAGGTGAGGCGATTACCATAAAAGTTAAAGTCGAAGGTCAGGGGCACACTAGTCCATTAGAAAAACTGAATATAACCTGGCCGTCATCGGTGAAGTTGTATGAAGACAAAGCAACCAGTGCGTACCATAAGTCGGGTATTGGTGAGCGGTTGTTTGATTTTATTGTGATTCCAACAACCGAGGGCCCACTTACGATTCCACCTATTGCGATCACCATGTTTGATCCGCAATCGAAGTCGTATAAACGAAAAGAGTCGCAAAGCATTTCAATAAACGTGCAACCTGGTGATCCTAATACTTTGGCCAATAACCAGAATTACACACCTCTATTGTCGACAAATAACCCGGCGGCACCATCCGTCGCGAATGATCTGGTTTTACCTCATGAAACGGCGCAGTTAAGTACGGTCACAGATTCTACCCACTCTCAGACAAAACCCTGGTGGTATGTTTGGTGGGGGCTTGCGTTGGCAAATGGCCTTGTTTTGGCTGCACTTTCGATGCACTGGTGGTGGCAGAATAGGCAAAAGAATAGTTACCGCGTACGTCTACAAAAGTGGTTGTCGGGCTATGAAAACTTTAAGGCCGCTCTGTTGCAGAAAAAATTCACGTACCGACATTTGTTTGAAATGCGGGACTGGCTAAATGCCGTAGTGCAGGAAAAGTTTAAGACAGCGTTGACGTCTGATTCTCGAAAACAAGCGTTTCGAGATTTAGAAAGTGCAGGGCGACTCACTTCTGAATTGGCAGCAGCCTTTACCGAGTTGTACCAAGTAATTGAGTTCTCACTATATGCGCAGAGTGCAGATAAAACAAAAGCTGCAGAGCTCATAACTTTCGATGACAGTACAACGAAGAATTTAGTGCAGTCGTTAGATCAAGTAGCGCAGTTTTTAAAATCAGATCCTACTAATTAGGAGGTCTTTATGTCGACAAACCAATCAAACAATAGTCTCAGTGCGCAGCGTTATGCGGCTGTCAGCAATGTCCATACCCGCAGCGAGATACTTATTGATCCTGTTTATAACTCTGACGGCCAGATACTTCGCGTATCGGAATATTTTGGCCAAAATACATTATCCACCAAAACACTCATTGAATTGTTAGATGAAGAAACTAGTCAAAAGTTTCAAGATGCGATCAAAGGTCATCATAAGATTGACGCCCAAACGTTAGAGGCTGTGGCGCACGTTGTAAAAAACTGGGCGTTAGAAAATAACGTCACGCACTTTTGTCATTGGTTTCAGCCACAGACGGGGTCTACGGCCGAGAAGCACGACGCCTTTCTATCGTTGACGGCTGCAGGCGAAGCGATTGAAAAACTCAGTGGCTCGCAATTAATTCAGAGTGAGCCTGATGCCTCGAGCTTTCCAAGCGGCGGCATGCGTACGACGTTTGAGGCGCGTGGGTATACGGCTTGGGATTCGTCGTCACCTATTTTCATCATGGACGCTCCGAACGGAAAAACGCTGTGCATTCCGTCGGTGTTTATTTCGTACCATGGCGATGCCTTAGATGAAAAAACGCCGCTATTACGTTCGATGGCTGTTTTAGAAAAAAACACACGCAAAATATTAAAAACTTTAGGTGAGCCTAGCGTAGATCGTGTCTTGTCGTCGTTAGGTGCCGAACAAGAGTATTTTTTAATTGATCGTGCGCTATATCTTGCGCGCCCCGATCTTGTCATGACCGGGCGTACGTTGATTGGGTCGCAACCGCCACGAGGCCAGCAATTAGAAGATCATTATTTTGGCAGTATTCCCGACCGCGTTTTAGCGTTCATGCAAGAAGTAGAACAAGAGCTTTATAAATTAGGTGTGCCCGTAAAAACACGCCACAATGAAGTTGCGCCATCGCAATATGAAACAGCGCCGATATTTGAAGACGCTAACGTAGCGGCCGATCACAATCAGCTCGTAATGGAAGTTTTGCGTAAAGTTGCTACGCGCCACCACTTTAGTGTGTTGTTGCATGAAAAGCCGTTTGCGGGTGTAAATGGCAGTGGAAAACATTGTAACTGGTCGGTGTCGATTCAACAGAAAGTAGACGTCGATGGTGAAGAAAAACTAGTTTCTGAAAATTTGTTAGATCCTGGTTTGACGCCTCAAAAAAATCTACGTTTTTTAGTATTCTTATCGGCCGTCTTACGCGGCGTGCACCGTCATGCGAATCTAATGCGAGCCGCAATTGCAACCCCGGGCAATGACCATCGTTTGGGCGCTAACGAAGCGCCACCAGCAATTATTTCTGTATTTTTAGGCAATCAGCTGTCAGAGATTTGTAACAAAATTGAAGCGGGTGTGGCGTTAGAAAATAATTCAGAGCAAGCGGTATTGAATCTTGGTGTATCTAAAATTTTGAATATAGCGCGTGATAATACCGACCGTAACCGCACCTCTCCATTTGCATTTACTGGAAACAAATTTGAATTTCGCGCCGTAGGCGCAAGCTCACCGATTTCCTTTCCGGTGACTGTCGTAAACACCGCCGTGGCTGAGGCGCTCGATGATGTAAATACGATGTTAGAAAAACGCGTGCACGCAGGGCGACGCCTCGAAGACGCCATTCTTGAAGTCGTCCGTGAAGTTCTGATTGAAACACACGCCATACGATTCGAGGGCAACAACTATTCTGAGGACTGGATGCGTGAGGCCGACAGTCGTGGACTTTCTAATCTAAGAAAAGCTCCCGATGCGATTCAAGAACTACTGAGCCCGTCTTCAAAAGAATTATTTGAATCAACCAAAGTACTTACGGCTGCCGAGTTGCAGAGCCGTTCGCACGTTATGTTAGAGCGTTATATTAAAAAAATTACGATTGAAGCCGAAACGCTTTCAATGCTGGTGGATACGTTTGTAGTGCCCGCGGCCGTGCGCGAGCAGCAGTCGTTGGCTAGTGCCTTAGCGACGTTGTTATCCGTAAATAAATCGATGGATACAACCGAACATGTGCATCGTTTAGATGTCGTCAGCCAATCATTGTATGATTTGTTACGCAAACGCAAAGAACTCACCGCTGCTCTTGCAAAGGCTGCGAATACGGACGACGAAACGCACAAGGCGATTTATTTAAGTACTGAGGTATTGGGTCTGATGCAACAGATGCGTGTGTTGAGTGATCGTATTGAAGACACAGTGGCGGATGATTTGTGGGGGCTGCCTAAGTATCGCGAACTATTATTCTACCAATAATAGTTCATCCGGAAAAAGGCCCATCTGCTTTGTCGCAAGTGCCTTCCCGCTCCCGCAGCGACCACCGCGGGAGCAATGCGACTGCCACCGTGCCGCTTGCGGCGCGGACAGTCTGTTCCGCGAGGCCATGCCTCGAGGAACTTCCAATGTCCAAAGCAGATGGGCCTTTTCCCGTACGAACTCGTTAACTCGCAAAAATGGTCAGATGCGCGAAGCGATGGAGTGTTGCGACCAAAACGGCCTAGTGGCCGTTGCGGGAGCAATGCGACTGAGCGACAAAGCAGATGGCCGTTTTTCCGAGTTAACTAAAGGGATTCGAATTCGTGGATGATGGTCTTGTCCAACCCCGGCCCACTAGGCGTACTAACACTCCGAGTGCCCGGCCGACCATTTCCTGGCGGCGTGCGTGCTGGCCCGCGACCTGTGTTGGCTGGCGGACGTGGTCCTCGAGCGGCAACATCGTCACCTACAATCGACGTTGTTATATAACGATTACCTAATATAATATCATCTTGTTTATTGCGATCTTCTGGTGCGGCTGTGCGTCGTGCACTATCGCCTAGGGCTGTTAACGTATCTTCCATAATTTCAGCGCTAATATTGCCGTTGTTTGGATTTGCTGGGTTTGCCTGTGGATTGCGGCGTTGTTGTTGCTGCTGGCGCATGGCTTGTGTATGGGCCCGTTCAATATCGCGTCGATCGCCACGTATGGCAGACTCAATACGCTGTCTGCGTTCGCGTCCGTCACGGCCAGTTAAAAGACGTTGGAAGTTCTCATTCTGTAGCGGGCGCCCGTTCGAGTCGACCTCGTTTACTTCTAACGTGCCGCTGCTTTCAAGCGATGTGTCTACGTTTTGTTTCACAACTCGAGTGACACCCTGATCAAGCGCCTGTTGGGTGTGGCGGTACTGTTGTTGCGTATCTTCGGTTGGATTGGTGTTTGTAAAATCAACTGAAGTTGGCCGCACTAATAGTTCTAGTGGGTCTCTACGTCGATTAGCGTTCTGCGGGTTTTGCGGCGGTCGGCGTTTGTATGCTAAATAAAAATCGCGCAACGTATTTTCTGGATTTTGCGTGCCGGGCGCACGTTGTTGTGTCGCGGGTCTATTCGGGTCGTTTTGCAGAGCGCCGGTATGTGTCATGCTATCTGGACTATTAAGTTCAGCTCGCGCGTTGGCGCGGTTGAGTTGTTGTTCGCGCATGTGTAGTTGGGCTTCTACGGATTGTCGGTGCAAGCGATTCAAACATTCAGTTGAAGTAGTGTCGGAATTGAGACAAACCCCCGATCGTTTGTATTCGGCAAAACGACTGTCGGTCATACGCCCATCGTTTATTTCCCGTTCAAATTGAGAGTGTGTACGTTGCGCTCGTTGCCAGTTGAGGGCTACAACGGTTGCGCCTTCGTTGATAAGAGTTCTTTGATCGCAGTCGTTATCTTCTAAGCGAACTGAAGATGCGGCATCGCCGGGACGATGGTCTTTTGCAAGGCGCGCTTCGCGGCCCTGCACACAGCGGCGCTCAATCGAAAGTGAGCCTGGTGCACCAAGCGTAACTGGCGCATCTAGACCTGGTGTCGTCGAGCCACCCGGCGTAGCAATAGGCGCTTGAGCGAAACTCACCAAATTAAAACCCATCAAAAGCATTATATTAAGAATTCTAAATATAGAGCTCATTAATACTAGTTTAACAGGTTAGGTTCGAGCTAAAGCATTTATAATTTTAAATCTATTTCAAAAGAAAAAAAATGAATCCAGCTATAAATATATGAATTTAATAGTAAATAACCACCCAATAAAACCCCCGCCTCATATTTAAACAAATAATTTTATATATTGTTTATTATATTTACACCAAACACTGTTCAATAATTTTGCCCCAAGTGGTGCTAATCTTTTGGTAATAGGGAGCTTGTTTTGAATCACGTTGAAAAATCTTATCCACCTTCAACGAACGACTCAAGGCCCCTTGCATGGCTTGCAGTGAGGGCCACCATTGGTTGCCTAAGCCTGCAATCAAAGCGGCTCCAAGCGAGGTACTTTCAACCATTTTTGGGCGTTCCAGCCGGCACCCCAGTAACTGTGCTTGAATCTCCATAAGTAGGGTGTTTTCACTCGCCCCACCATCAACACGTAGTTTGATCAATTGTTCACCTAGGTCGTCTTGCATGGCGTGTAAAATGTCCGCATTCATCAATGCAATGCCTTCTAGTGCGGCTCGTGCAATGTGTGCGCGATTCGTTCCTCGACTAATCCCACAAATCATAGCTCGTGCGTGGGGCAACCAATGTGGCGCGCCTACGCCAACAAAGGCTGGTACAAACGTAACCCCTTCGCTGCTCGCAACTTTGCGTGCGAGTTTTTCGACTTCAGCGCTTGTTTTAAACAATTCTAAGCCATCACGTAACCATTGCACGGTGGCGCCGGCGGTGAATGCGCCCCCTTCTAGGGCATAGGTGGTTTCTCCGGCAATTTGCCAAGCAATCGTTGAGAGCAATCTGTGTTTAGAACGACGTAGTGTCGTGCCTGTATTCATCAGAATAAAAGAGCCTGTGCCGTACGTGCATTTGGCCTCACCGCGGTTGAGGCAATTCTGCCCAAACAGTGCGGCCTGTTGGTCGCCTAAAATGCCTGTAATTGGAATGCCATCGGGTAAGAATTTTAAATTCTTGGTGTATCCAAAAATACCCGCCGAATCACGAACGTTTGGTAACACGCTCAGCGGGACTTCGAATTTCTGTAAGAGCGTCGCGTCCCACGTGTTTGTTTCAATATTAAAAAGTCCGGTACGTGAGGCGTTTGAGGGTTCTGTCGCGTGCACTACTCCATTGGTCAAGCGAGTTAACACGTACGTGTCCATCGTGCCGGCCGCAGCGTTCTTATTTTTAATGGCTGCTGAAATAGACTTGTTGTTTCTTATAAACCAATTCAATTTAGTGCAGGAGAAGTAGGGGTCCAGCAAGAGACCGGTTTTTTTTGTAAATGTTTTCTCAAAACCAGTCTTCTTTAGTTCTTCACAGTAGGCTGCCGTGCGACGGTCTTGCCAAACAATGGCATTATCGAGGGGTTCCAACGTTGTTTTGTTCCAAAACGCACACGTCTCACGCTGATTGGTAATACCAATGGCTGCGATGCGGTTCGCAGAAAGCTGCGCGCTTCGTAAGGCTTTAGTGACGGCTTTTGTTGTGCTGCCCCAAATGTCGTTTAGGTCGTGTTCGACAAGCCCTGGTTGTGGAAAAATCTGCCTAAAATCGACCGAATGCATGGCTACTAGGTTAAGTCGCCTATCGATAATAAATGCCGTGGTGCCGGTAGTGCCCTGATCAATGGCGAGGATAAGATCTTTTTTTTGTGGGTTTGATCGGATCGGTTTAGTCTTAGATTTAAGCATAGTGGGGATTTTTGCGATGATATATTTTTTTGGCAAGCGCAAAGGCAACTTGTCAGGAGCAGCGGCAGTAAAAGAGAAACTGTTCGGGCTGCATAGTTTAGATTTCGATCGACTAGCGCTCTATATTTTGCCGCGTTTTTTGTTAGAGGTCATTCGTAAGTACTTACGTTTAGAGGTCGAAGGTGCCGAGCATTTACCTACGAAAGGCAGCGTTATTGTTGCGCCCAATCATTCTGGTTGGTCCGGGTTCGATGCGGTCATGGTTGGAAATGAAATCTTCAAACAGAAAAAACGCATTCCACGTATGTTAGCGCATAAGGCGTGGTTTCTCGGCGAAATTGGTACGGTCTCGCATAAAATGGGGCTTTTAGAGGCCACCACTCAAAATGGCCTAAGACTATTAAAAAAAGGTAACGTTGTGGTGCTTTTTCCTGAGGGTGAGTACGGTAACTTCAAGCCTTCGGCCGAGCGCTATCAATTAAAAGAGTTTAAGCGTGGGTTTATTCGAATGAGTTTGCGCACCGGCGCCCCTATAGTGCCGACCATTGTAATTGGAGCTGAAGAGACACATATTAAT
>CAZYPH010000095.1:0-8284 GCA_964649095.1 uncultured Oligoflexia bacterium | reverse complement strand
CCAGGAATTGCCCCAATCAGTGGGCCCAAATAGGGAATTGGGTTCGTGATGCCAGCGAAAATTCCTAAGAAAAAAGCATAGGGAATTCTTAATATAAAAGCTGCTGTCGTTACCATTGCGGCAATCAGAATGGCTTCTAAAATGCGGGCTGCCACGTAGCCGCCCATTTTATTGATGATACGATAACTTAATGAATAAATTAGTTCGAATTGTCGGTTAGGAGCTAACTTTAGCAGTCGATTACGTACGTTGCGCGATTCATTTAATAGTAAACATGTAAAAACAGGCACTAAAAATAGGCACATAAATATCTGTGAAGCGATATTGGGGGCCTTGTCTGATACATCGGTAATAGACCGGTCTACCCAGCGAAAAAGACGCTCCGTAAGTTGGGCATCTCGAAGTACCGAGTATTGAGTCGCTAGCTTTAGTTCATAACTCTTAAGGCGCTTATGAATAAGCTCGCTATACTGCATCTTGCCATTCTGAAGGCTTGTAATCTCGTGTTCAATGTACGGTACGGTAAATTTGATCGAAATTGTAATGAGAAGCACCATGACGGTGAACGTGGCAAACGTAGCTAATGATCGTGTAACCCCGTGTCGTTCTAAGAAACCAATCCAAGGCGCAAAGATAAAATAGAGAATAATAGATAACACCGTGCTCGGCGCTAAAGCCGGCGTCAGAAAAAACACGCTACCTATAATAAGAATCGCCAGTCCAAATAAAGAAAGTTTAATATACTGATTTCTTAATATGCGATTTGATCGTTCTTTAGAACGCTTGTTGCTGCGTCGTGTTTCAGTATCATCGGTAGTAGCCATTTAGGCAGCCCTTTTAATCTTTTTGATTCGATTTTGAATAGTGCTTCGAATTTTCGATTGTAATAAAATTGGTTTTTTATCGGCAGGGTTAGCCTCGTTAAAGTAATACTGCGCTTGTTGATCGGGATTGATGGTTTGAGAGTACGGCTCTTTAGGGCCTTTGTAGTTCTCTGTCGAGTAATTGTGTTTGGTTAGTTCTCTTATGACTTCTGTTGTCTCGGTAAGGCGTTTACTTAAAACTTTAGACAGCTGAAATAGAATATCGACACCCATTTGCGGGCGTTGATCCATGATATCTAATAGGTCAGGTTTAAAGAAACCCACGAGGCTGACTTGACCCTGTGCATAGGCCGACGCCGAGCGTTGGTTGTCTTGATCAATAAGGGCTAGTTCGCCAAAAAATGACCCCTGATTGAGAGTTGTCACTAGCAACTCTTCGTTTTGGTTGTCGGTGGCCTGAAGTTTAATTTCGACTGCGCCTTTAGCAATAAAGTACATGCCCAGGCCGCGTTCGTGTTGTTCAAAAATAATTTCGCCAGGCTCGTAATGTCTTAGGTGTACAAACGTACTGAGGTATTTGATTTCGCGGTCGTTGAGCCGTGAAAAAATCTGGCTCGACTTTAGACATGTTGCAACCATTTCTTGGTCTTGTGTCTGTTTGCCAAAAATATCATGCCATAGAAATTTACTGTGCAGCGCCATGTGTAATATATCGCGCTGATGGTGGAAAAACTTAAGGCCAACCGAGAATCCCAAGTTGGCCTTCAAATGATCTAAGAACTAGTTGCCTAGTCCCTCTATTTTATTTTGAAAGATGCGCCAAATCCGCCGCTACATTTAACGCTTCGGCCACTTGCGGTGCTTTTAAATAATCTTCATCGCTTTGTTTGCTGCGTCGGCGCGCTTGTTTGCGTTTTGATTTTGGGTCTTTCTTTTCTTCACGCTGTTTTTTCAACGAGTCGGCCAGTTTAATGAGACCCATTTTTTGTTCCTGCTCGGCCACTTCTTCACGGATTTTTTTGAACTCAGGGTCTTTACTGATTCGAGTCTCGGATAGGGCTTGAATGCGTTTGATGAGGTTGGCATCAATCGCCCGCCATGGTTCGATGTTCGAATTAGCATCGGCACTCAAAAATGAATCGCGTTTTTTTGGTGGCAAAGAATAATCTAAACTGTTTTCACCGATATCTTTAGTTGAAAAGATACTCGGTAACACAACATCAGCTGGCACCCCGCGGTATTGCGTAGAGTGGCCGCCGGGCACAAAAAACATTCCAGTCGTAACTTTTATCGCCCCCAAGTTGGATGGCAGATTCATCATCGCCTGCACGGTTCCTTTACCAAATGTGTGGTCTCCACCAACGATGATGGCACGTTTGTAATCTTGTAGGGCTCCGGCCACAATCTCAGAGGCACTGGCCGAAAGTCGTGATGTTAACACCGCAAGTGGGCCGCGATAAACCACGCTGTCGTCTTCGTCTGGAAGCATTTCAACCGCACCACGCGCATTCTCTGTCGCTACGATGTTGCCGCGCCTAATAAATAAACCACCGATACGAACCGCTTCAGTCAATAGACCCCCGCCGTTTTTAGAAAGGTCTAATACTAACGCGTCTACTTTCTCTTTATTCGCTTTAGTGATGAGTTTTTTTAAGTCGTCGTAACAAGAACGTGTGTTGCGGCTCAAGTCGCCATAAAACGACGGTAGGTCAATAATGCCTATTTTATAGGTCTTTCCATCCACTTTTCGAGTGCTGAAGTACAGTTTGGCCGCTTCGTCTTCGAGTTTAATTTTATCGCGTTTTAAACTTACCACTTTGCGTTCGGTTTCTTTCGGTGATTGGCGGAGTAATGTCAAACGTACTACCGTACCTTTTTTTCCACGAATGAGCTTCACGACATCGCGCAGTGGCATGTCGATGACTTGTTCAAACGGTCCATCGCCTTGTGCCACCGAAATGATTTTATCGTTCGGTTGAATTTCACCCGAACGTTCGGCCGTACCACCAGGAATCAGGTTTTCAATTTTGGTATAACCATCTTCCCAAGATAGGGCTGCACCAATGCCCTCTAAAGAGAGGCGCATAGATATTTCAAAGTCTTCTAAAGTATCAGCAGCCAAGTAGCCAGAGTGCGCATCAAGAGCCGATGCAATCGAATCTAAAAACATCGCATAAAGGTCGCTGCGCTTAAAATCATTTTGGCGTTTTGCGTTGAGTTCGTAGCGATGCAACAGCTGTGTTTTTGCCTGAGCTAGTTTCATGTCCGACGCCAAGTAGTTCGACAATTGGAACTGCATGAACTTCGACAGTTGTTCTTGAAACTCTTTTTCGTTGTTCGCAAACGAACGTTTATCCGAGTTGAGCATGATCTCGGTGTTTTCTAAAAATTTAAAATTCGGATCTTCTAACTCTCTTTTTGCGACTTCGTAGGCCGCGTTAATGCGCTTGAGATAAATTTGGTGGGCTTTGTCTAACGGTGCGCAATCTTCACCTAGTTTTTTAAAAATCCCACGCAACAATCCGCGAATCTCCTGCACATCACTACTCAGAAGATACATTTTAGAAGGATCGAGGCCTTTTATAAAACGTTCGATCGTACGGCCTTCGTGTTCGAGATCTAACTTTCTTGCGCTCACATGGTGCGCCAGAAAACCCTGCGCAATGGGGCGAATAACAGGGCATTCGAGAGCCCCTTCTTTCAGAGCCGCCTGGCTTGGTTGCGATCCCAAGAAAACAAAGACTGCTGCCGCAAGACCGAATGTAAATCGCTGAGTTTTGAGGTGTCGTGGTGCCAAAGTCACCAAAGTCATAAGATTCATACTGTATTTTTACGCTCGTGTTGGTTTTGAATGGAGGTTCTGTTTATGAGTTCAATTTGTAGAATCCATTTTCAACCAACTTATGTTTGGTGTCAAAAGCTGTACAGAAACAGTTTGACGATAGGGGCAAAAATTTATGTGATTTAGCCATGAACGTAATCACGACCGTTAATTCCCATCCCATATCAATTAACCCCGTTTTTTTTGAGATCGGGCCTCTGCAACTACGCTGGTATGGGCTGATGTATAGTATCAGTTTTTTGATACTGATTTTTGTGCTGCGGCGCGAACGACGTCAGGGGTTTTTGCCTCTGCCAGAAGTTGCGGTGGAACGATTATTCCTAGGCCTCATCGGCGGTGTGCTCATCGGCGCGCGTGTGTTTTACGTTATTTTTTACGCGCCCGAGTTGATTTTAGACGGACCACTTGAGTGGATCGCTATTTGGCATGGGGGGCTTTCGTTTCACGGTGGCCTTAGTGGTGTGTTAGCGGTGTCGTATTATTTTGCGAAGCGTCATAAAATTTCGTGGTTCTCTATATTAGACACACTGGCTTTAGTGGCGCCCTTGGGCATTGGGCTTGGCCGTATCGGCAATTTCATCAATGGGGAGTTGTGGGGGCGGGTGACTGACGTTCCTTGGGCTATGGTATTCGAAACCGGCGGCCCCGAACCGCGCCACCCTAGTCAGTTGTACGAAAGTGCCTTAGAAGGCTGGTTACTGGCCGCCGCGCTCTGGAGCGTACGGTATTGGTTAGGGCGCCGGTCGGCCGATACCAATGGCGCGGTCGCGTCAAGGCGCACGGGTTTGGTAAGTAGCTTGTTTTTATTAGGTTATGGATTTGCCCGATTTATTTGTGAGTTTTTCCGGCAGCCCGATGCCCAGTTAGGTTTTATTCTGGGCCCGTTTACCATGGGGCAATTATTGACCGTTGGGGTGATTTTGGGTGGCATCGCCATGCTTTGGTTTACCCAGCGAAAACAGATGGTAGTGGCCAAAGTAAAATAACTCCTATGAACAGGGTGCGGCGAGTCAAAAACAGTGCTACGTTCCGTGGCAATCATGTGGCAATCATGTTTTTGGCGCGCGGTGTTTCTAATGGGTTTAATTAAATGAAATTAGTTTGCAGGTTTTGCTGGCACCTTGTGATTCTTTTGTTTGTAGGTGTGGCCGATAATCTGATGCTCGCGCATGCGCAATCTCCTGACGGCGGCCCCACCGCGCAAGGTCTGGTGTTAGATGTGCCTTTGGTCGAGTTTCGAACGGGGACTCTAATTCGTCTGCCCCATCGTACGGCGTTAGCGCAGTCCATTGCTAGAAGTCTCGCACCCCAGCTTAGTGGGGCCTTTCGTCCTCACCACGTTCGGGTTGAGGTTCAGTTGCATCAGATCACAACAAATGATGTTCCTAGAGTGCTCTTTCGGCTCCACTTTTTTCGTAATGACGCTGCCCGCGACAATCCCATTCCAACTGGCACCAGATTGCGGACGTTGTATCTCGACGACGCTTTTGCTTCGAATTTACGAGAAATGATTGGCTATCGTCGTAACGGCCAACCGAATCTTGTCGGCGCAGAAGCGCTGCAGGGTTTGATCGATCAAGCCGTCTCAAAAACGTTAAGAGACTATTTCGATGACAGTATTAATAGCGACACAACCAAGGCGGTCGAGGTGTTGCGCTTTGTGGTGCTCTCGACTTATGGGCGCAGTATGGGACGCGATCTGCGAGGGCGAGAGGGGCCTCCGCCCTCGTCACAACTTCTCGGGCCTCCGCCGTCATCAAACCTTCTCGGGCCTCCGCCCTCGGGTCTCTCCCTCCGTCACTTCGAAGACCACCGTGCATTGTTTGAGCGGGTGGTGCGGGACGTGAGTGGCCCCTCCAGTGGGCGGCGTTTACAGATTGTAGGGTCGGTCGACGACTTAGGGCCTTTGCCACAAATCCGTGGGTTAGCCGATAGTCTTGTGTTTCAAGTGGCCCAGCTTGTTCTGTTAGAAAACCGAGTCGTGGGTTCGGACTGGACGCCGTTGGCTACCGAAGGTGATTATTGGCGCGATACTGAATTCGCTCGCGGGCGTCGTGCGGAGGCCGCGAGCAATTACCAATCGCTACTAGCCAGTATCCACGAGCAACTCATGCGGCTTGCGGTGTTTTCGGTGATGCAAGCAACAAATACTTTGAACGGTGTGGCTGTTCCGTCTGAAAATGGACAGTTCCCTAACGTAGCCCCTCCCGTTCAAACGTGGTTTGAAGCTCTTTCAACAAGTTTAGAGCCCGATGCCGTCCATGAAAATGGGCGTACCCATACCGAGAACTTCGCCATCTATGTGGGTGCATTGTATGGTTTTTATTTTCGAAAGATGGTGACGAACCTCGCAAATACCATCGAAATGATGGATCGCGAGTTCAGATTGCAATTAACGTCGGAACAGAAATCAGCGGTATTTGCTGTTCTGGCAGCCTTTCGTGATCTGCCGAGTGTGATTGAGCCCCAGGCTTTTCACCGCACATTAGGGCCCGTATTGGCACACATACTACCCGTGCTACCCGTGTTCCATAGGTCGCCATCGAGTGGCTGTGAGCGGGCTCTGCGGTCTACCAAGACGCGATGGGCGAATTAAGAGCCTCTCTGAATCTTTTCGAAATCTTTTCAAAACCTGACAAAAAGTGCAGCCGACTTTGAGAAGGTTTGTTATACTCCTTGCAGCATGCTTTTTTACAACCAAGTCAAAAAAGAGTTCAGTCCTGTTAGTTGGAAGTTTGGCCAAGTCTTCTTTCGTGAAGAGCGCGTAAAAAGCGTTAAATTAAAGGGCAATCACGTCGACGCAAAAATCAAAGATACCGATGATGAAATGTACTCCTCACAAATCATCATAGCACGCGGCACTGTTTTGAACTCCAGTTGTTCGTGTACGGAGCACCGCAAACAAGAACGGCATTGCAAACACATTGCAGCGCTTTCCGTGTGGGTTATCGAACGCGGCTCTCTTTTACGTGCCGGTGTCGGGTCTTCCGACGATGGTATTGACGAAGAGGAACAAGAAGCCGCGCAAGAAGAAGCGGAACTCGAAAAACGTAGGCAGCAGCTCGAGGCTTTTGGCGACTTAAAAACGCCCCTAAAAAAGGGCCCAGAAAAAATTTATACGGCAGCCGAGCCCGTTGTTTTAGTGCGAGCGCAGTTTCAAGGCAAAATGTTGCAAGCAATCACGGCGGAAGTGGCTGTGCGTTTTACACATCCCAAAACGCTAGTGCGTAACATCGAACCTCTGTTGCATCTGATTCGCGATGTCGACGCCGAGACGGCTAAAGCGTCTGCAAAATCTACCGAACCGAATCGTTATTTTAAAACGTTAGACGACGTGTTTTTAAAACTGACGACTACCGTGCTACCGATTTTAAACTCCGTAGATGCGGCTAAAATTGTGTATCCAGGGGCGAGTGCGTTAGAGAATTTAGCAAAATTATTGTCGAGCGAATTTCAAACGCGTATTGAGTTCCATAAAACCTGCACGGTAACGTTAGACGAAGAGCCGCTAAAATTAATCACACTCTCGATTGGTTCTAAGAGCGATGCCTTTCGACAAATTCGCTACGAATTTAAAAACTCGAGTCTAGAAATTGGCTCGGATGAATTAGAAGAACTCTCTAAATTAGGCCGCCTTTCACCCTACTATGTTTGGAAAGGTGAAAAACTCTACAAATTTGAAACGTCATTAGCGGCTCTGGCGCGTTATGCGAACCGCAGTGGCGTGTCGGCGCCTGAGAATAACCCACGTACGATGTACCGGCCTGATGGGTATTCTACTTTAGAAGACGGCGAACAAAACCCACTCCACCCTCTAGCAGCCTTTCGTTTGAGTCTTGAGTTGGGTGTTAGTAATTTTATCGTCGATGCCGATTGGAAAGAGTTTCACGATTGGAAAGCGAATTTTGAAAAAAAACGCCTACCGAAAATTCCGACCGTCGATTTTGGTTTTGACCTACGCGAATATCAAGTGAATGGCTTGACGTGGTTATGGACGCTGTACCAACGCGGCCTGTCGGCTCTGCTGGCCGATGACATGGGGTTGGGGAAAACCCACCAAGTGTTAGCGCTTTTGTGTGCGGTTTATAAAACAAAAGCAAAACCAAAAAACCCCACATTGGTTATTGCACCGACTTCGGTAGTGGCGGCCTGGGCCCAAAAATTAGCCCGTTATGAGACGGGTTTAAATTTCTATGTTTTTCATGGTAAAACGCGTTCGTTGCCTGAAAAGAATATTGATTTGGTTTTAACAACGTACGGCATTTTGCAAAAAGAAGAAGTGCTTAGGCAGCGTGATTGGCACATGGTGGTGTTAGACGAAGCGCAAGCGATCAAAAATGCATCGACTATCAGCTCGCGTGCATCGCGTGCATTAAAGTGTCAGTTTCGTATCGCGATGACGGGCACGCCCGTAGAAAACCAATCGACCGATTTATGGTCGGTGATGGAGTTTTTGCTGCCTGGATATTTAGGCAGTTTGCCGCGTTTCAAACGTATTTATGGTTCGGGTCGTGATATGCCATCGCGGTTTCAGTCGGAAGCCTTAAAACGCCTGGTATCGCCCTTTTTATTGCGTAGAACAAAGTCTCAGGTCTTAAAAGAGTTGCCTGAGAAAACA
>CAZYPH010000094.1:0-8848 GCA_964649095.1 uncultured Oligoflexia bacterium | reverse complement strand
CAATGGGATACGCGGCCGGTGTTGTTTGTGCGGGTATAAATGCTTGAGCCTTTTTGCGAAACGCTTGAATCAACTCAAGTGTATCAAGAGTAGTAATGCCGTCAGGGTCAATATCTTTTGGTGTGGCCGATTGTGACATTCGAATCGAACGAGCAAGTTGTTCAAGTTCAATCGTCGGTTGGTATGAAAAAATTTGTTCTAAAACGGCGTCATGAGCTTGAGCGCTATTGGCAATGACAATCAAACCAAACTCTTCTGTTTTAAATGAAAAATATTTACCTGTTTTTGCGATTAAAAGCCCGTCCGTGATTATAAAATCTGGGTTTCTAGCTTGTAGCCGGAGTGTGTGGTTTACAAATGTTTGAGCCCGCGCGAAGTCATCATCGAATGGCAGCGTGAGTTTGTTCAGGAACACCACTTCAGACGCTTGTAATAGGGCATCCGGCGCCCAGTTTTGTTGAGGTCTACCATTTGCACCGTCAGGATATTTTTTTGGAATGTGCGTGACTAACTTCCCTTTCATACCTCGGTCGCGTGATTGGTAATCATCCGGAGCATAGAATTCAACACTCTCTGAGAAGGCTAGATATCCTTGACCGATAAAACGAGTTTGCCCCCCTGTGGCGTGTCTTAAGATAGACTTGCTCTTTAGGCCTTCTAAGGGCGAGTGCGCTATATATATTTTATTATATCTATCTTTCGGTGGCGTTTCGGATTGTCCATCCATCGAAACCAAATCTAAGTAGGCCTCAGTGAAGGCTGGGTGCACGAACTGGTGTTGACTCACGGTCGAGTGCGCACTGTTCTCTTTATTGCGAAATTTATGTTTTAGGCTACTGGCCAGAGCTACTTCACACCACAATGATTGGCGGCTGGGTGGTGCTTTGGGTTTGGTTTGTGCCCCTCGGCAGAATTGAAGTCCATCGGCTATGGCTTTTTGAATGGCTTTAGGGTCAAGGTAAGCAGTGTTGATGGCTTGTAGATAGACCCGGGGTTGAAGTGTATGTGAATTCATATAGTTAAATTAGTATGACAAAGTTTTTGATATCTGGAAACACACTCCAACAGATACTAACTTGTCGCTTAAGCCCTTAAAATCGGCTATAAACGCAACGCATGCAACTCAACAATAATTTCGTTTATCGCAAGGCTTGTGAAAAATTCTTACCCACGACACGTCAAGAGATGGAGTGGTTGGGGTATGACGAACTTGATATTCTTTTAATCAACGGCGACGCTTATGTTGACCACCCGACGTTTGGTATATCGGCCTTAGGGCGCTGGTACCAGCGTTTGGGGTATCGCGTTGGTATTATTCCACAGCCTCGGTACGACATTGTGGATGACGTTTTGGTGATGGGGCGCCCACGACTTTTTGTGGGTGTCTCAGCCGGGACTGTCGACAGCATGATCAATAATTATACGGCGAATAAAAAACCGCGTTCCGACGACATGTACTCCGAAGGTGGGCGTGCCATGCGCACACTGCCCGGAGTTGGTGCGGTGCGCATTCGGCCGGATTATAGCAGTATTGTGTATTCAAAACTGGCGCGTCAGGCCTTTCCAAATACGCCGGTCATTGTGGGTGGCGTAGAGACCAGTCTGCGTCGCCTGGCGCATTACGATTATTGGCAAAACATGGTTCGCCCCTCGATTTTAGTCGAGCTTGAAGCCGAGTTAATGGTCTTTGGCATGGGCGAACGTTCCGCTATGCGTATTGCTGAAGAATTTCAGCAAGCGTTGAAACAATCGCAAGCATCTCATTTAGATAGGCATTCTGATATATTCAAAACAGCGCTAAATGTTTTGAAGTCCGAGCGTGGTATTGCCTTCGTAACTAGTAAGGCAGAAGCGCGCGACATCCAACCCCGACTCAAGCTGCCGTCATTTGAAGAAGTACGTGACGATAAAAAGAAGTTTGCTAAGGCTGCTTATTTTATCGAGTACGAAGCGAGTCCCTACAACGGTCGTCGGTTGATGCAAGATCATGGCGGCCGAACGGTGGTTATTAATCCGCCGGCATTGCCGCTGACGCAGCCTGAAATGGATTCTATTTATACGCTGCCATTCACCAAAGAGCAGCACCCGCGTTATAAAGAACGTGTGCCGGCAGCTGACATGATTCGTTTTTCTGTAGCCTCGACGCGTGGTTGTTTTGGTGGGTGTTCGTTTTGTGCCATTACGTTGCACCAAGGCCGCATTGTGCAGTCGCGTTCTGAAGAAAGTATTTTAGATGAACTCTCGCGCATGAAAGATGTGCCGGGCTTTAAGGGTATTGTGAGTGATATTGGTGGCCCGACGGCGAATATGTATAAGTTGCGATGTAAGAGTGACGACATCCAGTCGAAGTGCCGAAAGCTTTCGTGTGTGCACCCTCGTGTGTGTCCACACCTGCATACGGACCACACGCCTCAGGTAGATCTCTTGCGAAAGGCACGTAAAGTTCCTGGCATTCGTAAAATCCACATTGCTTCGGGGTTGCGTTATGATTTGGCATTGGCCGATCAAAAATCAGGGCACACGTATTTAAAAGAGCTGATTGGTAATCACGTAGGTGGCCACTTAAAAGTGGCTCCAGAGCACCTCGACGAGAGTGTTTTGCACCTGATGAAAAAACCTGGCCTCAAAGACTTTGATAGTTTTGTAGATTTATTTGAAAAATATTCGAAAGAAGCCGGCAAAGAGCAGTATCTGGTGCCGTATTTTATTAGCGGCTTTCCGGGCACTACGCACGAACACATGGAGAAAGTGTATCAGTATTTGCGCGAGCAGGGCTGGAACTTACAACAAGTACAGGGCTTTATTCCAACACCAATGACGCTCGCTACAGCTATGTATTGGACCGGTATTGACCCCATGTCTAAACGAGAATTATTTGTAGCGAAAGACTGGCGTGACCGCAAATTACAACAGGCTCTCTTGCAGCCACATAAACCAGAAAATAAAAAAATGGTTCAAGCTTATCGCTCTAAAATGCGACGCGATGCAGTAGCTCAGAACAGTGAACGTGCGAAAATTGTGAATGCCCCGAAAAAGAATTTAGGACCGAAGTTGCTTTTGGATAGGAGATGAGTGCCTAGATTCCTATATACATTGATTTATAATCCTATTACAATGTACATTGGATTGATGTATATAAAAGGATTATTGCATGCCGAAGGCAATAGTATTGATGGAGCAATACCTTGACTTGTCTGAACGTTATCGGGTTGAGCTCAAGGTGTTTGAAGTTGAAAAGAGTCATAAATTTCCTGAAGGAATTAAAGTTAGTTTTGTTTTACTCGATCTGTTTCAAAGGCAGCCCCGTTTATTAATTGATAATCACGCGCCCTATGGATTCCATGTGCACGAGGAACTACCCAAATCGAAAGACGTTAGAAGATTATTGCCTGTTACTAACTATGTGGAAGCTCTTGATCAGTTTTGGTGTTTGGTTAAGGAGATAGTGCGTCATGAAAATTAAACCATTAAAAATTACTTTTGAGTCTTTAGATAGTTTTGCGTTGCGGTCTCGTTTGGCTATTGAGCAGATTGCTCTTAAAAAACGGACTTTGCAGAAAAAAGATGTTTTGGTGTGGTCGAGTGTGGAAGCCTACCAACAGTTTATGAGTGATCAAAAGTATACTATTTTAGCAGCTATATATAAGTACCAACCGCAGTCAGTGTACCAGCTTGCAAAAATCTTAAATCGCGCTCAACAGAACGTCGCTCGTGATTGTGATCTGCTTGAAGGGCATGGTTTTATCCATTTTGTAGAGTCAAAAGATGGTCGTAAGGTAAAAGCACCTAAGCTAGCATTTGACTACAATGCTATTATGGTGTGTTTGCCAAGTGTAACCTACAAGGTGGAGTTCGAAGAAGCCGCTTAAAATACTTTGAGTCGTCCCTCTTTTACCTCACCCCCGCCTTATTCTGCATTTTGATTTTGTTCAATTCATAGCGGAAAAGTTTTGGATTCATGACGCCGGCAAAACTAATCTCTACGCGGCGGTTGAGTTGGTGTGCGGCTTCGGTGTCGTTGAAATCAATCGGGTGGCTTTTGCCAAAACCCTTAGCGTCCATGCGATCGTGGGGTACGCCCGCTTCGGCAAGGTAGTTTTTAACCGTCTCGGCGCGGCGGCGCGAGAGGTCGAGGTTGTATTCTTCGGGTCCGCGTAAATCAGTGTGGCCTTCGATGCGTAGCGTCTCCCACTTGTCGGCCTGATCGACCAAAAAACGCCCGATGGTCAATATAAATTGTTTAGAGCGTTCGGTGAGATTGGCGGTATCGAAATCGAATTCAATAATTTCATCTTCGAAGGCAAAGTTAAAAAATTCTTTAACTACGACTTTTTCAACTGTAGGTGGCGGGGTTACAGGTTGTACGTTTTGCGGTTGCGATGATGGCGCTGTGTTGAGTGGAAGCGAGAGTTCTAAAACACCCATCACATAAAATAATTGGCGCTGCGATAATGTTAAGTCCGTACCAAGTTGCGCGCCAATACGTAGAGCCATAGCATCTAGTGGGATGTTGTATAAGCCTTTTAAGCCCAGCAGTACGGGAAACGCATCGGTCTTTGTTGCGAAGCCTTTCGCAAACGGATCGGACCCGCCGAACAAAACATCGGCATATGGCCCGATTTCAAAGCGTTCTTCACCAAAACGATAACGTGGGCTGATGTGGAAAAAACCACTGCGTGTTTGTACTTCGGCAGAAATAACTTGGGGTCTAGTAGATGTCGGGTTGCGGTCGCCCGAAATATTCGACATCAAAAAACCTACGCCTAAGTCAATGGTAGCTTGTGAGGTGTAGATAGATCCGCCCAATAAACCGTGCGTCACAAAACCATCTAAGTTCGTCGAAAATCCTAAATCGGGGGCACTAGAGTTCATGTAGCCACCGGCAATACCTGCGAATAAAGCAAATCGGGTTGGTTTTTTATCGGTGGCTTGATTTTCAGTTTGGGTATTGGTTTGGGCCGAAAGTGTAACCTGAAAGATCGTGAGGGTTATAGAAAGTATATATATATAAGGTTTAATATTATTTTTTGTTCGATTCATTTTTGTTTGCCTATTGAACAGGTGTTTAATTGCTTGCCGGTCGAATTTAATAACGGGTTTTTACTGCACAACGTTTGTTAAATATTGTGCCGTTATTTCAATAAGTTGGTCTAGTCTTGGTGTGTCATTGTGACACACCTAACCCCTTGAATTAATGTGCACCGTTCTTGCATTGATTAGTATTGAGAGGCTTGAGGGGGAAATATGAATACACTTAAAATGCAAATCGGTTCATTGGTAAAACATTCGTTGGTTGTGATGAGCGCAGCACTTATAGTCGGTTGTGGTTCTAGCACCCGTATTGTCGAAGGCCAGCAACAAACACCAGTAGCTGCAGTCGGCGCTGTCTCTACGATTTTAGAAACGAATCGATTGCCTGCTGAAGCTGACTTTTTTCCATCGGTAGATATGATCGAAAAACAGAACGAAGTATTGGCGTCGGAGCCGAGTGCGCAAACCGCAGTTTGTCAGGGTTTATTTAGTTTAGATGCGGTGTCGTTATCTCAAACCAGTTTTAGCGCAGTAAGTCAGTGTTTTGATGTGTCACTGTCCGTACAAAACGCACTGTACACAGAATATGTGAATGGCAGTAACGTAATGCTTACCGTGTTACATAAAACAGACTCGCAGTTAGAGTGTCAGTACTTTAACTTAGATGTTCCTGCTGAGCAGTTTTATGCCGTAGCTATCGCCCCGGGTGACAAGTATCGTATGCCGCGAGGTAAAATACGATTTGAGAATGGCGCGATGACAGCTCATTTGGCATCAGTAGTGGATTCAGGTGTGTCAAAAGAGGGCTCTCTCTCGTGTGCGCCTAAGGCTGTATACCCATCAGACGTCGGCATTACATTAAAGCAGTTTGTGAGTACGATGAACGATATGGGTATTGAAGTCGTATTAGATCAAACAAATCAGTAGTAAAATTGACTGTCGGAGTGGGATCGTTAGACTAAAGCAATGTCGACGATTCAACTCCAATTCGAAGGGGCCGCTCAAACAGTAACAGGTAGTCAGACGCTTGTGCGCTACAACGGTAGTGCGATTCTTGTCGATTGTGGCCTGTATCAGGGCCCAAAACCAATGCGGCTCTTGAATTGGAATAAACCTGATTTTTTAGATGACGTGCAATGCATGATTATCACTCATGCCCATATCGACCACTCTGGTTTAATTCCGAAGTGGTACCAGTGGGGGTGGCGTGGGCCAATCTACTGCACAGCACCGACGGCCGATTTGTTGACGATCATGTTGCCAGATTCGGCGCGTTTACAAGAAGAAGACGCTCGTTTCGCTCGCAAAACAAAACACTCAAAACATTCCAATCCATTGCCGCTTTATACCGAAGAAGAGGCTAACGCGGCGCTGCGATTAGTGGAGCCTAAGAGCTGGGAACAGTGGCATAACATACTGAGCGACCTCGAGTGTCGTTTCATGCGATCGGGCCATATCTTGGGTAGCGCAATCGTTCAATTGCGTCGCCCAAATGGTAAGGGCACAAAAAAAATTATTACGTTTAGTGGGGATTTGGGTGGAGGACACTCCGACATTTTAAAGCCACCTGAAAAAATCAAAGAATCAGATGTCGTCGTTTTAGAGTCCACCTACGGCGATCGTAAAGTAGAAGTAGAAGGCCGAGAGGAAAGGCTTTGTAACGTTATCAATAAAGTCATTGGGCGCGGTGGCACTCTTGTGGTGCCGGCATTTGCGTTGGGTCGTGCCCAAGATCTACTTTTCTCTATATATCAGCTAGACCAGAAGAAATTAATTCCAGATGTGCCAGTGTATTTAGATAGCCCGATGGCAAACTCTGTGACGAAACTCTATTTAAAACATGTTAAAGAGTTATGCCTCAGCTCTAGTGAACACCATAATGGAAATCATATAGAAGAATCGCTATCTACAAGATTTTTCAACGGCGTTGAGAGTCCTGACGATTCTATGTTGTTATGCATGTCAGATGAACCCAAAATTGTGCTGTCGGCATCTGGCATGTTGCAGGGCGGGCGCGTGTTGCATCACCTAAAATCGAAATTACCGCATGAAAAAAACGGCGTGTTATTTGTAGGCTATCAGGGCAAAGACACGAAAGGGCGTTTGTTGTTAGATGGCATTCCATCGCTTCGAATTCATCATTTTGAGGTCGAGATTCGGGCGGAGATTTTTAACATCGATGGGTACTCGGCGCATGGCGATGCGGATGATCTGATGGATTGGTTATCGTTTGTGAAACCAAAACCTAGTAATCTGTTTTTAAATCACGGCGAGTTTGAGGCTCAGACGGTTTTTGCAAAACGCATTTCAGATAATCTTCAAATTGAAGCTCAGGTGCCTGCCTTACATCAAGTATTTTCGGTTTAATATATATATAGGTTTTATTATGTTAGGGAATATGATCTCTGGGTTGACTTCAGCGCAAGTGGAAGAGCGTTTGAATCGATTTGGCCCAAATAGGTTGCCAAAAAAACCTAGTTTGGGTTTTTTTGCTGTCTTTATACGGCAGTTTTTAAGCCCGCTTATTTACGTGTTAATCGCTTGTGCGCTGGTTTCGATCGTAATGCGTGACTATGTCGATGCGGGTTTCATTGCGGCTATTCTGCTAATCAACGCT
This sequence comes from uncultured Oligoflexia bacterium, assembly GCA_964649095.1. Classification (GTDB taxonomy): domain Bacteria; phylum Bdellovibrionota; class UBA1018; order UBA1018; family UBA923; genus CAZYPH01. Next base: position 1,200 of record CAZYPH010000094.1, on the reverse strand, counting down.
GTTTTGGGCGCCGTGCAAGAGTATGGGGCTGAGCGTAGTGCCGAGGCACTAAAACAAATGGTCGCACAAAAGGCGATGGTGCTTCGTGATGGTCTGGTACAAGAGATCGACAGCGATCAATTGGTTGTCGATGATGTAGTTTATCTCGAGTCGGGCCGCAAAGTGCCTGCTGATCTGCGATTAGTAAACTCTAACGGTCTTTATATAGATGAATCGCTATTGACGGGTGAATCCATGCCGTCGATTAAAGATCATGCTTCTCAAGTAGATCAAACATTAGCACTCGGCGATCAACGAGCGATGGCATTTAGTGGCAGCCTCGTGACTCAAGGGCGCGGTCAAGGTGTTGTCATCGCAACCGGACTACAAACCGAGCTTGGCAAGATTAGCCATTCCCTGGCGACCGAGGTCGCAGCGCCACCCCCATTATTGCAACGTATGACAGTATTTACTAGTCGCGTGGCGTACTGGTTGTTGTTTGCATCGTGTGCGATGGGGGCAGTATTGTTGTGGCGCGGTGAGAGTTGGTTTAACGTTTTGATTTTTTCGGTGGCGGTTGCGGTATCGGCCATTCCAGAGGGCTTGCCAGTGGCTTTAACGGTGGCGCTATCGGCGGCAAGTCGGCGCATGTCGAAACGTAATGTTTTAGTGCGCAGGTTACCGGCAGTCGAAGCGTTAGGGTCGTGTACGTTTATTGCTACCGATAAAACCGGTACATTAACAATCAATCGGCTCACTATTGAAAAAATGGTAGCAGGCAACACACAAAGTATTCTGCGCGCGGGTTGTCTATGCAACGAGGCTATCGATGGCACGGGTGATGCTGTGGATTTAGCCTTTTGGGAGAAAGCGAGAGAGATTGGTATCACTAGAGATATATTATCGAAAAAATATATACTGAAAGATAGTTTTCCGTTTGAACCACAAAATCAATATGCCGCCACTCGCCATGATATAGTCGGCGCAAACGAGAGTGTGGTTACCGTAAAAGGGGCGCTTGAACGCCTGCTACCGATGTGTGGCACTATGCAGAGTAGTCATGGTGTGGCGCCTCTTGATGTCAGATTGGTTCAGCAACAAGCCGATTTCCTTGCTGCGGAGGGCTATCGTGTGTTGGCGTTGGCGCAGGGGCACACTTCGTTAGACAGGGGTGTCTCATAAAAGCAGCCGCGTCATTTGTTATTAGTTAGAGTGCTTTAT
>CAZYPH010000093.1:0-9000 GCA_964649095.1 uncultured Oligoflexia bacterium | reverse complement strand
ATGGGCCAATATTTTTTTGGAGAAAGTAGTTTTGCCAGAGCCAGAGCCCCCAGCGATTCCGATAAAATACATTGGTATTTAGGCTATCTACCTAACGGAATTCTTTCAACCAATAGAATGACCTAAATGGCAATTTTTACTCAATATTTTTTATTCAGTGGAATCGACTCGTATAACGCAAAAAAGCGATCTCGATAGCTAACCGGCAAGCGCAAGTCGTACCCCCGAGGTATCGGCTTTTTACTAGTAAGAATGGTATCGGAAAGTGCTGAATTCATATCAATGAGTTGTGCCGTAGGAATTCGAAAATAGGTCGCAATATCACGCAAACGAATATTGTGTTTTAACTTAAAACGCATCAAATCAATCGGACGGTCACGCTCGATAACCCCAAAGTATTTTTTGGTATTTGACTCCACCTCAATGGCTGCCATGAGTTCTGTATAAAAATTGCTCGACGCAAATCCAAACGACCGAGAACGGTAGTTATCGATGACATCTGTTAACTGTATACTACCAATCGACCGCACCGCGCGCACCAGCCCCAAACGGCCATGATTGTAGGCAGTAATCGCCAAAGGCCAGGTTCCAAGAGTTTCAAAATTAAGCTTTAACAGCTCAGCAGCAGCTTCTGTAGCGCGCATCGGGTCATTACGTTCATCAATGGAATCGTTAATAGTTAAGTACGACTTTCCTGTAGCCCGCATAAACTGCCAAATGCCACTAGCCCCAACTTTTGAGCGGGCCCTTAAGTTAAACGACGACTCGACAAAAGGCAGCCGCGTGAGCTCAATAGGCAGGCCTTTTTCACGAAACACACGCTCCATTTCAGGCAAATAACGCCCCGAATAATACAACCCCTGTAGAAACCTATCCTTTTGCCCTAACTGAAATCGCACTCGTTTTGTCTGAGCGGCGTTGTAGAATTTGTCAGGCTCTGAAATGCCGTCATAGAGTTTAGCGACACGTTTCTCAGCATCGGTTAACGATTCGTGATTTTTTTGTTTAGAGTGGATACTTAATAACAAGGCCACATAATAGTCTTTTACGGCCTCAATTCGACGATGCTGGGTTTGGCTTTTGATTTTTGCGGGCGTCGAAAAATCTTCGTGTTCGGTTCTAAAATCAAGAGGCTCTAAAACAATGTAAGGATATTTAGCATCATGCACGACACCTTCGCGTGTGGTGTATTTTGTATAAATAGAAACCCAAAATTCAATGCGCTTTTTTAACTCAGCATTCGCCTCTTTCTGAAGAGGGGTTAACCGAAAGGGCACCTTGTCATTCGCATTAAATTGGTCAGCAACCTGTGCATTGATTGTGTCGGTTTGACCCGAGAAAATTACGGCCGCAATTGCAATGAAGCAAACTAGAACTCTAATAGTGATTCTTAAAGGCATCTTAAGTGGCATGAGTAATCAATCCGTCGATATACAAATTTATGTAATGTATGTTGGGGCGCTGGTTTGGTAAAAACCCCATCTATGGTAACGCCTCTACTATGATCACTAATTCACGTTTTAAAAGCAACTTCTACTGGGTAATCGGTACCGTACTCACACTCAGTGTGTGCGCTGCAACATACCTCGCGCCGGCCGTCACGAAATTGACGCAATCTATTAAATACAAAATATTTACAAAAACAGCTCCAAACCTTCTTTGGCGCGAACATACACGCTTTTTAACTTTGAGTAGTTTTCGTAACTTAAATCCACTCACGGTGACCGATGCCGAGGGGCAAAAGATCACCCAACTACTTTACCGTGGGCTCGTAGCCACCAATCAAAATCTCGTGATTCAGAACGATCTTGCCCTGCAAACAATTACCTCAAAAGACTATAAACAATTTAAATTTATTTTAGACCCCACTGCAAAATTTCGCGATGGCACACCGATAACCGCACACGATGTGCTTCAAACATTTGAAACCTATAAAAAAGAGAGCCCTCACTGGGTGGTGTTTGCGGCGATCTCTAAGTTTGAAGCCCCTGACGATCAAACATTTATTATTCACACAAACACACCCCAACCATTTTTTTTAAAAGAACTACCCATCATTCGCATATTTAAGCTAGCGACTGACGGTACGTTCATGGAATCCGGCGAATACGAGTTGCGGTCATTCTCCGAAGACCGGCTCACGATCGAACGCAGTCGCTACGCTAGAAATGCCACGATTAAAAAAATAACTTTTATTTATACTGCAGATGACATGACACGCACTCAAATGCTCTTAAAAGGTGACGCTGACATGACGATGGACTCGCTCAGTAGCCACCTCTTTGATCGAATTTCGAGAGATGGTCCTCACCTAAAACTCACCACAGCGCCAGGTGTTAAATACAGCTACCTCTGTTTTCAATTTAGAAACCAATATTTGTCGGACTTACGTGTTCGACAGGCGATAGCCCACGCAATTGACCGCAAAGAAATCGTAGAAAAACGGCTCAAAAATTTAAGTTATTTATCGACGAGCATTTTAGCGCCAGTACACACCGAATTCTATATACCACTTCGAGACCCCGCATCGCGTTCCTACAACGTCGAACTTGCCAATGAACTTTTAGACCAAGCCGGGTACCCACGAAACGCTTCTGGTAAACGTTTTTCGCTGCGTTACCTAACCACCAATGATCGCACTGGGCATGACATTGCTGAGATCATCGCAAACGAACTCGATAAAATTGGCATCGAAGTGACTTTAGAAACCGTAGACTCGGCCACATTTTTTGATCGCGTTTTAAAACGAGACTTTGACCTATTTACTTCGCGCTGGATTGGTGTGAACGGCCCGCAGATATTGGCTAAAATTCTGCACAGCTCACAAACACAAAAGAATAACCCGAAAGGCACTAATCGCGGCGAATATCACAACCCTAAACTCGATCAATTGATCGATCAGTTTTTAGTCGAAACAGACACTGCCAAACAGAAACACTTCGTCACTCAAGCTCAAGAAATTTTACAAGACGATCTTCCCTACCTAGACTTATGGCACTGGAACACGAGTTTATTTGCGCCAAACGATGCGCAGAATATCATTCTCTATCCCAATGGCAGCTACGAAACCCTCATCTACCTAAAATAGATTTATGGCAAAACGACATTTGTATTTACCATCCCTACTACAGGCCCCAAAACCGCATACCGCGATTGCACTGACACCAGCGCACCAACACCATTTAAAAAACGTGCTGCGTTTGCCAACTCACACTGCGATTACTTTTACCGATGGCCTAGGCAGCAAATTCGAGGGCACATTCATGGGTGATTTTGTAGAATGCACCTCGGCCCCTCAGCACCAACCGCTGCAAACTACAACACTCACATTGGCCGTGGGTATTGCCAAAAACAATACGATGGAATGGTTAATCGAAAAGGCCGTTGAAGCCGGCGCCCATCATATTAGGCCCATCATGACAGAACGGAGCGTCGTAAAAATTTCAAAGTCAGATAATAAACACGTAACCAAATGGCAAACCCTTGCAGATCAGGCGTTAGAACAAACCGAAGGCGTTTGGCGCACCACCATCCACCCGCCACAATCGCTCTCTGAAATTTTGAAGTCACAGCCGGATACGCAGCATTTGTCTTTTGATGCCGATATGCGTCACCAAATAGCGTCCTCTGCAGAGTGGTCAACTACGCAAAAATTACTACAACTAAACAATGACTCGCCCATCTGCCTCTATATTGGCCCTGAGGGCGGCTTTTCAGACACAGAAGTAGACCTACTTCGACAAACAGGGTTAGCACTGAGTTTAGGATCGACTGTTTACCGAGTAGAGACCGCAGCGATCGCTGCTCTCACTCTGGCTAAATTTTTAGTATATTGTCGCCCGAATTGAATTCCACCATACTATTTTTATGCAGAACTCTAATCAACCAGAGCGTTTTCCATTTCGCCCAATAAACCAAGGCCTTGGTTTAGACCATTTTTCTGACGGACTGCCGTACGCTTCACAAAAGAAGGCGACGACCGCCACATCAACTACGGTCTCTCAGGAAATGCTGCTCGAAATCAAAAAACTGGCAGAACAAAGCGCTCAGAACCAACAGCAATCGACCAATACCGTTCAGGCTGTTGAGACTCAGGCGCAGTCTATTTATTTAAGTGTTATCGTAACACTGTTTGATCTTACCATTGCGATTGCCTTGGGCTCACTGGTTAGTTTGTTGGCATTTTTTCTAAATGATATTCCCATCACACTTATCTGGTCGAATCAGTTCGGTATTACGGCCCCTTTGATTGGTTTTCAGGCTGTATTTGTAACGACGTATTTTCTATTGTTTCGCTACTTTGTAAAACTGACGCCAGCACAAGTGTTATTCAGAGCGCATTAATGACAGACATTCATTTTACAAAAAAAATTCTCACGCCAAAAAAGCTAGAAAATATAATTTTTAATATATACAGAAAAAGTCCAAAGAAAAAAGTTGTATTCACAAACGGGTGCTTTGATATTTTGCACCCAGGACACGTGCACTACCTGGCCCAAGCACGAGCGCTGGGGCATTACTTGATTGTGGCTCTCGACACTGATGCGTCGGTGCGACAACTCAAAGGTCCGACTCGGCCCATCAATAGTCTCAAAAACCGCGCACAAGTTATTGCGGCATTAGAAAGCGTTAGTTTTGTAACCTCATTTGGAGGTGGCAATCCCGCGCCTCTAATAAAACGCCTTAAACCCAATGTTTTAGTGAAGGGTGGTGACTGGCCCATTGAAAGCATAAAGGGTGCAGACTACGTTCAATCTACGGGTGGTCGGGTGTACGCGTTGAAGTTTATACCTGGAAATTCCACGACAAAAATTATTGAAAAGATTTATGCAAAAAAAAGATAATCCTGCGTTAACTGACCTTATCAACAAAATGCGTGCGGGGCATCGACTTAGCCTCGCACGAGTAATTTCACTCATCGAAGACCGCAGCGAACATGTCGCTGATATCATAGATTCACTATATAGTTATACAGGCAAAGCTTTTATTTGGGGTATTACGGGTCCACCCGGCGCTGGTAAGTCGACGGTAACCGATCGTTTGATTGCTAAGTTTCGTTCAGAAAAAAAACGGGTAGCCGTAGTAGCTATTGATCCGTCGTCGCCTTTTAGTGGCGGCGCGGTGTTGGGTGATCGCATCCGCATGCAAAGCCATAGCATAGACGACGGTGTCTTTATTCGAAGCCTTGGCACCCGCGGTAAACATGGTGGCTTATCGCACGCGACCAAAGAAGTTGTGATGGCTTTAGACGCCGCTCAGTTTGATATTATTTTGGTCGAAACCGCCGGAGTGGGCCAAACAGAGTTAGATATTCTAAAACTCGCCCACGGGGTCGGTGTCGTTTTAGTACCCGAATCTGGCGATAGTATTCAGGTAATGAAAGCGGGCCTCATGGAAATTGCCGATCTTTTTGTCGTAAACAAATCAGATCGCCCCGAAGCCGATAAGTTGGTCAAAGAACTAATCAACATGGTCGGCTTAGACCCGAACAACGCTCATGCCTTAGATGATGAATCTATTCCAGAAGACCACCACCACGCCCATTTACTAAAACCCACTACACGCGAAAGCCGTGACAACAGTACAACGTGGTCGACTCCTGTATTAAAGACAGAGGCTCTTTTTGATCAAGGCATTGCGGAACTCCATGCCTCGATCAATGCGTTCGAAAGCTATTGCCGCGCCAGCGGTTTAATCGATAAAAAGCGCTCGCAGTTTTTAAGTGAAGAAATCACGGACATTTATTTAGGGCGTATTCAAAACCAACTGAGAGTTTTTTTAAACCAAACCCACGGCTCAGAGATTCTCAACCAAACGTTACAGCGTTTAATCTCACCGTATCAGGCCGTCGAACAACTCAGAGGTCGATTTCAGCCGCACTAATTAAGCCAAACTAAAGATCAACAAAACGCGCGTCATCGCTAGACGGAATCATCTCACCACTAGCAGTGAGTTTAACCCTCTCTAACGCAACACCACTACTTTTAGTATTTGTTGGCGCTACTATACCGACGACGTTTGCACTTGATGATGGCGTCACTGTCACTGCAGGCGATCGCTGCATTACAACGGGCTTCGGCTCATGAGAACGCACTCCCGGCGCGTCGTGAGCAGTGGCAACGAGTGGAATTACTTTTGCAGTCACTTGCAGTGAAGCTTTTGGAATAATCGGCGCAACTTCTGGCGATCGTTGTGCCTGCATAACGGCACCTCCAAAAACTAAGCCTGATAGATTCTGCACGTAGGTTTCGATGAGTTTAGCTTGCTCCCGCAATTGAGTTGCCACGTTAGCACCTTGATCTGCAGCGGAGCTATTTGTGTTTGTAACCGACTCTAATTGATTCATCGCTTTTGAAATTTCATCAACACCCTTGGCCTGCTCTGAGCTTGCCGTAGCTACTTCTGAAATTACTTTACCCAACTCTTCGGAACGGTCGGCAATAGTATCAAATAAGGCGCTACATTGTTTTGCAGTACTCACACCAGAGTCTATCTTGATTTTGCCATCGGCGATTATTTTGGTTACCTGAGTTTTTGTTTCTGCCACAATGCCATCAACTTTTTGAATGCTTCCTTCCAATAATTGAACGATTTCTTTGGCGGCATTACCGCTCATCATAGCTAAGTTACCAACCTCTTCAGCAACCACAGCAAAACCCTTTCCGTGCTCACCGGCTCTAGCAGCTTCCACAGAAGCATTAAACGAAAGAAGTTTAGTTTGAAAAACGATATCGTTAATGACTTTGGTCTTTGTAGCAATTTCGTTAATAATTTTTGTAATACTAGCTAGCTCCAAATTGCTAGCGGCAACCTGGCGTTCAATGGCTTGATTGCTTTCGGCAATTTCATTGACTTCAGAAAGCATCTTAACGATTGCCTCTTTGCCCTGACGCACCTCTCCACTATTCTGTACCGCCATGTCCTGAGCCTGTTTAGCGCCATCGGCATTACGACCTACCATGGCTCTGATCTCTTCTAACGAAGCCACCGTTTCTTGTAATGCTGCTGCTTGCTCGGCAACGCCAGACGATAGCGACGTCGACGCTTCTGATAATTTTTTGGATGATGCTCCAACAACGCCCGTACTCGCGGTCAAATCACGTGTTACTGAAGTCAAAATGGAGGTGGTTGATCGCATAATGTAGTAAGCTATGAGTGCAATCACACACACACCAAAACTTGCCGCCAATAAATAAATCCAAAATGCAGTAGTGGCTGAGTTTTTAGTAGTTGCGATGTCGGCCATCAAAGCCGCAGATTCTTTTTCAAGAACCTCTGCTATGGCATCAATAACAACAGTGCTTTTCGTCAAAAACTCTTTTGAGTCTTGCCCATATTCTCCAGCCTGTGCCCGAGACTGCAAAGTAGTGAGCGTTTTGGTGACATACTGCCATTCTGGCGATGCTAATATTTTCTGTACATCGTCGCGTGACCTATCGGAAATAATTAAACCTTTTGACTCCAAATTGAGAGGGATTCCTAAACGATAGGCATTTATGCGCTCAACATCTTGCGGAGTAATGGGCTTATCTTCACCCAGAATAGACGTCACCATGCCACGAATACGACCGGCATTTTCTTTTGCTGATTCAAAAATGCTCTGGCTAACCAGACGGCCTTCTAAGCCGTTAAGGTTATATTCCCTAGCACGCTTTGATTGCAGGTTGATAAAGGCTTCAATCAATTCGGAATACTTTTTCGTGCTTTCAAAAGCTTTGCCATTCGAGTCCACGAATGCGCGCGTTTCTTTCAATGAATTTAATTTAGCCTCAGTATCCTCTCTAATGCTTCTAGTAATATCTGGTAATATAGTTAAAAGAATATATGTTTTTTTATCCGCTTCAAGGCGATGTTCTTGCAGGTCTTTTAATGGCACCTTACCTGTCAACACACCAGAAGACAGGGCGCGTTCTTTCTGAAGTAAATGAATCAAACCCGAGACAGCACGAAAGTATGAACCACTCAACTGCAGCTGGATGGCATTTTGCCGAACCGTATAATTTTGGTGCACCAACACCCACGAGGCCCCAATCATATAGAGTAGTGCCGGCACCAAAAACAGTAGGATTCTTGATTTTATGGATAACGACTTCACAGGTGAGCTCCTTATTGAATGTACTCTTGTACGCGTTCACTGGATATTTCGGTGGAGGCTCTTAAAAACTGAATCTCCCACTACTAACCCTAGTACTTAGTTACCTAGAAAAACGCTGCCCAGAGACGACTTGACCATGGTTAATTTTGAATGGCTGAGGTCGATACGAATGCTATGAAACAGACGGTTGCCATCATCGATGATTTTGCAGTAGCCGCAAAACGCACCGCTCTATTATTACGACCGCTGCTTCCTGAAGCAGACTTTGAGCTTCAGATTTATCCAAACGCAAAGGCCTTCATGGAGAGCCTAGTCACTAACCCTCAGAGCTTACCATGGTTTGTAATCACTGATTGGATGATGCCCGGCATGACCGGCATAGAATTGCTACAGTGGATGAAACGCCACCCGAAATACCATTGGATTCCGGTCTGTCTACTAACCGGAGAAGGCGAAGCGAGCAGCCGGGACAAGGCCCTACAAGCGGGCGCGTGGGCATTCCTAACAAAACCACTCGAATCTGAGCCATTAGCTGAATTAATAAATAAAAAACAAAAAAATCCTGAAGCACCTCAAGAAGAACTAACAAAATTAGATAAAACTTTTGCTGAAGAATCTGCAGAGCTTATTGAAGAATGCGAGCGCCTGCTGTCGCCTCTAAACGAAGAGAGTTTAAAAGAATTGTATCGCATTTTTCATACAATCAAAGGGACCGCAAAGTCGCTGCAATTTCCGTCCCTGGCGCATGTTGCGCATGAAGCAGAATCTCTACTGACAGCCATTACTAATGGCAAACTCATGAGCTTTCCAATGTCTGCTGATCTATTACGCACGACATTCAACTATTTTGCCGATCAGGTTGAAAAAATCAAACAGCAGAAACTATTAGATGAGCCGCCTGCAAC
>CAZYPH010000092.1:8554-9449 GCA_964649095.1 uncultured Oligoflexia bacterium | reverse complement strand
AAGTCGATAACCATTGGCTCCAATCATACTGACAGCACACATACGGATTTGCGAAGCGAATGCCGCCGCTAGAGCTATTTTCGGTACGTGCAATGAAAGGCGTACGATTTTGCGCACACTGCCTTTCTAGATCGTTCTGCTCGCGCTGGGCTGCGGTTAGGGCTGCGCGGCCAGGCGCAGGCGCGCGCGTAGCGCCAATCTCGAGCTCTCTGACGGCGCGATTACAAAGTTCTCTGAGGTTTTTAGACTGTTGGCTAAATCGTCCTATCTGACTATTTGCGGGTAATTGGCTAGGCATGTCACACTGCCCCGTCGCCGAATTAGATTGAATGATAAAATCGAAATTTTCGCGACGAGCCGAACCGAAACTACCTGGGCGCCAGAGCTCAGAATTCCGAGACCGCCTAAATGCTGCTTGGTTTTCTAGGCCGCTTTGAAATGCAGAGGCCGCCATATCTGAGCTTCTGCCCCACGTACGCTCTGGGCATTCGAAACCCATGGCTCGAATTCGGTTCAGCGAGTCGGTCGCTGCGACATCGCGAAACGCTGGAAAGTCATATACAAATGCCGCACCACTCACGTCAATATTGTGCACACCGCTCGTTGACTCGCGCTCGGCTCGACGAATCGTACTATCGGCATAACTACAGCGCAGCCGCACGCCACACGAGGGCGTCACGGAATAATCAGGGTTTCGTGTGTAAAAGTGTGATTCCTGCAGTGGTCGTGCGGGCTGTGACGGTTGCTCAAATCGACTGTCAACAACGACTGGCGGCATTGGTGCCGGCTCACTAAGTCTAACCCCCCGCCCCCCCGGGGGGGGCAAAGCCCCGAAGGGGCGGACGCAGGCTGGAAAAAAGCACGCGGCCGGGGCCAAAAAAAAGGGAACAACAAG
>CAZYPH010000092.1:0-8544 GCA_964649095.1 uncultured Oligoflexia bacterium | reverse complement strand
GTGCATGGCACAAACAAATCTGTATGTGCGTGCCCCGCCCACCCTGTGCGTGCAAAGCACCTAAGTGCAGAACGCTGGCTGCAAAAACGCACGCTGCCTGAGCCAAAAATACTCGAACAACTAGGCCCAGGTTAATATACTTCCATTCCACAAAGTCGCTCCTATCTCATAAGACAGTTGAACTCCCGCTAAATGTAACGCGCAATGCCAGTCATGGCTCCGCCCACAAAATGCCTATCGGCAAAAAGTAAGTAGGTTAGTAATTAAATAAATACATATATTATTAAAACACTATGAGTAATGCGGCATATATTTTAGACCACGACACACCCCCATCCCCATCACATAAGGCGCACTATCAGGATCTGTTTTTACGCTCAATCGACTCAATTCTTTTAGTTGATATGCAAACAGGGGTTATTTTAGAGGCGAATGACGCCTCGGAGAAAGTTTTTCGGCTAGCTACCAGCACGTTAGTTGGGCGCGACATTCATGAATTTTGCCCAGCCCATGTATTGGGTGAGTTTAAAAAGATGCTGCGCATTGCATCGCGACGTTATCATCCGAAAACGTTCGAATTGGCACTCTCGGTTGGACCTGCTGTATTGAGCCCTCTCAATCGCGACCCCCAACACATTGAAGCTGAAATGGCCGCAAGCCCGTTAAAATTAGTCGATGGCACCGAAGTATTGCAGCTGATTTTTCGTGACGTGACACAAGAAAAAGAAAACGAACGTAAAATTCAAGAGTACATCGCCCAAATAGAAACCGCGAACAAGATGTTAGAGGAAATGGCCACAACCGATGGCATGACGGGTCTCACTAATTTTCGACAATTCTCAAAACTACTCGAAGCGGAACACGCTCGTGCCGAACGCTACCATTCGAAGTATACGATTCTATTTTGCGACATCGATCATTTTAAAAAGTATAACGATGCCAATGGCCACCCAGCTGGTGACGCTCTACTTAAAGAGTACGCGGCGCTCTTAAAATCTTCGGCGCGCACCACCGACGTTGTCGCGCGTTATGGCGGTGAAGAATTTATTATTCTGTGCCCCGAAACTGATCTTGATCAAGGGGCGCTACTAGCCGAACGCATTCGCGAGACGATTCAAAACACCCCGTTTGCCAACCGCGAAAAACAACCCTTGGGTTTTGTGAGCTGCAGTATAGGGGTATCGAACTATCCCAAGTGCGGCACCACAAAAGAATCGGTCGTGAAAGCTGCTGACGATGTTTTGTATGAATCGAAACAAGGTGGACGCAATAGAGTGAGTATTGCTAAACTATTGCCGACTTAAATTCGTTGGCCCATAACCTACGCAAAAAGTGCTCCCACGGTACAATTTCAATAGCGCCCACGCGGCGCGGTTCAGGCTCACAGCTAATTACAAAATACCGCGGCACCGCGCGCTCTTCTTGAAAGGCGATCAGGTTCTGCAACGCACGGTCGGGGATACGCTCTAAACCTTTTATTTCTGCGGCGAATACACCGGGTAAAACGAGATCCACCTCTTTGTGATCGACCGTACGCCAGTAGTTTAGTGGAACCTGCGCGCGGTGATAATCTAAATACGTTTTCACTTCGCGCACGATAAAGTGTTCAAACGCACGTCCAAAGGCTTCTGACTTGGGCTCTATAGCCGTACGATGCGCCAACACATTAGCCACCGCTACGTCAAACAACCAGATTTTACTACGACTCACGGCCTTACGTTTGGCACCCTTCTGAAAGGCCATGACCTCAAAAGTCAGCAACGTATCACTCAAAATACTTAAATAATTTCTGACGGTAGAGGCCTTTACATCCGCATCAGAAGCCACAGCATCGACAACAAGCTCTCCACCTGATAAGGCGCCCATCGTTTCTAAAAACCTAGAAAACGCGGGCACATCGCGGGTAGCGGCCTCTTGAATAATTTCTTCTCTTAAGTACAGCGCGGTATAGGCGTTTAACTCTTCTTGATAAGCATTTGATTGGTAGATATGAGGCAAACCACCTCGCCTGAGATAACGCAGTAAATCAAAATCGGAAATTTCGGAAAAACTCAAAGGATGCAACGAGGCCTGCCACGCGCGCCCACCCAACAGGTTTACACCCTGCCTCTTTAACTTGCGGGCACTGCTACCGGTCATTACGAACTTTGCATGGTATTTTTGAATAGCGATCTGAACGGCATCAAGAAGCGCGGGCAGTTTTTGAATTTCATCAATGACGACCGAGGCATTAGGGCCCAAATCAATCTCTAATAAACTCTCCGGGCGCGAGGCGTACCTCGACAACACCGCCGGGTTTAATAAATCAATCTTTTTTGAGTCGCCCAACTGCGCATCCAAAAGACTTGTTTTGCCCACACTACGCGGGCCAAATAGAAAATAAGACTTTTTCTCTAAAAATGCCCGAGCATCAAAAAATCTTTTATATTGCATACTTAATTAGTATGCAATTGGTGAGATCTAAAAATCCACAACTTAGTTGTGGAAAATCTAAGAAAATCCGCAACTAAGTTGTGGATTTTTGTGATTTTATAAAAAAGCATTTATTTTTAATGTCTTAGGCCAATAAAAACTAAATTACTCCACTTTTTCCTAGCTCGAATTCAATTCTAGAGCTCTACACTCAAGTATTTACCTCCCCCGTCGATACACTGCGTGAGGTAACGACTATGAATCCACAATTTGTATTTCGAGCGTGCCACAAATGTGGCTGCTTAAACGAGGCCGAAGGCGAAGTGTTGAGGTGCCAAGCCTGCGGCAAAGGTTTTCTTCGGCTCCAGTTCATGAACCATGTTCAGAAAGAATTACATAATGCAAAAACGGGGCAGGCGAATTATCGGGCGGAGATGGAGAAGAGTGTGTTGACGATGTTGCAGTCCCCCATACGCGGCCTCGTCGTCTACTGGTAGTAGTTCGTTCAAAAGGGGCCCATCTGCTTTGTCGCTCAGTCGGCGAGTTCCTGCGCTGGCCGTTTTTGGCCAGCTTAGTCACATCGCCTCCATCGCTTCGCGCATCTGGGCCCTTTTTGAACGAACTACCTTAAAAATTACGATGTTCGAAATAGTAAAAACTTCGTTGCGGAGGTACGCGCTCAGTACGCCGTACTTTTTTGTACGGCTCCCTCGCTTGCACCTCCGCGCCTCGCATCTGACCATTTTTGCGAGCAAACTATAGAATTGACCAGGAGAGCTTTTAGCGCATATCGTACCCGCTGGAGAGATCATGTCAAAACGAAACTGGATGATTGGACTCGTTGCTTTAGCTAGCTGCAGCCCGCACATTCCTATCACGTACTCTGTAAACACACCCTCGCAAGCTACAACTTGTAACAGTGGATACGTTTTGATTGGCAACACATGCGTCGAATCTGGTGTGTTAGACTCGACATTCAACTCTACTGGTTTTGTGGTTACGGCCGACATTATTGGCGCCGCTGCTCGCATGCGCCCGCCCGTATTCGATTCTGCGGGACGCATTCTGACCACAGCCTCAACAGGAGACAATGGATCTGAAAACATGACCGTTCGTCGATTCTCAACAAACGGCACCACTGATACAGACTTTGGCACTGCCGGCGTCATTAGCTACGACTCCGGGGTGGGCGATTCGCGAGACTGGAGCGAGGCCCTAGGCATCGATACTAGCGGTCGATTATTAATCGCTGGAATGACACGATCCATCGTTGGCAATTATGCCCTCTCGTTATTTCGAATATTCACCACTGGTACGTTTGACACTAATTTTAACACCACCGGCATGGTCTTAAATAACGACTACGCTGGCGCTGCTGAAGACCATGGCATGGCGCTCACCACAGACTCGTCGGGCAATATCGTAGTGGCTGGTTTTGGATCAGCAGCCTCGGGCCAAGATATTCTTGTTTGGCGGTACCTTCCAACCGGTGTGTTAGACACCACGTTCAATACGACCGGCTCTAAAAGTTTTGCTGAGATGGCCGGGGCCGCTCCTGGAGCCACGGCACACGACGCAGCACGGTCAATACTAATCGACTCTTCAGGGCGCATTCTTGTTACCGGCACAAGTACCAATGCTAGCGGCAATACGGATCTTGTTGTTTTACGACTACTAAACAATGGCGATTTAGATACCGACTTCAATGGCACCGGTTTTGTGGTGCACGCCAATGCTGCCGGAAGTGCTTCGTCTTCAGAAGCCATCAATGGCATGGCTCTTGATTCTCAAGGTCGCATTCTTGTTGTGGGCTCGAGTCACAACGGCACTAACATTGACCTCACGGTCTGGCGCTTCACAGCTGCGGGCATTTTAGACACGACATTCAATTCGACCGGTTATGTCGTAAAAAACGGCATTTTGGGCGGCAATGGCACCGACGTCGGTACCGATATAAAAGTAGATTCTGCCGGGCGTATCGTAGTCAGCGGCTACGGCGCCAATACCTCTGCAAATCTTGATGCTCTGATATTGCGACTTAACAGCGACGGAACTGACGACACTACATTTGCCACAAACGGTGTCTTCTCACACGGTGATGCAGCAGGCACGGTAAATCAAAACGACTATGCCACAGGACTAGCTGTCGACTCTAACGGTCGGTACGTTATTACCGGAGTCAGTAAACACTCTGGAACCGGAAAGTTCTACGCAACAATTTGGCGCGTAAATCCGTAGTTCAAACAGATTAAATCAAACTTAGCACGTCGCATTAAAATCAAATCCCCTTTGAGTCGTGTGATAAACATGTTTTATTTATAGGGTGGGTATAAATAGAACAACACCGTCTGGCCAAATTAGCATCATGATCATCTTCTCCATCGTGCCCATGATTACGCTTCTCGCGTTTGTCATTAACATTGGCATGTTGGTGCATTCTAAAATTCAATTACAAAATGCGGCTGATCTGGCTGCCTATGCTGGCGCGGCAACTCAAGCACGGCACATGACCCAAATTTCCCACCTCAACTATCAGATGCGCCAAGCCTACAAAAAATTTCTGTACCGCTATTACGTCTTGGGCAATCTGGCTCAAAAGTGTTTTCCACGTGGCATCTCAGGCGGCAACGCCACCACACATGCCGACTGTCGTGGACTCAATGCCGGTGCCAGTCAGCCCATGCAATGGGAGAATCGTTCGGCCGTAAACTCCCCCACAGGTTTTCCCGGCGTACCGGTCGTGTGTCTTAGTTTGTCGACGCAGTCGAACGTCTGTCAGTTGGTACGCGCCGTACCAGTGGTTCAACCGCCACCGTGTTTTCCGCTCGATCCCAGCTGTACCGCAATCCGACAATCTGCCATTACGATTGCCACGATTCAAACCGCAAGCTGTTCGCAAGGCTCGGCTTTGAATTCAGAAATTCTATCGTACTGGCTCTACGCCACGAACGTCGACACACAACTGATGTCGCAAACCAATTTAGCAGGCCTCGTAAACAACGACGTGGGTTTGGTGACAGAAGAACTGTTGCTGTTTCATAGAATTCAAAACATTCAAAGCTACATAAACGAAGGACCAAAGCGTAACTTAAGCGACACTCAATTAAATCAATTGATAGCCCGCGACGACCCAGCAAAACTCGAACGTACGGCTTTGGCCCTAAAAACAGCCCTTGGTAATTTGAATCGTTATACGTTTTCACATGACGAAGTTCGCATGACCGAGCTGCTACCCACCGACGAAATGCTCAAGCTAAAAAAAATCGAACCTGAAATCGATACCTGGGTGGCGTTTTTAGAGGGGTCGAATCCGGCGCAGGGCTGCCTCATGCAAATGGAAAAGTTTCGCGCGAAACCCATCGTAGGCGTCTACAAAGATTCGAACGCCTACGTGTATTACGCCATTAAGCTTCAAGCGAAAGTAAAACTCCTCTTCAACCCGTTTCCATTTAATAACCCTGGTCAAGATCTCGAAATGACGGCCTATGCCGCCGCCGTGCCGTTCGGTTCGCGCATCGGACCAAAACTCGAGGCTTCACAATTCTATAAACCGTTAGTGCCCAAACCCGTCTCAAACACCTCGGGGCAAACGCTGCCACCCAGCAACATTCCATGGCTGCCCATCAACGAAGACGGCACGAAGGGTTATGATGACATCGGTGTTTTAGCGGGCTTTTACGCCAATCTACGCAGCCCGAGTGGACAAGGATCATCGTTTGGCATGGCGGATTTAGCACGTGGCCTACGCGCTGCTATGCTGCCGGACGAGTTCGAACTTGGGCGATATAACATTCCCGTCGACACGGTTGTTGATAACGCGGGTGCGAAAGAATTTTTCAATCCGTACTTTTATTCTAGCCGAGGGTCGGCGCAAGACACGCCGTACACGCTTTGGGCGCCGATTATTCGACCTGGGCAAAACGACCAGTTTTCTCAGTCTGTCGAAACAGAAATCAATACGAACTTATCATCGACAGAAATCATTTCGGCTGGGGGACGCCAGGGTGAGCTACGCACCGCGATTGCAGCAAGCCTCAAAACCAAACTACAAGACTATTTACGACGACTACGCAGCGAAAATAATTTCAACGTGGCTAAGATTATGGACCCACTGGGTGACAATTTTTTTCAAACGAATCCCCCTCGTCCGATTTTGCCTTTCAAACTCAACGGCGACCTCAACATGATACGGCGTCGGTTAGCATCGTCGTATGTTACCGAGAACCACATCGCGCATTACCAGGCGGGCCGAGAGGGTTATTCGGTCAAACTCATTCCATTCAAAAACTTGCTACAACGCGCCGGCAAACTCATGAATGACCCCAATACCGTATGGGGGTTGTTGCGAGATAGTTACGGTCAAGACCGTTCCGATGTCGAACAACTCTGGCACTGATATTCACAATTTGAAATATACTTCACAACTTCACACAAAAATGGAACGATTGTAGCGTTGTTTTAGATAAACAAAACGCAATTCAAAAAAGGACACTCCCAATGGCAGCAAAAAAAGCCGCAAAAAAACCAGCACCTAAAAAAAAACCAGCAGCAAAAAAAGCAGCCAAAAAACCCGCTGCTAAAAAACCTGTAAAAAAAGCGCCTGCAAAAAAAGCAGCTCCCAAAAAGGCCGCTCCAAAGAAAGCCGCTGCGAAGAAGAAACCAGCCGCAAAAAAAGCAGCACCTAAAAAGAAAGCAACAGCAAAAAAACCAGCTCCAAAAAAAGCGCTTGCAAAAAAAGCAGCTCCAAAAAAACCAACGGTAAAAAGTTTGGCGAGCTCAGCAGCCTTAGCCGGTTTAGCCGGTGCTACAGTGGGCGGTTTCGGGTCACGTTTTATCAGCAGCAACGACGCTGAAGAGTAATTTTCAAAGAGGCTTCGGTGCTTTGAACTGCGCCGAAGCCTCTTACATTCTGCAACTCCTTTAAAAAAAACACCCCACCAATCGACATTACGACGACGCTGCCGCTAGGTTCTTGTCTCACCTAAGATTTTTTTTAGGACCCTAACGGTCACATTGAGAGGTGTTTTGTGCGTCGAACAGTAAGTTTTGTCTCAAGATCTATTAATATTATATTTTTTATATATACCATATTTTATACTCCAACGTCTTTTGCTCAACAACAAACACCCTCGTCGATCAGCCCATGGAACGCGTCAGAACGAGCGCCCATCAACCTATCACGGCGGCCACTACGTGTAGAGGCTGGGGTATTTGGCAACTCTCGCCAGTCGGTAGGCTCTACGTTGCGAGTCGACTGGCAAGGGCTTTATTATCTAACCCACACCCGGGCTGAAGAAATTACCAGTGCCGTCTCGGGTGTGGGTATCGCGTTAGCACCTCAGGTACTGCTGCGTTTAGACTCCACCGCTGAGACATTATCGGCCAATCGTGAAGTTTTGTTAGGTGGATTCCAACTCATGCGTTTCCACTCGCAGGGCGGCAATATCGTTCTACCCGAGTCTCCTGCCGTACGACGACTCAATAACTTGGCCAACGAAACAGAAGAGGTTGCACGAGAAATCAGATCGTTAGTCAGCGACATTAGTAGTTCCTATCTAACGATGAATAATGCCTCTTTCGCTCTGGCACGACATATCGATCCGCAAAATGAGCGTACGAGTGCCATAAGTCACATTAGTCAGATGGTTATTGAAACCATCCGCAGAAAGGCCACCTGGCATATCAACAACCGGGTAGAAGTGTGTTCGGCCCGCTATCGATTGGAACTCGACCGAGGCCGTAACCAGGCGCCCATCTATTTGCAATTTACTCCCGAACAAGCGGCCCTTTGCGCACAACGATTGGCAGAAAGAGAAGGGCTCATTGAAGACCTTCGTTATGCCTCATCACGTTTGGCCGAACACCAAACGCGCTCGCAACGTTTGCAACAGCGATTAAGAGCTTTAGAAGAACAACATCGAACCCAACGGAGCATTGTAAATAATGAGCTGTCTCCAGGCCACATCGTACATCGCACAGCAGGCATTGCTTCAGAAGCCAACTGGGTTTCGGCCCCGACACGAGCGTGGTCGCAACCAGCGACGACGAGTACGCCCAACAGACCTTCGCCGGTATGCTGCGGATGCAGATGAGCCACCGTGACGATCCCGCCGAGAACCGCAAGATGTATCT